>NZ_JCALDN010000009.1:0-156644 GCF_059812885.1 Mycobacterium sp. NGS33 | reverse complement strand
GGGTCTTGGGAGTGAAGCTGCCCCGGAACTGCCCGTAGACCAGGGCCAGCGCGAGCGCGGCGACGACGAGCAGGGCCACGCCGGCCAGCTTGTACGGCGGGGTCCGCGGGGCGTTGGTCTGAATCGGTCGGGACATGGCCGGCTACACCGTGAGCGCGAAGTTGGGGTTGACGCCATAGAGCGCCAACGCGGCGGCCAATACGACAACCTGTACCGATACCAGTGAGAAGCGCATCGACCGGCCGACGGCCTCACCCACGCCGACCGGGCCGCCACCGGCCTCATACCCGTAGAAGCAGTGCGTGATCATCACGACCGCGGTGATGAGGATGGCCTCGAGGAACGACCAGAACACGTCCTCGGGCCGCAGGAACGTCCGGAAATAGTGCTCGTAGGTGCCGTTCGACTGCCCGTAGATCACCGTCGTGGTGATCTGCGGGGACAGGAAAGTCATGATGATGGCCATGGAGTAGATCGGGATGATCACGACCAGCCCGGCCATGATGCGGGTGGAGGCCAGGAACGAGATCGATTTGATGCCCATCACTTCCAGGGCGTCGACCTCCTCGCTGATGCGCATGGCGCCCAGCTCCGCCGTGGCGCCGGCGCCGACCGTGGCGGCCATGGCGATGCCGGTGACGACGGGCGCAGCGATGCGCACGTTGATCAGTGCGGCGAAGAACCCGGTGAACGCCTCGACGCCGATGTTGCCCAGCGAGGCGAAGCCCTGGATGGCGACGAGCGAGCTACCGGACAACGTCACGAAGCCGACGATCGCGACGGTGCCGCCGATGACCGCCATGGCGCCGGTGCCCATCCCGATCTGGGCGATCAGGCGCAGGGTCTCCTTGCGGTAGTTGCGCAGCGCGTGCGGGATGTGCCCCACGGCGATGGTGCCGAACCACGCCATCTGACCGATGTCGTCGAGACCCCGGGCCGCGGCGAGGCCGTAGCGGTTGAGGTTTTCAGCCGCCCGGGGGAACCGGGCGCGAAAGACGGCGGAGGTCGACATGTCAGTGCCCCGTCCCGAACCGCACGCCGATGGTGGTCAGCACCACGTTGACGGCGTAGAGCGCGACGACGCAAAGCACGACGGTCTCGTTGACGGCGGTGCCCAGACCCTTGGAGCCGCCGCGCACGGTCAGGCCGCGGTAGCACCCAACCAGGCCGGCGATGAGCCCGAAGACGGCCGCCTTGACCGTCGCGATGACGACCTCGGGCAAGCCGGTGATGGTGGTCAGGGTCGCCAGGTAGGCGCCACCCGACACGTTTTGCAAGTAGACGCCGAACAGGTAGCCGCCGACCAGACCGACGGTGATCACCAGGCCATTGAGCAGGGTGGCGACCAGGGTCGCGGCGACGACCCGGGGGACCACCAGCCGGTGGATCGGGTCGATGCCGAGCACCTCCATCGCGTCGATCTCTTCGCGGATGGTGCGGGCCCCCAGGTCCGCGCAGATGGCGGTCGAGCCGGCGCCGGCGACCACCAGCACCGTGGTCAGCGGGCCGAGCTGGGTGACCGCGCCGATCGCCGCGCCGGCCCCGGACAGGTCAGCGGCCCCGAACTGGGCCAGCAGGACGTTGAGGGTGAAGATCAGCAGCACGGTCAGCGGGATCGACACCATGATGGTCGGCAGGAACGCCACCCGCATGATGAACCAGCATTGCTGGATGAACTCGCGGTACTGGAACGGCCAGCGGAACAGCGCCCTCCCGGTGAGCACGCACATCCGGAAGAATCCCCCGACGAGCGTCAGCGGCGGCTGCAGTTGGTCGCGCACGTAGCCAACCAGGTAGGGACCCCGCCGACTCGTCGACGTTGACGTCACCGTTGCCCCCTCGCGCCGTCACCGCGCGCCTTCCGGCGTCGCGGCGGATCGTTAAGCACGCCTTTCCCCCTCGCCGCGAGGCGGCTGGGGATGCCCCCGCCTCGCCCCGACTCAACGTGTGTGACCATCGGCTCCCTACTGGCAAGTAGTAACGGAGACCACAGGAATGTACCCGATGGCCAACCACGTGTGAACTGCATCCGCACAATTAACCCTTCGCCAACAGCTGGCAAACGTTACAGCCCGCGTCAACTTTCCTCTCTGCTCCTAAAACCGCTTGGCCTAGAATGGATTTAGTCGATTTATCCGCCTCCGTAGCGAACTCGCAGTTCAGTCTTGAGCACCTTGCCCGCGGGGTTGCGCGGCAACGCGTCGACGATCTCGAGAGCCTTGGGGTGCTTGTATCGCGCCAGCCGCTCGGTCAGGAACTCGTCCAGCTCTTCGAGCGCTAAATTGTCGCCCGCGACAGCGGCGACCGCGATCGGTACCTCCCCCCACTTCTCGTGTGCCCGGCCGATCACGGCGACCTCGACGATGCTGGGGTGGCTGGCGAGGACGTTTTCCACCTCGGCGCAGTAGATGTTTTCCCCGCCGGAGATGATCATGTCCTTCTTGCGGTCGACCACCCACACGTAGCCGTCGGCGTCCATGCGGACGAGGTCGCCGCTGTGGAACCAGCCGCCGGCGAACGCTTCCGCCGTGGCCTCGGGATTGTTCCAGTAGCCGCCCATCAAAGTCGGTGCGCGGTAGACGATTTCGCCGACCTCACCGATCGGCACGTCGTTCATGTTCTCGTCGACGACGCGGGCGGCCACGGTGGGGATCACCTTGCCGACCGAGCCACGCTTTTGGATGGCGTCCTCGCCAAGCAGCATGCACGTCACCGGCGACATCTCCGTCTGGCCGAACGCGGCCAGTATCTGGGCGCCGGGGAACCGCTCCGACATCTCCCGCAGCAGCGCGTCGGGAGCCGGCGCGGCGCCCCATGAGATCACCCGCAGTTTCAGCTCACGCGGGCGCGCGTGCTGTTCGGCGCAGACCGCCTGCCACTGGGCGGGAACCAAGAAGATCCCGGTGACCTTCTCCGCGGCGAGCGCGTCGAGCAGTTGCCCGGGCTCGAACGCGCCCAGCGGATAGATCACCGTCGGGATGCCCAGCAGCACCCCGGTCAGCAGGTTGCCGATGCCCGCGATATGAAAGAACGGCACCCCGATGAACCCGACGTCGTTGTTGATGTCGGCGCCATTGGTGTACAGCCCGGTCATGGTCTGGCCGGTCAGGTTCGTGTGGGTCAGCACGGCGCCCTTCGGCCGGCCGGTGGTGCCCGAGGTGTACATGATCAACGCCGGCGAGTCGTTCGGGATGTCGACGGGTTGGTGCTCCTGGCCGGGCTCGTCGATCAGGTCTTCGTAGCCGAGCACGCTGTCGTCGGTCGCGCCGCCGGCCACCACGACGGTGCCCAGCCGCGACTCGATGTCTCGGACGCCGGTGGCCACCGGGGCCAGCACCGGCTCGGTGATGACCACGCGCGCTTCGCAATCCTGGACCAGGAACGCGATTTCGGGCGGGGTGAGCCGGAAGTTCAGCGGGACCGCGATGGCGCCGAGCATGTTGACGGCCAGCACCGATTCGACGAACTCGGTGCGGTTGAGCATCAGGATCATCACCCGGTCACCGAAGCCGACACCCCGGCGGCTCAGCGCATCGGCCAGCGCCGCCACCCGGCGGCGCAGGTCACCCCACGTCAGGCTGTTGCCCAGGAACCGCAGCGCGGTCGCGTCCGGCTGCATCAGCGCGTGCCGCTCGAGTTGGTTCACCCAGTTCTGCCGCCGGGCCAGGTACGGCTGCTCGTTCGCCTGTGTCGGATGGCTCGCCAATTGCGCGGTCAAACTCAACACTTCCCTTCACTCGCGCACCGCTTGCGCCAGGTTGATATTTGATAAAACTTAGTGTTGTGTGGGTCACACTATGGCGTTGGCCGTCCACTGACAAGTCCCGGTTAACGCCCTTCAAAACGTAAACTCCGTCCCGCCAAGCCCACGAAAGCCCTGGCAGCTCCCCGTGAACGCACCGATGTCAATGCATCCGAGAAGTCGGCGGCCGGTGCGGAGGGCGCAGTTGTCCGACGAGGTGGCGGGTCGTCTGCGGGCGGCGATCATGTCCGGCTCGCTCCGCCCGGGCACGTTCATCCGGTTGGACGAGACCGCGGCCGAACTCGGGGTCAGCGTCACCCCGGTGCGTGAAGCCCTGCTCAAGCTGCGCGGTGAGGGCATGGTGCAGCTCGAACCGCACCGCGGCCACGTCGTGCTGCCCCTGACGCGGCAGGACATCGAGGATATCTTCTGGCTGCAGGCGTCGATCGCCCGCGAACTGGCGGCGGCGGCCACCGACCACATCACCGACGCCCAGATCGACGAGCTGGACCGGATCAACGACTCGCTGGCCGCGGCCGTCGGGTCCGCCGACGCCGAAACCATCGCCGGTATCGAGTTCGCTTTTCACCGCGTCTTCAACCAGGCAAGCGGCCGGATCAAGCTGGCCTGGTTCCTGCTCAACGCCGCGCGCTACATGCCGGTGCTGGTCTATGCGGCCGATCCGCAGTGGGGTGAGGCCGCCGTGCACAACCATCGCCAGGTGATCGCCGCGCTGCGCCGCCGCGACACCGCCGCGGTGATCGAGCACACCGTGTGGCAGTTCACCGATGCGGCGGCCCGCCTGACCGAGATGCGCGACCGCACCGGAATCATCTGAGCCGTCAGCCGGGCGAAGCGGGTCGCCGCCGTCAAGCTAGCTCGCGGCCAGCTGCTCGGCGCGCTGCTTGAGGCTTTCGGCCAGGTGGTCCAACACGTTGTTGAGGAGTTGCTTCACCATGGGCGCCGGGACCGGCATCGACGTTTCCACGTCCAGATCGACGGTCAGCAGGCTCGACGCCCCCATCGGCACGACCGAGAACAACTGTTCCTGCTTGGTGAACAGGTCGCCCTGCTGCAGGACGGTCTGGATCTGGTTCTCGCCGGGGTAGTACACGGCCTGGATGAACATGCTCTGCATGCCTTGGTAATCGGTGTCGAGCCGCAGCTGGCTGGGGCGCCCGTCGTCGTAGCGGGCCAGCACCCACAGGCCCTTGATCTCCTCGTTCCACTGCGGGTAGGCGGCGAAGTCGCCGACGATCTTCATGATCAATGCGGCGTCGGCGTCCACCTCGACGGTCTTGCTCATCACTGGCATGCGCGAAGCATATCCGGGGCAAATCGGGCCCTTATTGGTCTACGGCGGCCGTCGCCAGCAGCGCGCGGACGGCGTCGGGAATCGGGACGGACTTGCGAGATTCCCGGTCGACGTAGACGTGCACCCAGTGCCCCAGCGCGGTGATCGGCCGCGCCCGGGTGTCCGCTGGCTCGGCCCGGAACACGCCCAGCCGGTAGGTGACGCTGCTGCGGCCCAGCCGGGTGACGGCCACACCCACCTCCAGGCGCTGCGGGAATTGCAGTTCGGAGAAGTAGCGGCAGCCCGATTCGGCGACGATGCCCAGCGCGGGCGTGGTGATCGGGTCCAACCCGGTGTTCGTGTTGATCCAGGCGTTAATCGCGGTGTCGAACAGTTGGTAGTACACGGCGTTGTTGAGGTGGCCGAACATGTCGTTGTCGGCCCACCGGGTCCCCACCGGCCACAGCACCGGAAAGTCGTTGCTGGTCAGCCCGTCCGGTGCGGGCGGAACTACGGAAGCCGACGCCATGGTTGTATTCCAACATGTCTGGAATTCGGGGCGCGGTCCTGGAGCACATCGGGTCGCCCCGGCCCTATGCACAGTCGCGGCCCATCGCCGTCACCGACCTCGACCTCGCACCACCGGGCCGCGACGAAGTGCTGGTCCGCGTCGAGGCGGCCGGCATCTGCCACTCGGACCTGTCGGTGGTCGACGGCAACCGGGTGCGGCCGGTACCGATGCTGCTCGGCCACGAGGCCGCCGGGATCGTCGAGCGAGTCGGCGAGGGGGTCGCCGACCTGGCCGTGGGTCAGCGGGTGGTGCTGGTCTTCCTGCCGCGGTGCGGTCATTGCGCGGCGTGCGCGACCCAGGGCCTGACGCCGTGTGAACCGGGCAGCGCGGCCAACGGCGCCGGCACCTTGCTCGGCGGCGACATTCGGCTCAGCCGCGCCGGGCATCCGGTGTATCACCACCTCGGGGTGTCGGGCTTCGCGACACACGCGGTCGTCAATCGGGCCAGCGCGGTCCCGGTGCCGTCCGACGTGCCGCCCGACGTCGCCGCGTTGTTGGGCTGCGCCGTGCTCACCGGTGGTGGCGCGGTGCTCAACGTGGGGCATCCGCGGCCGGGCGAGACGGTCGCGGTGGTCGGGCTGGGCGGTGTCGGGATGGCGGCGCTGCTCACCGCGCTGACATACGACGATGTGCGGGTGGTCGCCGTCGACCAGTTGCCGGAAAAGTTGGCCGGCGCCCGCCGCCTGGGCGCCCACGAGACCTACACACCGCAGCAGGCCGCCGACGCGGCGGTGAAGGCGGCGGTGGTCGTCGAGGCCGTCGGCCATCCCGCCGCGCTGGAGACCGCGATCGGATTGACCGCACCCGGCGGGCGCACCATCACCGTGGGGCTACCGCCGCCCACGGCACGAATCAGATTGTCCCCGTTGGGTTTTGTGGCCGAGGGCCGGTCGTTGATCGGCAGCTACCTCGGCTCCGCGGTACCCAGCCGGGATATCCCCCGGTTCGTCGAGCTGTGGCAGTCGGGCCGGCTGCCGGTGGAATCGCTGGTGTCCTCGACGATTGCGTTGGAGGACATCAACGCGGCGATGGACAATCTGGCCGACGGCACCGCAGTGCGGCAGCTGATCAGATTCGACGGTTAGTCGCCGTGCAACGCGCTGGACAGGGCGTCGCCTTGCAGCGCGAACAGTCGTTGCGAGCCCGGCCACTCGGGCAGCAGCGAATCGAATCCGTGGCAGGTGCGGGCGAAGACGTGCAGTTCGGCCGAGACTCCGGCGCGCAGTAACAGCAGCGCGTAGTCGATTGCCTCGTCGCGGAACGGGTCGATTTCGGCGCAGGTGATCAACGCCGGTGGCAGTCCGGCGAATTCGTCGCGGCGTGCGGGCACCGCGGCTGCCGATGGGGCCGCCGGTCCCAGGTAGTAGCGCCACATCAGCTCGGCGGCCTCGCCGTCGAACGCCGGGCTGGTGCGGAATTCCGCCTTCGAGCCGCTGGCCCGATCGTCGAGCACGGGTTGGTGCAGCAACTGGAATGCCACCGGCGGCAGTGACCCGTCGGCGGCGTGCTGCGCCAGGCACGCGGCCAGGGTGGCGCCGGCGCTGCTACCGGCGACGGCCAGGCGGGTTGGATCGACGCCGAGGTTCCCCGCGTTCGCGGTCACCCACCGCACGACGGCGCCGGCGTCGTCGAGCGCGGCCGGGTAGGGATGTTCGGGCGCCAGCCGGTAGTCCACCGAGACCACCGTGCAGCGGCCGCGGCGCGAAAGCTCCACGCACTGGCGGTGATCGGTGTCGAGGTTGCCCAGCGCGAAACCGCCGGCGTGGCAGTACACCACCGCGGGCGCCCGGTCGGCCGGGCCGCCGCGGTAGATGCGCACCCCGACGCCGCCGGATTCGGTCGGCACGCTGTCCTCGACGATCCGGACCCCGTGTGCGTCGGTCTGTTCGGCGGCCAGCCGGCGGCGTTCGTTGAACGGTGCGCGGGTGAGTTCGATTGCGGCCAGCGAGAAGTCGGTTCGCGTCGTGGCGACGTCCCGCAGTGCGGGATCGAGGCGTTCGGCGCCGTCCAGCTGCGTCACCGGGCGCCCCGCTCGGGCACGGTGAACACCTCGGGTTCCGCGGGGGCGGGCGCGGTGAAGCGGAAGTCGGCCGGCCGGAAGCGGCGCGTCATGCCCCAGAAGGCCCGTGCGCTGCGCGGCCACTGCGTGACCACTCGCCCGTTGGGTGCGCGGAAGTAGTTGCTGCACTGGGTGGTCCAGACGGTGCCCACCATCCACCGATCGATTTTGGCGACGAAGTCGGCCAGTGCGGCCGGACGCACCGCGACGTAGCGCTTACCCCGGCGCCGCAGGTACTTCAATGCCCGCACGATGTAGCGGGCCTGCGCCTCGAGGATGAAGATGACGCTGTTGGAGCCGACGTTGGTGTTGGGTCCGTACAGCATGAAGAAGTTGGGGAATCCCGGCACGGCCATGCCGAGGTAGGCGTGCGCCCCGTCGCGCCACACCTCGCGCAGGGTGAGCTCGTGTTCGCCGGACACCTCCAGCTCGGCGAGGTAGTCGGCCGCGGCGTACCCGGTCGCACAGACCACCACGTCGACCTCGCGCTCGGTGCCGTCCTCGGTGACCAGGGAGCGCCTGCGCAGGTAGCGCGCGGGGCTGGTCACCACCTCGACGTTGGGCCGAGTCAGCGCGGCCAGGTAGTCCGAGGAGAAGACCAGCCGCTTGCAGCCCATCGGGTGATCGGGCGTGAGCTTGCGCCGCAGGTCCTCGTCGTCGACGGTCTTTTCCAGCAGCCCCAGCGCGACGGCCTTGAATTGTTCGGTCTTGTCGCTGCCGTGCTCGATCACGGCGATGTTGGATTCGCTGCGCAGCCACAGCCGGGTGCGGTACAGCCGTTTGGCGAGCGGCAGGTGCGCGAACGCCCAGCGCTCCCGTGGCGTGTAGTGCCGGTCGGGCTTCGGCAGGATCCAGGTCGGCGACCGCTGCACGGAGTACACCGTGTCGGCCACCTTGGCCAGCTCCGGGATCAGCTGGGAGGCCGTCGATCCGGTGCCCAGCACGGCGATCCTCTTGCCCGCCAACGGTATCGAATGATCCCAGCGCGCCGAGTGCATCAGTGTTCCGGTGAACGGCTCTTCTTCGACGAGCTCGGGCAGCAGCGGCCGGGTGAACAGGCCGACGGCCGACACGACCACGTTGAAGTGGTGCTGGTCGCCACACGCGGTGGTCAGACACCACAGTTGGGTGTCGGCATCCCAGTGCGCTGCTTTGATTTCGGTGCGCAACCGCAGGTGCGGCCGCAATCCGTACTTGTCGGCGCAGCGCTGGAAGTAGTCCAGGATTTCGGGTTGCCCCGACCACAGCCTCGACCAATCGGCATTCAGGTCGAACGAGTAGGAGTAGAGGTGTGATTTGACGTCGCAAGCCAGCCCCGGATAGGTGTTGATCCGCCAGGTGCCGCCGACCCCGTCCTCGCGGTCGAAGATGGTGAAATCGTGGAACCCGGCCCGCGACAGCATGATTCCCAGCGCCAGGCCGCCGGGCCCGGCGCCGATGACGCCGATGGAGAACTCGCTCATCGGATCTGCAGGCATTGGCCACCGTCGATGACGAGTTCGGCGCCGGTGATGAACGACGCCTCGTCGGACACCAGGAAGGCCACGGCGTCGGCCACCTCGCCGGCCTCGCCGATCCGCCCGAACATCGATGCCGCGGCCAGTCGCGTCTGGGTGGCGTCGTCGAGCATCGAGGTGGCGATCGGTCCCGGAAAGACGGCGTTGACCCGGATGCCGGCGGGCGCGAGTTCGGCCGCGACGGTCTGGGTCAGCCCGCGCAGGGCCCACTTCGACGACCCGTACGCGGCGTGCTGCGGGAAGGGCCGGATGGCGCCGGTGCTGCAGACGTTGACGATGGACGCGTTCGGGGCCGCGCGGAGGTGCTGCAGCGCTGCGCGAATTCCGAGAAATGGGCCCAAACAGTTGACGCGCCAGGAGTTTTCGAAGCCTTCGGCCGTCTCCTCGGCCAACGGCGCCCGGTGCAGCACCCCGGCGCAATTGACCAGCGTGCTCAACGATCCGAACCGGCCGACGACCTCGGCCACCGTGGAGTCCCACTGCGCGGGTGAGGTCACGTCCAGCTCGACGGCCATCAGGCCGTCGTCGCCCGCCTCGGCCGCCCCGGCGTGCAGTTCCTCGGCCCGCCGGTCGCAGGCCGCGACCGAAAACCCTTTTCCGCGAAGGCGTTTGGCGATGGCCCAGCCCTGTCCGCCGGCGGCGCCGGTCACCAGTGCGACGCGTTGACTCATGCTGAACTCACCTCGGGGCTGTCGGCCAATCCGGTGCTGGTGATGAAGCGGCAGCGGCGCCGCGCGAACCGCCACTGCCCGCCGGTGCGGGTCAGCTCGTCGTCGTAGAGGGCGGGCCGCAGCTGCAGGTCGCCGGCGCGGACGAACAGCACCTGTGAGCGTGCGGTGGCGCGTTCCCCCTCGACCTCGATCCGCGCGCTTCCGGTCAGGTGCAGGCCGCGGGCCGCGTCGCGGAACATGCCCGCGATCGCGACGCGACCCGCAAAGGTCGTGCCGTACACCAGGAATTCGCCGTCGGGTGCGAACAGCGCGACGCACTGGTCGAAGTCACCGGCGTCCAGTGCCAGGGCGTAGCCGGTGAGCAGCTCGCGGATTTCGGCGTGGTCGTCGTGCGTCATTGCGTCGCCTCGCGCAGGTGTTCGGCGGCGCCCCGCCGCAACGCTTGTGACTCGGCGGCCAGGGTGATCATCGCGAACCCCAACTGCGCCATGGCGTGGCCCGTCTTGCCGTCCCCGGCGTGAATGCCGGTGACCAGACCCGCGTCGACCGCCGCCCGGTGGACGCGCACGATCGCGTCCAACACGTCCGGATGGCGGGTAGCGCCGACGACGCCGGCCCCCAGCGAGATGGCCAGATCGGCCGGGCCGACGTAGATTCCGGCGAGGCCGTCGACGGCGCAGATCTCGTGGATGCCGGCCAGCGCCGCCGCGGTCTCGATCATCGCGAACACGCTGACGCGCGACTCGTGTGCGGCGGGGTCGTGCCCCAGGCTGGCGCGTAGCGGGCCGAAGCTGCGCACGCCCCTCGGCGGATAGCGGGTGGCGGACACCGCCGCGGCGGCCTGATCCGCCGACTCGATCATCGCGATGACAACGGCGTCCGCGCCGGCGTCGAGAACCCGCCCGATCGGTGCGGCGTCGGCGTTGGGCAGGCGCACGACCGTCCCCACCGGCAGGTGCTCGATCCGACGCAGGATTTCGGCGACGCCGGCGTCGTCGAGATACCCGTGTTGGGCATCGAAGCCGACGTAATCATAACCGGCGCGGGCGAATTCCTCAGGGCCCAGCGCAGTCGGGCCGGTGACCCAGCCGCCGAAGATCGGGGTCTTGCGGCTCAGCGCCTGCTGCAGATTGCTCGGCGAAGCGTCCGTCATCGGCTCATCCGGCGATCGCGATCTTGATGCGTCCGGGGTCCGGCCGGCAGGCCAGGTCGAAGGCGTCCTGCACACCGTCGATTCCGAACGTGTGGGTCAGGTAGGCGCCCAGCAGCCACGGGTGCTCGGCGGCGAACTTGCCCGCAAGCTCCAACATTCGCCGGCGATCCAGCGTCACACCGGATTTCAGGGTCAGATTGTTGCGCAGCATCGCCCGCATGCTGATCGGATACATCTCGTCGTCGGCGACGCCGAAATAGAACACGGTGCCGCCGGGGGCCGCCGCGTCGATCGCATGGGTCAGGGTGGCGACCTGGTGGCCGACGGCCTCGATGACGACGTCGGCGCGGTCGGCGGGATCGAGCTGACTCACCCAGCGGTCACTGGTGGCGCGCACCGGGTCGTCGACGCCGAAAGCCGTTGCCAGATCGCGGCGGTCGATCGGATCGACCCCGGTGACACGCCGCGCACCCGCCGCCTTGGCGACGTAGGAGAACAGCAGGCCGATCGATCCCTGGCCGATGATCGCGACGTGCCGGCCGGCCAGGTCGCCGAGCTGCTCGCACGCGTAGAGGACGCAGGCCAGGGGCTGCAGCCCCACCGCCTGCGCGGGGGTCAGGGCCGGATCGTAGGGAGCCAGCCCGTCGCCGTTGCTCACGACGCGTTCCATCATGCCGTCGAACCCGGACGCCCAGCCGACCACGTGATCCCCGGGACGGTGCGCGGGATGCCGGCTGGCGATCACCTCGCCGGCGACCTCGTGGATGGGAAAGCCGTCTTTCTCGGCACCGCTTCGGCCGTCGTCGCCGGGGATCCGGCCCTTGGCTCCGCGGAAGGCCGGCAGGTCGCTGCCGCAGACGCCCGCGGCCGAAAACCGCAGCAACACCTGTCCGTCGGCCAGGCAGTCGGCCGTCTTGTCGTCAATCGTGGTGCGCTCGAACAGATAGGGGGCGATGATCCGGTAGGACCACACGTCACACCTCCACCGGGATGTTGTTCCAGCCCCATTGGAAGCTGGACGGCAGCCGGGTGGCGGCGTCACCGTTGATCGCGTAGTCGGGGACCCGGCGGAGCCATTCGGCCAGCAGCACAGCCACTTCCAGCCGCGCCAGGTGATATCCGATGCAGAAGTGCTGGCCACGGCCGAACGCCAGCGAGCGGCGGATGGGCCGATCCCAGATGAACTCGTCGGGCTCGGGGTATTCCCGCTCGTCGCGGTTGGCCGAGGCGAGCAGGGTGATGACGCGTTGGCCCGGGTTGAGGGTTTCGCCGTGAATCTCGTAGGGCTTGCGCACGGTTCGCGCGAACCATTGGGCCGGCGCGCAGAATCGGATCATCTCGTCGCGGGCGATGCGCACGTTGTTCTCCAGGTCGGCGCGCACGGCGGCCAGCTGGTCGGGCCGGCGGCTGAGCTCCCAGAGGCCGTGGGCGACGATCTTGGGCACGGTCTCGGTTCCCCCGATGAAGATGCACAGCATCTGGGTCGCGACTTCCATGTCGTCGAGCGCGCTGCCGTCGGGCAGGTGATAGCCCAGCAGGCCATCGACCACGTCGAGGGGTCCCCCGGACGGATCGGCGCGGCGGCGCGCGACCGCGGGCAGCAGGTATTCGAAGTAGTTGGGCCGCGCCTGCCCGGTGTCCACGCCTTCGCCGGGCTGGGCAAGGCTGCCGGCGTTGACCGTGGCGAGGACCTGTGGCGCGAGATCGGTGGGGATACCGCACAGTTCGCAGACGATGGCGGCCACCACGATGCCGCCGTAGTCCTGGGTCAGGTCGAACGAACCGCCCGGCAGCAGCGCGTCGAGGCGCTCGTTGGCCAGCGCGCGGATGCGGCCCTCGAGGTCCGTGACCGACCGTGGCCGAAACGGCCGGGAGTGGGTGCGCCGGATCTCGCCGTACAGGTCGGCGTCGAACATGGCATGAAACGGCAGCGGGTGCAGCGGCGGGTCGTCGACCGGGCCGCTGTTGTGTTGCGCCAGAACCGATGCCGGCGGCAGTGTCCCTTCCGAGGCGACGAAGGTGCCGTTGTTGACTTCCAGCACCGTCCAGATGTCCTCGAACCGCGACAGCGCGAAGGTGTCCCACTGCGGCATGTAGTACACCGGGTGGTGGTCGCGCAGGATCCGGTAGTACGGCAACGGGTTCGCCATCACCGCAGCATCGAACGGATCGTAGCTGAAGTCGGTGGCATTCACCGTGTTTCGTTGTTCCGTCACTGCAGCGGCGAGGGCGGTAGGGCCTGCAGAATGGAGTCCTCCCAGCCGTCGCGCAAGGCGGGGGCCACGCTCATCCAGGTGACGATTTCCGCCGGCGGGCTCTCTTTCCACGAGGGATAGTGCTCGGCGAAGCAGTCCCAGCCGCCGTCGAGCGCCCAGTAGTGGATGACTTCGTTGTAGCGGAAGGTCGTGGTGAACGAACCGAGCCAGCGCTTACCGGTACGTTCCGACCACGGAACGTAGAGCCGCTCCAGTTCGCGGATGTAGTCGTCCTGGCGGCCCGGCTTGGTCTGCATGATCTCTTGAATCACCAGTGGCGCAGTGAAATTGGCCTCACGCAGCTGGGCGAGCGTCTTGTTGCTGGGCCCGGGGTACATGATGCGGCCCTCACCCGAGGCACCGATGTCGGCGAGGAACGCCGCCCACTTCCCGGCTGCCGCCTCGTGGCTGCCGCCGCGCGCCTGCGCGGCGCCGATCCTGGCGTAATCGGCGAACCCGTCGATCTCCCAGATGACCGTCGCCTGCGGCCAGTGACCGTTGTAGGGCGTGGATTCCCAGATCGCGAACAGCCGGGCGCCGAGTTGTTCCATCATCGGCTGATAGGTGTCGGCGAAGATCCCGGCGAACTCCGCGCTGCGCCCGGATCCCAGTGAGATCGTCTCGTGCAGGTAGAGCAGCGTGTGTCGGAAGTACTTCTTCATGGCCTAGTCGAGCCGGATCAGCTCTGAGTCGGACCCCGAACCCACGTCGCACAGCAGCGCCTCGGTGGCGCCGACCGTCGTGGCCGGAATGCCCTCCGCGGCAAGCGCATAGCCCTTGAACATGCGCGCCGCACCGCTGAGCAGGTGCTGCGCCCGCGTGGTCGCGCGGTCCACGCCCAGGGGCCAGCCGTCACCCCACAGCGCGACCTCGGTGAGCCGGCTGTCCAGCGACTCGAGGACGACGGCACGCACCCGCGCATCCGCGGTGAAGGCCTCGGCGCTGACGGCCAGGCTCGTGGAGCCCTCCCCCAGCCCGGCGAGTTCCGGCTCGAGGTCTGCTGCCCGCACCCCCAGGATGCGCAGCGAGCGGGTGTCGCAGCCCCGCGGGAGCAGCACGGTCACTTCCCAACCGGCCATGGCCCGGTCGTAGAGCCAACCGCCCGCCGATTGCACGACATCGACGGCGCTGGCCGCCACCACGTCGAGTCGATAACGCAGGCCCTCGCCGTTGGCGCGGGTTGCTTCCGCAGCGCTGCTCTTGCTGATGTCAAACGTCGGAGCGACCATCGATCCATTCCTCACCACCACCCGCCGCGGTCCGCTGGCGGGTCTCACGCGCTTGTCATGGGCTTTTCCAAGGGGCTGGAGCCGCATCACGCACCGGGCGACGCGGCTCACCGCACAGCGTGACACTTCCGGCGAAATTTGTAAAGCTTCGGGCAGCCCGTCAAGAACCGCGGCGCGCCTCGAGGTCGGCCAGGACTTCCTCGGTGTGCTGCCCGAGTTCCGGTGCCGCAGAACGCGGTGCCCAGGGCGTGCCGTGGAAGTCCGCCGGTGTCGCGACCATCGGCACGGCGGCTTGTTCATCAGCGCCATCGGGCACATAAACAATTCCGCCCGAGGCGTGGAACTGCTCGTCGGCGACGACGTCCTCCAGGGTGTTGATCGGCGACCAGAAGAAATCCGGTTCGCCGGCGAAGACCCGCGCCCATTCGTCGAGGGGCCGCGTCGCGAAGATGTCGTCGAGCGCGGCGATCAGCGCGGCCGAGTTCGCCGCGCGGGCCCGGGCATCGGCGAAGCGGGGGTCGTCGCGCCACTCGGGCCGGCCCACCGCGCGACACAGCGCCGGCCAGTGCCGCTCGGGCTCGAGGCCGACGATCCAGAACCGCCGCCCGTCGGCGGCGGCGTAGTTGTTCATGCACGGGTTGCCCATCGATTCGCGCTGGCCGATCGCGATCGGTTGCCCGCTCATCAGGTAGGTGTTGAGGTCGAAGCTCACGGTGTAGGCGCCCTGCCGGTACAGCGAGGTCGTCACCAGTTGACCCGTCCCGGTGCGCTCCCGCGCGAGCAGTGCCGCGCACACCGCCGCCGCCATCGTCATCCCGGCGGAGTGGTCGCCCATGCCGCCGCGCTGAAACGGCGGCGTGTCGCCGGGCCGGGTGAGCAGGTGGGCCACCCCGGCCCGGGACCAGAACGCGGCCACGTCGAAGGCGGCGCGGTCGGCGTCGGGGCCGCTTTCGCCGTATCCGGTGATGAGCCCGTAGACCAGGCGGGGGTTGGCCGCCGACACCGACGCGAAGTCCAGGCCGAGCCGCTGCAGCGCGCCGGGCCGCACGTTGGTGAGGAAAACGTCTGCGTCGGAAAGCAATTCGAAGGCGGTGCCGCGGCCCTCGTCGGTGCCCAGGTCCAGTACGACGCTGCGCTTGGACCGGTTGTCCATCTCGAACGGCGGGTTCAGGCCCAGGTCGCAGCCCAGCATCCGGCCGAACATGCGCGCCGGGTCGCCCGTCGGCGGCTCGATCTTGATCACGTCGGCGCCCCAGTCGGCCAGGATGCCGCCGGCCGCCGGTCCGGCCACCCAGACCCCGAGTTCGACGACTTTGACGCCTGCTACCGGTCCCGCCATGGGTAAGTTCCCGCTCTCTGCCGTTCGAGCGTCACGCCAGCGTGACGCCGGATGCCGAGTGCCACGCTAGCGCGACGGTCGGTGGCCTTAGGCTTGCACGCATGAGTCTGGTGGCCGGTCGGGGTCCGCTCAGCGGGGATCCCGCGGGCCGCTTCGCGCCCGCCATCCCAGACGACGTCGTCTACGTGGAACCGCATCCCCGGCGAGTGCAGGCCGTCAAGGACGGGCGCGTGGTGATCGACACCGAGCGGGCGCTGATGGTGCACCGCCGGGGCAGGCCGCTGAGCTACGCCTTCGCCGCCGACGAGGTCGGCGACCTCCCGAGCGAGCCCGAACCCGAGGCGCCGGGTTTCGTCCAGGTGCCCTGGGATGCGGTCGACACCTGGCTGGAAGAGGGGCGCCGGCTCGTGCACTACCCGCCCAATCCCTATCACCGGGTGGATTGCCGCCCGACCCAGCGCCGCCTGCGTGTGCGCGTCGAGGGCACCACGCTGGTGGACACCGACGACACGGTGATCGTCTTCGAAACCGCCCTCGCCCCGCGGCTCTACGTCGATCCGGCCCACGTGCGCACCGACATGCTGCGGCCCTCGCAGACGGAGAGTTACTGCAACTACAAGGGCTTCGCGACGTATTGGTCGTTCGCCTCGGGCGACCACGTCGTGCCGGACGTCGCCTGGAGCTATCCCGGCCCGCCGCCGGAAAGCCTGCCCATCAAGGGGTTTCTGAGTTTCGACGAGACCCGCGCCGAGGTGACGGCCGAGCTGCCGGTCAGCGCCCGTAGCTAGGACGCCCGAGCCCCAGCTCGTGCTGGGCGATCATGTTGCGGAACACCTCCATGGTGCCGCCGTAGATGCCGGCGGGCACGGCGTGCCGGAAGATGAATTCGATGGCTCCGTCGTCGGGCGAACCCGGTGTGTCGGTGGGCAATGCCGATGCCGTCCCCAGCAGGTCCATCAACTCCTGGGATACCTCCCGCATGGTTTGAATGAGCGCCACACGCCCATACATTCCGGGAGTCGACATGGCCGCCTCGATGCGGGCCATGCTGCGCCCGAGCCGGTATCTGATCGCCTCGTCGTCGATCGGTCGCCGGCCGGCCGCATCGGGTGTCGACAGGATCGCCGCGACGCCGTCGGCCGCCTCGGCCATCAGGTGACCGTGCTCCGATAGCATCGAAATGTTCTGCAGGCCATGGTCTTGCGGGTCGGTAACGCCATGCTCGGCGTCGAGGGCGGACCGCATCACCGTCCAGCCGCCGTTGACCTCACCGATCCGGTAGAGGTCGTCGACCCGCACGTCGCTGTAATACACGATGTTGGTGCGGTCACCGTCCAGCGTGCGGATGCCCTGGATCTCGATGCCGTCGGAGTCCAGCGGCACCAGGAACATGGTGAGGTTCTTGTGTTTACGTCCCTGCGGATCGGTGTTGGTGAGCAGGAAGACGTACTCGGCGTTCTGCGCGTTCGAGGTGAACATCTTGGAGCCGTTGATGATCCAGCTCGATCCGTCCGCCTCGCGCACGGCCCGGGTCTTGCAGGTGGCGACGTCGGAGCCGCCCTCGGGCTCGGTGTAACCCAGGCAGAGCCGGATCTCCCCGGACAGCACGCCCGGCAGGATCGCGTCGGCGAGTTCGGGCGCCCCGAATTGCTGGACCAACCGCGCGACGACCGCCGTGGTGCCCCAGTGGAACCACGGCGTGTGAGCACGGCCGATCTCGAGGTGAAAGATTCGCCGGCGCACCGGGTCGAATCCCCCTTCGGACTCCAGCTTCCAGTCCGACGTCAGATACCCCGCCTCGCCCAGCGCCAAATGCACCGGCTCACTGAAGTTCTCGCCGGTTTCCCGATCGCGCCGCCGCACTTCCTCGGTGACGTGTTCGGCCATGAACGCCCGGGTCTCGTCGAGGAATTTCTGATCCTCGGGCGAAAGGTCGACGCGGGAGAAGTCCATCAGGCCGCGTCGATAACCAGGGTGCGGAACCGGTCGAGGGTTTCGAGCGCGTGCGTCAGGCTGTCACCGGGTAGGTGGATGCTGACCCACGTCACGCCCAGCTTCTCCAGCTTCTCCAGGCCGTGCAGGTAGGCGTCGGCGTTGAAGTCATCGTCGGTGATGCTGCCGCCGTCGAAGTTGGTGAACGAAATGTCGATCGACGACCAATCACGCTGCGCCGCATCGCATCTGCACTTCAGGTCGTCGATGCCGTCGGCGAGCTTCGCCACGGAGTCGATGGCCGCGGTGCCGGCCGTCTGGGCCAGCTGCGGGGGTGCGGGAAACGGGCACCAGCCGTCGCCGTATTGGGCGACCCGCTGCCGCGACGACGACGTGTTGCCGCCGATCCAGATCGGCGGGTGCGGATCGCTGACTGGGCGCGGGTGCGCGGTGATGCCACGCGCGCTGAAATGCTTGCCCTCGAAGGAGATATCGTCGCCGGTCCAGATGGCCCGGATCACCTGCAGCGATTCCTCGAACAACTCGGCTCGCTCGTCGTAGCTCACCCCCAGGGCCGCGAACTCGCGCTTGAGATAACCCACTCCCACCGCGAGCGTGAACCGTCCACCCGAGAGCAGGTCCAGGGTGGCGCCGGACTTGGCCACCACGAACGGGTTTCGGTACGGCAGCACCACGATGTTGGGGATCAGCCGCAGCGTCGACGTCGTCGCCGCCGCGAAACCCAAAGCGACAAAGGGATCCAACGCGTCGTGTCCGCCGGCCTCGAGCCAGCGCTGCGAGGGCGCCGGATGGTCGGTGAAGCCGAAGCCGTGAATTCCGGCCGCCTCGGTCGCGGCGGCCACCTTGCCGATCCCGTCCCCGCTCACCAGCTCCGGGTTGTACGGATGGCTGTGCATCGGGTGGGTGATGGTGAACCGCATGGCCTTAGAACCGCGCGCGAGAGTCGATCGCCGTGTCGCTGGTGCGCAGCGGACGGATCAGCGCCTCCTGGGCGAAAGAGGCCAGCAGCTCGCCCTCTTCCGAGTGCACGGTCCCGCGCACATACGACATGCCCGCGCCGACCTGGGTGCTCTCGTGGGTGTAGAGCAGCCACCCGGTCCAGTCCACCGGTTCGTGGAAGGCGACCGAGATGCTCATCGGCGCGGTCGACACGGTCAGGTGCGCCTGGGCGGTGCCGATGCCCTCGTGCGCCCGCATGGTCGTGGAGATCCCGAGATGGCCGGTGAAGTACGCGAGCAGCGCCTTGGCTAGTTCGTCGCGGGTCGGGATCGGGTCGTAGTGCAGCCACGCGTAGAGCTCCGGCGGGCCGACCTCGTCGGGGCTGTTGACGTCGACGACGTCGACGAGGCGCAGCTCCCGGCCGACCATCGGCATCGGCGAGGGGTTCGCGTCCGCCGGCGCGGCGACGTCGGGGCGCGGCAGGTGGTGACGGATGACGTCGTCGGTGGGGACGTCGGCCAGCACCGTGATGCTCAGGCAGCGCCGGCCGTTCTGATGCACGGCGACCACCGCGGTGGCCGTCGACCGGCCTTCGGCCACGACGTCGAGGACGAGTTCTATCGGCGGGCCGACCACCACGGCCCGGGAGAACACCGCGTGCGCCGAGCGCACCGACTTGTCGGGGAATCGCTTCGCCACCGCGACGATCGCCTGCGCGAGCACCTGGGTGCCCTCCACCACCTGGCGTTCGTCACCCGCCGCGATGCCGGTCTCACCGGTGAACGTGTCGTCCCCGTCGGCCTGCACGTCAAACAGATCCAGCAGGCCCTGCACGGTCCATTCGGTCTGCGCGGATTCCTCAGACGCCTTCGTCAATCCCGTCACCTCTCGCGCTCGCAGCTCAGCGCTCAGCGTGACACTTTGAGTAGGATTTGTAAAGCTTGGCTAACAAGACGGCGGACCCGCCGAGCGGCGGGGCGACCGAAAGCACAGGGAGGCAACGCAATTGGGCATCGTGACGACCACTTCGGAGACCGCGTTCACCCAGTCCGCCGAAACGGTGTACGACTTCGTCACCAACCCGCAGAACTGGACCAAGACCTACCCCGGCAGCGCCCACATCGCCAACCTGCCGCGGCTCCCGCTCAAGGTCGGTGATACCTGGGAGGAAGCCGGCCCCGACGGCGACCGCGTTTTCACGTGGCAGCTGGCCGCCGCGGTGCGCCCGACGCGGTTCGTGTTCACCTCGGTCGGCCGGCTGGGCCATGACCGCGACGGTAACGGCGGCATGGAGGGGCGCATCACGGTCTCCTACCACTTCACCAGGCCGGGGCAGGACGTCACGCTGTTCTCCCGGACCATGACGATCGAGGCGTACAAGCACGCCCCGCTGCCCGATCAGCTCTTCATGCAGGCCAATCCGGCCAAGATCGACGCATACCACGAGGCCGTGGCCCGCGAGCTCGCCCGGCAGGCAGATTGACACCGGTACCCGCGGTGCATGACACTTTTTCGGTGTTTTGTAAAGCAGAGCTTGTTGCGCCAGGCGGGGACCGATGATCCCCGAGCCGCTGGCCAACGGATTCTGCTTCGGCGAGGGCCCGCGCTGGTTCGAGGGCCTGCTCTGGTTCTCCGACATGCTGGGCGAAGCCGTGCACACCGCGACCATGGGCGGATCGCTGACCACGCTGCCGCTGCCCGGGCATTCGCCGTCGGGCCTGGGGTTTCGGCCCGACGGGTCGCTGCTGATCGCGTCGACCGAGGACCGGCAGGTGCTGCGCTATGACGGCGAAACCGTCGTCACCATCGCCGATCTCGCCGACCTCGCGCCCGCCAACCTCGGCGACATGGTCATCGACGACGCGGGCCGCGCCTACATCGGCTGCCAAGCGTTGCGCGGCGGCGTCATCCTCCGGCTGGATCCCGACGACGGCGCCAGCGTGGTGGCCGACGACCTCGACTTCCCCAACGGCATGGCGATCACCCCGGATCGCACGACGCTGATCGTCGCCGAGTCGACGGGCCGGCGGTTGACGGCCTTTTCGATCGCCGCCGACGGCGGACTGTCCGACCGCCGGGTTTTCGCCGACGGGCTGGACGGGCCGCCCGACGGCATCGCACTGGACGCCGACGGTGGGGTGTGGGCGTCGATGACGCTGGCCCATCAGTTCGAGCGGATCACCGCCGGCGGCGACGTGACCGACCGTATCGACATGGGCGAGCGGGTCGCCATCGCCTGCGCGCTGGGCGGTCCGCAGCGCCGCACCCTGTTTTTGTTGTCGAGCACGGAGGCCTATCCTCAGCGCCTGGCCGGCACCCGGCTTTCCCGGCTGGATGCGGTCACGGTGACCACCCCCGGCGCCGGCCTGCCCTGACCCGAGAGGTTGACGATGACCGACGCCTATTACGAGCTGATCGACCCGGCCGGCGATGACGCCGGGTTGGGCGAGAGGTTCCGGGCGACCGATCTGGCGCGCGGCACCTGGTCGGCGGCCATCCAGCACGGCGGTCCGGTGTCCGCGCTGCTGGTCCGGGCGCTGGAGCGGTGTGAACAGCGCGACGACACCCGGTTGTCCCGCGTGGTCATCGACCTGTTGGGCGGCGTCCCGGCCGAGGGCGACCTGTGGGTGCGCGCGCAGGTGCAACGCCCCGGCAAGCAGATCGAGTTGCTCGGCGCCGAAATGCTGGCCCCGGGCCCCGACGGGACCCCGCGCTCGGTGGCGCGCGCCACCGGATGGCGGTTGCAGCACCAGGACACGCAGTCCCTGGCGCACGCGGCCGCCGCGCCGCCGCGGCCGCGGGCCGAGGCCTTCGACCGCAACCTCAAGGCGCGCGACTGGGACCGCAACTACGTGCACAGCCTGCAGTGGCTGTGGCTGACCGAGCCGCTGAGCGAAGGGCCCGGCGAATCGTGGATCAACCCGACGGTCGATTTGGTCAACGGCGAGTCCATGACGCAGCTGGAGCGGCTGTTCGCGGTGGCCGACTGCGCCAACGGCATCGGCAGCAAGCTCGACATCACGAAATGGACGTTCCTCAACACCGATCTCGCGGTGCATGTGTTTCGTGTTCCTGATGGCGACTGGATCGGCATTCGGGCGGAGACCAGCTACGGGCCGGACGGGATCGGGACGACCATCGGCACGTTGTTCGACGAGCAGGGCGCGGTCGGCGCCATCCAGCAGTCGGTGTTGGTGCGCCGGCGCCCGCCTCGGGCCTAACGTGGGAGCGAATGATCATGACACCTCGGCGACACCGCGAAGAGTTTGAATCATGAGCCAGCCGGCCCGGGCGACGACGATCGCCGACAACGACACCTCGACCCGTCAGCGGATTCTGGCGGCCACCGCCGAGGTGCTCGGCCGTAACGGCAAGACCAAGCTGAGTCTGTCCGACGTCGCCACCCAGGCCGGGGTCTCCCGCCCGACGCTGTACCGCTGGTTCGCCTCGAAAGAGGAGTTGCTGTCGGCGTTTTCGGCCTACGAGCGCCAGATCTTCGAGAGCGGATTGGTGAAGGCCACCGCGGGCCTGAAGGGCGTGGACAAGCTGGACGCGGTGCTGCGGTTCATCGTTGAGTACCAGCATTCGTACTCCGGTGTGCGCATGGTCGACGTCGAGCCCGAGCACACCATCGCCCAGTTCTCCTGGGTCATCCCGCAGATGCGTGAGGGACTGCAGCGCCACCTGCCCGGGCCCAACGCGGCGGTGAAGGCGGCCACCGTGATCCGGATCGCGATCTCGCACTACATCGTGCGCAGCGATGATGCCGATCAGTTTTTGGCGCAGCTGCGGCACGCGGTGGGGATCAAGGGGAGTTAATCGAAAAGCACCGCGGCATTAAGGAATCCCGTCGGGTCCAGGGCCGCTTTGACCGTGCGCATCGCGGCGATATCGGCGGCCTCGCGGGACATCCCCAGATACGGCCGTTTGCGGCTGCCGACGCCGTGTTCGGAGCTGACGTTGCCGCCGGACCGCGCGATGAGCTCCATCATCGGCTCATACAGCGCCCGCTCGCGGTCGGCAGGGCAGCGCAACACGTTCAGGTGCAGGTTGCCCTCGCCGACGTGGCCGAACAACACCGGCAGCGCGTCGGGGGCATGGGTGTGCACCAATTCGATTGCGTGGCTCTCGAATTCGCTGATCGCCGATAGCGGCAGCGACACATCGAATTTCAGCGGTGGTCCGTACACGCCGAGCACCTCGGCCAGCGATTCGCGCACCTGCCACAACCGTTGCTGCGCAACGAGATCCACCCCGACCGCGGGCTCGCCACACATCGGGACGTCATCGAGCAGCTCGGCGAGCCGCTCGGTCTGGTCGTGGTCGGCGGCCAATTCCACCAGCAGCAGCCAGTCGCCGGAGACCGGCGAACCGACGCCGCGATGCTCCCCGGTCAGCGCGGCGGCCCGGCCGTCGATCAATTCCAGGGCGGCGATGCCGTCCACGTCGCGGAACACCCGCCCGGCCGTCACCAGCGCGTCGAGGTCGGCAAGCCCGCAGATCGCGGTCACCCGGTGTGACGGGGCGGCGTGCAGCCGCAGGTCCAGCTCGGTGATGACGCCCAGCGTGCCCTCGGCGCCCACGAACAGCGCCGGCAGGTCGTAGCCGGTGTTGTCCCGGCGCACCCGGCTGTGCCGGCGCAGCAGTGTGCCGTCGGGCAGCGCCACCTGCACGCCGACGACCTGCTCGCCCATGTTGCCGTAGCGGACCGTGCGCAGGCCGCCGGCGTTCGTCGACGCCATGCCGCCCACGGTCGCGGTGTCACGGGCGGCCAGGTCCACGCCGAACACCAAACCGGCTGCGGCGGCGGCCCGTTGCACCGCGGCCAGGGTGGCTCCGGCGCCCACCTCGATGCGGCGTTCGATGGTGTCGACATCGGCCACGGCGTGCAGCCGCTCGGTGGACAACAACACGTCGTCGTGCTCGGGAACGGTGCCGGCCACCAGCGAGGTCCGCCCGCCCTGCACCGTCACGTGCGCGCCGGCGTCGCGGCACACCCGCAGCACCTCGGCGACCTGCTCGGCCGTGCCCGGCCGCACCAGGGCGCTCGCCTTGCCGCGGTAGCGGCCGGTGTGGTCGACGCTGCGCGCCGCCAGCACGTCGGGATCGGTGACGACGTGGTTCGATCCGACCAGGCCCGCCAGGCTGCGCAGCATGCTCGCGGTTATAGCACCGCCGGCAAGCGGTGATCACACCGGCCGCGTGTTGTCCGGATTCGGCCCGGCGGCGGCGGGACCGCGCGGAAACACTCTTCGAAATGGCTGTTCTCGCACCCCCGTCAAACATCGGGCATATGGATCGTTGCCCGCCTCTGAGCGACAACCGATCCGCGCGGAAGCGACCCGGGAGCAACCACGAGTGACCGCCACCGGTTGTCGCTCAGAGGCGGGCAACAGCAGCATGCCTTCCGGCGCGTGAAACGCGCCCGCCCTAGAACTCCTTGTGATTCACGTCGGTGACCAGGCCGCCGTCCATGATGAACTCACTGCCGGTGGAGTAGGACGACTCGTCGCTGGCCAGGAACAGCACGAAGGTGGCGACCTCGCGGACCTCGCCCGGGCGGCCCAGCGGGATGGTCACCATGTCCTCGGGCAGGTGCGCGGTCATCGGGGTGCGGATGAACCCCGGGTGCACCGAGTTGACCCGGATGTTGTGCGGCGCCAGCTCCAGGGCCGCCGATTTCGCCAGGCCGCGCACGCCCCACTTGGACGCGACGTAGGGGTGCACCATGGGCGCGCCGCGCAGGCCCTCGATGGACGACACGTTGATGATCGAGCCGCCCCCGGCCGCGATCATCGGCTCGACCGACGCCCGCATGCCCAGGAACGTCCCGGTCAGGTTGACGTCAATCACCTTCTGCCACTTGGCCAGATCGAAGCTCTTCAGCGGGCCGAGCGCGACGGTGCCGGCGTTGTTGACCAACACGTTGAGCTTGCCGAATTCGCTCACCGCGGTGGCAACCGCGGCGTCCCACTGGTCGGGCTGAGTGACGTCGAGGTGCACGTAGCGCGCGGACTCGCCGATCTCGTCGGCCAGCGCCTTGCCCTGGTCGTCCAGGATGTCGCCGATCACGACCTTGGCGCCCTCCTCGACCAGCAACCGTGCGTCTTCGGCTCCCATACCGCCCGCGCCACCACTGATCAGCGCTACCTTGCCGTCTACCCGACCCACGCGGGTCTCCTTTCGATTTAGGTGGTCACCAAAGTGCTTGGTGCGTAAAGGCCTTTGCCCGTAACCAGGGGCAAGTCAAGCGTGGTCGCGATGCCCGGCGGCGCCGCGATCACCGCGGGGATGGCGTTGACGACGCGGCCCGCCGCGCCCGCGATCGCCGCGTGGTTGTGGTCGCCCTTGCGGCTGCTCGGGACGATGTCGACCGCATACGAGGGCTCGCCGGTGATCTCGACGCGGTAGGAGCCGTCGCCGGATGCGGGCTGGGGCAGGTCGGGGCGCAGGTCGGGCCGCAACCGGGTGACGTGCTCGATGACGATGGCCGGGTGGCCCTTGACCATGCCGCGAATCTCGAACTGCAGCACCGCCACCGTGCCCTTGGCGACGTGACCGACCGCGATGTCGAAATCCTCCGGCGCGGGCTCGCGCTGGTAGGACTCGGTGATCTCGTCGACCTCGATGCCCAGGCCGGCCGCCAGCTGACGGATCGCGGTTCCCCAGGCGATGCTGAGGATGCCGGGCTGCAGCAGCATCGGGATCTCGTCCATGGGCTTGGCGAATCCCATGTAGTCCATGACCTCGGTCCCGTTGTAGGACGCGTAGTCGTGGATCTCCATGCAGCGCACCTGCTCGATGCGCTGACACGTGCCGGCGAGTGCCAGCGGGATCAGGTCGTTGGCGAACCCCGGGTCGACACCACTGATGAAGATGGTCGAATTACCTTGCTTGGCAGCGTCTTCCACGCGGGCGATGTACTTGTCGGGAATCACGCCCCACGGATATTGCAGCAGCCCCGGCGACGACCCGACGACGTTGATGCCGGTGGCCAGGATGCGCATGACGTCGGCCATCGCCTCGGGCAACCGGGTGTCGCCCATCGCGCAGTACACGACGCAGTCGGGCTTGGCGGCGATGATGGCGTCCAGGTCATTGACGGCCGCGACCCCCGTGACCACACCGGAGTCCAGGCCGACGCCGCACAACTCACCGGCGTCCTTGCCCACCTTCTCGGGCGTCGACACGCACACCCCGGTCAGTTCGAACTGCGGGTTGGTGATGAGTTCGGCGAGGGCCAGCCCTCCGACATTTCCGGTGCCGACGTGCGCGACGCGGATCGCCATGACAATCTCCGTCCCTGAAAACCCTGGACAACTTTTCTAGACAGTAGTCCATAAAATTTGGGCAGCATACCTGCGGCACTGCCGCGGCCCGCGGGGCAGAATCAATCGCTGATGACACCCCGCGAAGATCTTCGGTTCCCCTCCGGCGACGACCTGATCAGCGCCTGGCTCTACCGGCCGGCGGGCGACGGACCCGCGCCGCTGCTGGTGATGGCGCACGGCCTGGGTGCGGTGCGCACCATGCGACTGGACGCATACGCCGAGCGTTTCAGCGCGGCCGGCTACGCCTGCCTGGTGTTCGACTACCGCAACTTCGGCGACAGCGAGGGCCGGCCGCGGCAGGTCCTCGACGTCGGCATGCAGCTCGCCGACTGGGCCGCGGCCGTCGCCTACGCCCGCACCCTGCCGGGCATCGACCCCGACCGGATCGCCCTGTGGGGCACCAGCTTTGCCGGCGGCCACGTCATCGCCTCGGCGGCCCGGCTGCCCGGCATCGCCGCCGGCGTCGCCCAATGCCCCTTCACCGACGGCCTCGCGTCGGCGCGCACCATCACCAACCCGTTGGTCGCCGCGCGGATCACCGCCCGGGTGGTGCGCGACCTGCTCGCGCGCCGGCGGGGCAGGCCACCGGTGATGGTCCCGACGGCCGGCAGGCCCGGCGAGGTCGCGTTGATGAATACCCCCGACGCGTACGCGGGCTACCTGCGACTGGTGCCCGACGGGGCCGAGTTGCGCAACGAGGTCGCCGCCCGAATCGCGTTGCAGGTCTTCAGCTATCGCCCCGGCCGCGAAACGCCCAACATCGAGTGCCCGATCCTGTTCTGCGTGTGCGAGGCCGACTCGGTGGCGCCCGCGTCGGCCACGCTGCGCCACGCGGCCAAGGCGCCCCGCGGCGAGATCAAGCTGTATCCGGAGGGCCACTTCGCGATCTACGTCGACGACGCCTTCGAGCGGGTGGTCGCCGACCAGGTCGCGTTCCTCGATAAGCACCTCAAAGGTGCGACCGCCTAGGGTCCGAGCGGGGACGTCGTGCGAATGGCCTCGTCGCGGATCAGCCCGCGCAGCAGCGCGGTGCTGAACTCGGCGGCGATCTCCTTGGCCGACCGTCGCCCGCTGGGCCGCAGCCAGCGGTAGGCACCCAGCGTCATGCCGATGTAGCCCAGTGCCAGCACGTGCGAGTCGCACGGGTAGAACTCGCCATCGGCGATGCCGCGGTCGATCAGCCCGTGCACGTGGTGATAGACCTGGGCTTCCTTCTCGCGGACCTCGGCGACCTGCTCACTGGTGAACCACTCGGTGATGTACGGCTGCTCCTGGAAGTACACCGCGGCCCGCTCGGGATCGCTGGCGATACCGGTGAGCAGCCGGACGGTGTACTGGTAGAGCGCCTCGCGCGCCGTCCAGGACGGGTCGTCGTGCACGGCGGCCAGCGTGCCCTCGGCGGCCTGGCGGTAGATGTCGAACAGGATCAGCGACTTGCTGGCGTAATAGTGGTAGACCGTCGCCTTGTTCAACCCGATCACGTCGGCCACATCGTCCATCCGGGTGCCGTGATAGCCGCGCGCAGCAAACAACTTGGTGGCAACCGCCAGCAGCTCTTCGCGCCGGGTCAGCCCATTCGGGGTGATGCTGTCGGTGGGCATCTGTTCTCACTATCGTCGGTATGGCCAGGCCAGGGCCGGTTCGGCCCAGAATAGCTATCAATCAACTGGTTGGACAGTTTAAGCAAAACGCCGGGTGTCACGTGCAGGCGTATGCGACTAGACTCCTCAACGAACGCGTGAGTCGAGAGGTGGGGCCGATGGATCCGAGTCCGGATTACGACGGAAGCGACGAGATCGAGTTCTTCATGCGGTACCTGACCTGGGGCTTGCGTGGGGTCACCGACGGAAACGGATACCCTCCGCCGGCGTACCCGCCCGTCTAGCCCCATCTTTGTCGTGGTGACCCGCTGCGCCCAGCTCCGCTGCGCTTGCGATCACCACGATGGCTACAGCGCTTTGAGTTCCTCGGCGACCTCGGTCACCGACTTCTTCGCGTCGCCGAACAGCATGCTGGTGCCCTCGCCGTAGAACAGCGGGTTGTCGATGCCCGCGAAACCGGAGTTCATCGACCGCTTGAGCACAATCACCGACTTGGCCTTGTCCACGTTGAGGATCGGCATGCCGTAGATCGGGCTGGACGCGTCGTTGCGGGCCGCGGGGTTGGTGACGTCGTTGGCGCCGATGACGATCGCGACGTCGGTGCGGGCGAACTCGTCGTTGATGTCGTCCATGTCCTTCATGGCGTCATAGTCGACCTCGGCCTCGGCAAGCAACACGTTCATGTGCCCGGGCATCCGCCCGGCGACCGGGTGGATGGCGTACTTGACCTCCACGCCCTTGTCTTCGAGCAGCGCCGCCATGTCCTTGACCGCGTGCTGTGCCTGGGCGACCGCGAGGCCGTAGCCGGGCACCACGATCACCTGGTTGGCGTAGGCCATCTGGATCGCGGCGTCGGCGGCCGAGGTGGCCTTGACGGTCTTGTCGCCGCCGTCGCCGCCGCTCGGGGCGACCCCGCCGCCGCCGAAGCCGCCGGCCACGATCGCCGGGATCGAGCGGTTCATGGCCTTGGCCATCAGGTTGGTCAGGATCGAGCCGGACGCGCCGACGATCATGCCCGCGACGATCATCGCGGTGTTGTTCAGCGCCAGCCCCGCGGCCGCGGCCGACAGCCCGGTCATCGCGTTCAGCAGCGAGATGACCACCGGCATGTCCGCGCCCCCGATGGGCAGCACCACCATCAGGCCCAGCACCCCGGCCGCCGCGAGCAGCCCGATCATCCACCACAGCGGCGCCCCGCCGCTGCCGGGATGCGCGTGCAGGCCGATGACGACGGCCGCGGCCACGGCGCCGGCCAGCAGCAGCAGGTTGATCGGCTGCTGCGCGCGACCGAAGCCGATCGGCGATCCGGAGATGATCTCCTGCAGCTTGCCGAACGCGATGATCGAGCCCCAGAACGAGATCGACCCGATGATCGCGGCGAACAACGAGGCCACCACGATGTGCACGGTCGGCGACTCGCCATGCTGGAAGGCCGAAAACCCCTGTGTCTCCATGAATTCCGCGAGCGCGATCAGTGCGACCGTGCCACCGCCGACGCCGTTGAAGAACGCCACCAGCTGCGGCATGGCGGTCATCTTGGTGTAGCGGGCCGGCGGGACGCCGAGCACGATGCCCACCACCAGGCCGGCGATGATCAGCACCCACTGGTCGGTGTGGCGGATCTTGATCAGGGTCGCCGCCACCGCCAGCGCCATTCCCACCGCGGCGATCAGGTTGCCGCGCACCGCCGTCTTGGGGCCGGTCAGGCCCATCAGGCCGTAGATGAACAGGGCGAAGGAGATGATGTAGAGGCCGATCACCAGGTAGTTCATTTGGCCACCGGCTCCTCACTTTTGGCGGGCAATGGTTTCTTCTTGCCCTTGAACATGCCCAGCATCCGGTCGGTGACGATGAACCCGCCGATGACGTTCAGCGTGCCGAACACCACGGCGACGAACAGGATGATCTGCACCGCCAGCGAGGGGTGCTCGACCGAGCCGAACACCACCAGCGCGCCCAGCACCACGATGCCGTGGATGGCGTTGGTGCCCGACATCAGCGGCGTGTGCAGCGTGTTGGGCACCTTGGAGATCACCGCGAACCCGACGAATCCGGACAGCACCAGGATCGCCAGGTTGGCCAAGAGTTCGTCGTACATCTAGGAGTCCTCTCCGGCTGTTTTGCGCCGCTCCTCAGCATCGCTGCGCTCTGCATCGTCGGCGGCGCGATCGCGGGTGACACAGGATTCCGCGATCACTTCGTCGTCGAAGTCCGGCGCCAGCTTGCCGTCGGTGAGCAGCAAATCCAGCAGCGCGGTGATGTTCTTGCTGTAGAGCTCGCTGGCGTGCTCGGGCATGGTGGCCGGCAGGTTCAGCGGCGAGGCGATGGTGACGTCGTGCTTGACCACGGTCTGCCCGGGCTCGGTGAGCTCGCAGTTGCCGCCGGTCTCGCCGGCCAGGTCCACCACCACGCTGCCGGGCTTCATCGCTTCCACCGCCGCCGCGGTGACCAGGCGTGGCGCCGGGCGCGCCGGGACCAGCGCGGTGGTGATCACGACGTCGAAGCCGCTGATCGCCTTCTCCAGGGCCTTCTGCTGCTGCGCGCGCTCCTCGTCGGTCAGCTCACGGGCGTAGCCCCCCTCACCGGAGGCGTCGATGCCGATGTCGAGCCATTGCGCGCCCACCGAGCGCACCTGGTCGGCCACCTCGGGCCGGACGTCGTAGCCGGTGGTGCGGGCGCCCAGCCGCTTGGCCGTCGCCAGCGCCTGCAGCCCGGCCACCCCGACGCCGAGTACCAGCACGGTGGCCGGCTTCACGGTGCCTGCCGCCGTCGTGAGCATCGGGAAGAACCGGGTCGACTCCGAGGCGGCCAGCAGCACCGCCTTGTACCCGGACACGTTGCCCTGTGACGACAACGCGTCCATCGCCTGGGCACGGGAGATCCGCGGGATGGCCTCCAGCGCGAACGCCTGCACGCCGGCCTGCTTCAGCGCGCCGATCGAGTTCTCGGCGTTGCGCGGCGCGAGGAAACCGATGAGCGTCTGGCCGCTGTGCAGCTTGGCGACCTCGGCCTGGGTGGGTGGGGCGACCTTGACCACCACGTCGGCGGCCCACGCGTCGCCGATGCTGGCGCCGGCCTCGGTGTAGAGCGCGTCGGGCAGCAAAGCCCGCTCGCCCGCGCCGGATTCGACCACCACCGCCACGCCGCTGTTCACCAGCGACGCCACCGCCTTCGGCACCAGCGCAACCCGCCGCTCGTCGGTCCCCGATTCGGCGACCACTCCTACCGTCGTCTGCGCATTTGTCATGGCGCGTACATCTACTTTCCGTACTTTCCCGTACTGTCCCTGCCGATGGGCGTGGCCGCGGCCCGGCCGCGCGCTTCGCTACCTTAACCAGGTTTCACCATCGACGTGTCAACGCCCACGGCGGGATACCCCGGAGCGGGTGATCGACGCTCGGGTCGATGGTTCGCCGCCGCCGGGCGCCGCAGTAGCGCCCGCGCCGTTGTGAGGTCACAAGACGGCGTTGTTGCTACCAGAGCGGGATGTCGTGGCCGTGTTCGGACTCCGGGCGGGGCCCGAAGAAGCGCCGCTGCGATTGCTCGATCGGCACGTCGTTGATGCTGGCTTCGCGACGCGCCATCAGCCCGGACTCGGTGAACTCCCACAGCTCGTTGCCGTAGCTGCGATACCACTGGCCGGACGCGTCGCGGCACTCGTACTGGAACCGCACCGCGATGCGGTTGTCGTGGAAATCCCAAAGACTCTTGCGCAGTGCGTAATCGAGTTCGCGCTGCCACTTGCGCGTCAAAAACGCCACGATCTCGTCGCGGCCCACGACGTGTTCGTCGCGATTGCGCCACTGCGAATCCACCGTGTAGGCCAGGCTGACGCGGTGGGGGTCGCGGGTGTTCCAGGCGTCCTCGGCCGCCTGCACCTTCTGCATCGCGGTGTCGCGGGTGAACGGCGGGAACGGGGGGCGGGCTTCACTCATGCCCTCTATCGTGCGCCCCCGCCGGCGGGCTTTCACCGCGGCGTAAGCACTGCGCTGACGACCGGAAACGCAGCGACTCGACACGTGTCCTATCGTGACGGGCATGGACTTCGCGATGTCTGCCAAAGCCAGCGACTACCACAAGCGACTGTCCGACTTCATGACCGAGTACGTCTTTCCGGCCGAGGCCGAATACGACAAATACCGCGCAGAAGCCGGCCCACAGGACCACACCGTCCCGCCCGTCATCGAGGACCTCAAAGCCAAGGCCAAAGAGCGCGGCCTGTGGAACCTGTTCCTGCCGGCCGAATCGGGGCTGACCAACCTCGAATACGCCCCGCTGGCCGAACTCACCGGCTGGAGCCTCGAGCTCGCCCCCGAGGCGGTCAACTGCGCGGCGCCGGACACCGGGAACATGGAGACCCTGCACCTGTTCGCCACCGAGGAGCAGCGCAAGCAGTGGCTGGAGCCGCTGTTGGCCGGCGAGATCCGCAGCGCGTTCTCGATGACGGAACCGGCGGTCGCCAGCAGCGATGCCCGCAACATCGAGACCTCGATCGTGCGCGACGGCGCCGACTACGTCATCAACGGGCGCAAGTGGTGGACCTCGGGCGCGGCCGACCCGCGCTGCAAGATCCTGATCGTGATGGGCCGCACCAACCCCGAGGCCGCCAGCCACCAGCAGCAGTCGATGGTGCTGGTGCCGATGGACACCCCCGGCGTGACGGTGGTGCGCTCCACATCGGTGTTCGGCTGGCAGGACCAGCACGGGCACTGCGAGATCATCTACGACAACGTCCGGGTGCCGGCCACCAATCTGCTCGGTGAGGAGGGCGGTGGCTTCGCGATCGCCCAGGCCCGGCTCGGGCCGGGCCGCATCCACCACTGCATGCGCGCGCTCGGCGGGGCCGAACGAGCGCTGGCGCTGATGGTGCACCGCGCGAACAACCGCATCGCCTTCGGCCGCCCGCTGGCCGACCAGGGTCTGGTGCAGCAGGCGATCGCCAAGTCCCGCAACGAGATCGATCAGGCCCGGTTGCTGTGCGAGAAGGCGGCGTGGACCATCGACCAGCACGGCAACAAGGCCGCCCACCTGTTGGTCTCGCAAATCAAGGCGGTGGCGCCGCAGGTGGCGTGCGACGTCATCGACCGCGCCATCCAGGTGCACGGCGCCGCCGGCGTCAGCGACGACACGGTGCTGGCCCGCCTCTACGGCTGGCACCGCGCCATGCGAATCTTCGACGGACCCGACGAGGTGCACATGCGCACCATCGCGCGCACCGAGATCGGCCGCGAACAGTCGGCCTTCGCCGCGGCGGTCACCGGAGAATGACCGAGGCGCTGCGAGAACTGTCCGGCGCGTGGAACTTTCGCGATGTCGCCGACGGCGCTACCGCGATTCGGCCCGGCCGGCTGTTCCGGTCCGGTGAGCTCAGCCGGCTCGACGACGCCGGACGCGCGACGCTGCGCGAGCTGGGCATCACCGACGTCGCCGACCTGCGGGCGAACCAGGAAGTCGCCCGGCGCGGTCCCGGGCTGGTTCCCGACGGCGTCGCGATCCACCGGCTGCCCCTTCCCGACCTCGGCGACGACGAGCCCAGCGACAACGACGCGCCGCACGAGACCGCGTTCCGCCGGTTGTTCGAAGGCGACTCTGATCAGACCGATGAAGAGGTCAACGAGGCCGCCATCCGGCACATGATCGACGAGTACCGGCAGTTCCCGATCCGCAATGGCGCGCAACGCGCTGTGCGGCAGGTCTTTTCGCTGCTGGCCGCCGGCCGCCCGGTGCTCACCCACTGCTTCGCGGGCAAGGACCGCACGGGTTTCGTGATCGCCACCGTGCTGGAAGTGCTCGACGTCGATCGCGACACCATCGTCGCCGATTATCTGCGCAGCAATGCCGCCGTGCCCCAACTGCGCGACCACATCTACGAGATGATCCAGAAGCGCTCCGACGTCGAATTGACCCCGGAGGTCGTCACATTCACCAAGGCCCGGCTGGCCGACGGAGTCCTCGGCGTGCGCCCGGAGTACCTGGACGCCGCACGCCAGACCATCGACACCGAGTTCGGTTCGCTGCACGCGTATCTGCGCGAAGCCGGTGTCACCGACAACCAGGTGGACCGGCTCCGCGCAGAGCTACTGGCCTGAGTCTCAGCCCAGCTTGAAATCGGCCTGCTTCGCCGCGGACAGGTCGGTGATCTCGCCCCACTGCGAGGCGATGTCCTCCACCGTCGGCGGCTTGTCGTAGTTGACGCCCTTGTTCTGGAACAGCGCGACGCGCTGCACCTTGCCGCCACCGACCACGAATACCGAAGCGCTGTTGGGGTTTTCCTCGGTGCACAGGTAGGCCACCACGGGAGCGACGTATTCGGGGGTCAGCTTTTCGAGCACCTCCTTGGGCAGGATGTCCTCGGTCATCCGGGTCGCGGCGATCGGTGCGACCGCGTTGGCGTGGATGTTGTACTTCGCACCCTCGAGCGCCAGGCTGTTGATCAGGCCGACCAGGCCGAGTTTGGCTGCGCCGTAGTTGGTTTGGCCGAAGTTACCGAACAGCCCGCTGGTGGAGGTGGCGACGACGACCCGGCCGTAGCTCTGCTCACGGAAGTGCGGCCAGGCGGCGCGGATGACGTTGTAGCCGCCGTAGAGGTGCACCTTGAGCACGGCGTCCCAGTTCTCGAAGGACATCTTGTGGAAGGTGCCGTCGCGCAGGATGCCGGCGTTGCTGACCACACCGTGCACGGCGCCGAATTCGTCGAGCGCGGTCTTGATCATGTTCTCGGCGCCCTCGGCCTCGGCGACGCTGTCATAGTTGGCGACCGCCCGCCCGCCGGCGTCCTTGATCTCCTTGACCACCTCGTCGGCCATGTTGTGGCCGGCGCCGGTGCCGTCGCGCGAACCGCCGAGGTCGTTGACGACGACGCTGGCGCCCTCCTTGGCGAGGGTCAGGGCGTACTCACGCCCCAGGCCTCCACCGGCTCCGGTGACGACGATGACGCGATCCTGCACTCCGGGCATAAGCTTCCTCTCTGCTGTGAAAAACTCGGTTTGGCAACGGTTTCGGTGAAGCCGGGGTCAGAACATCCGGCGGGCCATCTTGAAGGCCCGCTCGGTGTACGGAGGGTAGATGAAGCTCGACAGGTCGGGCCGGGTGGGTTTGGTCAAGACCGACTTGCGGTGGCTGAACTCCTCGAAGCCATAGCGGCCGTGGTAGGCCCCCATCCCCGAAGCGCCGACCCCGCCGAACGGCAGCTTGGCCGTCGACACCTGGAAGGCGATGTGGTTGACCAGCATGCCGCCCGCCGGCACCTCCTTGATCACCCGCTCACGGGTCTCGCGCCGCTTGGTGAACAGGTAGGCCGACAGCGGCTTGGGCCGCGAATTCACGAAACGTATTGCCTCGTCCAGGTTTTGGACGGTGACCACCGGCAGGACGGGACCGAAGATCTCGTTCTGCATCAGCGGCCCGTCGGGGTCGGGATCCACCACGACGGCGGGCTGGATGCGCAGGTTCGCCGCGTCGCAGGCCCCGCCGACGGTGACCTTGCCGTCTCCGCTGGACAGGTAACCGCTGATCCGGTCGAATTGGCGCTGGTTGACCACCCGCACGCCGCCGGGCTTGTCCGAGGTGAATTTCGTTATGGCAGCGCCGATCTTGTCGACCAGTTCGTCGCGAATCGTGGCGTCCGCCAGGACGTAATCGGGTGCGACGCAGGTCTGCCCGGCGTTGAGCAGTTTCATCCAGGCGATCCGCTTGGCCGCCACCTCTACGTCGGCGTCGGCCGCGACGATGACCGGGCTCTTGCCGCCGAGCTCCAGGGTGCACGGGGTCAGATGCGGCGCCGCACCCTCGTAGACCTTGCGGCCGATCTCGGTGCCGCCGGTGAACAGCACCCGGTCCAAGCCTTGCGCGATGAGCTCCTGGCTGGTCGCGCCGTCGCCCTCGACCACCGCGATGGCGTCCTTGTCGAGATACTTCGGCACCAGCTCGGCCATCAGGTGCGCGGACGCGGCCGCGATCTCAGACGGCTTGAGGATGACGGCGTTTCCCGCGGCGATCGCCCCGACGGCCGGACCCAGGGTCAGGTAGAACGGGTAGTTCCACGCGCCGATGATCAACACGGTGCCGTAGGGCTCGTACTCGATCCAACCGCGGCCGGGAAGTTGCGGCACCTCCAGCAGCTGGTACTTGCGGCGCGTCCACTTCCGCACCTTCTTGGCCGCGTACTTGGCTTCGCCCGCGGTGGTGGCGATGTCGGCGATGTACGCCTCGAAGGGGCTGCGGTCCAGGTCTTCGGCGAGCGCGGCGGCGATGGCGGCCTCGTTCTCCTCCATCAGTTTCGCCAGCTGCAGCAGCTGCCGCTTGCGCCATTCGACGTCGCGGGTGCGGCCGGTGGCGAAGGTCTGGCGGAGCCGGGCAACCGTGGCGGGAACGTCGGCCGTTGCCGCCCCGTTGGTGGAGTCCTTGGCGAGCGATGTCTGCGATGCAACCGATTCGGTGGTCATCATTGTCCTTCCCGAGCAGAGTCCCGCTGCATGGCGGCCGCTCATCGGTGATAACCGCGATACTAACCATCCGGTTGGGAGAGCAGTAGGAAGGATCCGGCCAACCCCGGTCTCGCCGGCCCGTGGCGCCGCGGGCCGGCGGCGGAGGCGCCGCTACTTGACGCAGGGCACGTTCGCCGCGGTCATCTGACTCAGGTCGGTCGGCGCGGGGGCGCGGTCGCCGTTACCGGTGGCGGCCACGGCGCTCACCTGCCCGGACCCGGACGGGTCGGTGGTGGCGCCGGGGTGGGCTAGGTAGTCCGCTGCGGGAAACCCCGTCCCCACGGTCAGCCGCACGGTGCCCGCGGCCACGGCGCTGTTGGCCGTCGCGGGCACGTGCAGTTGATCGGCCAGGGCCTGCGCGCCCCGGTCGGCCCCGGGGCCGTATTCGATGACGCTGTCGTCGGCCGGGGCCGCGGCCGTCGTGGCGCTCCCGCGGGTGAAGCCACGCGCCGCGAAGGCCTCCTCGATGGCGCCCGCGAGTCCGTCCCGCGAGGCCGCGTTGACGACGTCGAGGACCACGGGTTCGGTCAACGGGGGCGCCGGCTGGGTGGCCGGCGAGGCGGCCTCGAGCGCGGCCGGTGTGTCCGACATGAAGCGCTCGTTGACGATGCGCCGGATCGTCGGAAGGTCGACCTGGTTGATGTCGGACCCGTTGGCGTCCTTGCCGAAGCCGGAGATCGGCAGGGTGTACAGCGACAGCGGCCGCGCGCTCAATTGCGAGGCCCGCGAGGCCAATTCCATGATGTCCAGTCCGTCGTCGACGGCGACGTTGTCGCGGGCCACCTGCAGCAGCCTGCGCAGCCCGCTTACGCTCGACAGCGCACCGCCGCCGCGCGCAGCCTGGACCAGCGACACCAGGAACGCCTGCTGCCGTCGCGTGCGGTCGAAATCGGTGAACGAGCCGTCGTTTTCGTCGCGGCGCTGCCGCACGAAGGCCATCGCGTCCGCGGCGTCGATGCGCTGCACCCCTTGGTGAAAGTCGGCGCCCGAGTAGCTGTCCCGCGTATCGGCGTTGAGGCACACCGTGATCGGCTCGACGGCCTTGGCGATCTGGAAGAACGCGCCCAGCGTGATCTCGACGAAATGGTCGACGGAGATGCCCAGAAAGTCGTTGACGGCGCTGATTTCGGCCTTGCGCCCGGCCTCGCGGGCGGTCTGCTCGCGGGCGGCCAGATTGGTGGCGCCCGCCCCACCCGATTTCCCGGCCGCCTGCGAATTCAGCGACTGCTGATAGGCCAGCCCGTAGGCCTGCTTGATCTTGCCGGCGCAGACCGATCCCGGGCAGCCCGGCAACTCCGCGTAGTCGTCGCGGGGGATCGAGATCGCGGTGACGGGTCCGTCACCGTCCGAAACGTGCACGACGATAAGGACATTGGCGTTGTAGCCGCCCGAGCTTTCGTCGCCCGCGTGCAGCGCGTCGTAGATCTCCTGCGGCAGCGGCTGACCGTTCTGGTCCAACCTGCTGTCCAACCCCATCAGCAGGATGTTCTGATTGCCGTCCAGCGTCGTCGCCGCGTTGGGCAGCGCGTGGGAAATGATGATCCTGCCCAGGGCGGTGTGGTATCCCGTCCAGCCGACGCCGGTGATGGCCATGACGAACGCCGAGGCGATGCTGGCGACCAGCCGGCCTTTGAGCAGCACCCAGCGGTGCGATCGCCCCGATCCGCCGCTGCCCATAATGAGTGACCATTGTCCCGGATGACCTGGCGAAATCCCGGTAACCGCAGCCGCGAGCCACGGTGAACGTGCGGCGGGCCTACGAGGTCGGGAGCGGCTGAGCCTGCGCCGCTACAGGCGCTCGCCGATCACGAAGTCGGAGAAGGCGTCCCGGTCTTCGTCGATCTCGGAACTCTGCACCCCGCGACCCAGGCGGTGCATCTCATCGATTGAGTTCTGCGCGGTGGCGCGCCAGCCGTGCTCGTTGAGCCAGTCGGCGAGGTTCGCGCGGTGCTCGTCGCGGTACATCAGCTCGCCGACGTCGACGGTTTCCTCCAAGCCGAGCTCGTCGGCCACCTTCTTGAACCGTTCCCGCATCTGCTGACGGCGCTCCTCGGCGTGCATGGGTGCGGTCTCGGCGGAGACGCGGCTGCCCGCCCGGCTCAGTTCGCCGATCTGGGTGAACAGCTTGTCCTGGGCTTCCGCGGGCAGGTACATCAGCAGGCCCTCGGCCAGCCAGGCGGTGCGTTGGCTGGGGTCGAAGCCGGCGTCGCGCAGCGCGGCCGGCCAGTCCTCACGCAGGTCGATCGCGACCTCGCGGCGGTCGGCCGACGGCGCGGCGCCGCTCTCGGCCAGGGTGGTGGATTTGTACTCCAGCACCTGCGGCTGGTCGATCTCGTAGACCGTGGTCCCGGCCGGCCAGTCGAGGCGGTACGCGCGCGAGTCCAGGCCCGACGCGAGGATCACTACCTGCCGGATCCCGGTGGCGACGGCGTCGGCGAAGTACTCGTCGAAAAAGTGGGTCCGCACCGCTTGGTAGCCGCGCATGTGCTGGATCCGGGCAGCGGATTCCTCGTCGATCGACTCGATCTTGGCGACGACGTCGGGGTCCAGCATGGCCTCCCACAGCACCTCGGCGCCGGCGTTGTTGACGAGCAGCCGGGCGTAGGGGTCGCGGATCAGCGCGTCGGGCTGCTCTGTCTCGATGGCCCGGGCCGCCGCGACCATCACAGCGGTGGTGCCGACGCTGCTCTTGATGTCCCAGGTGTCGTCGTGCGTGCGCAGTGAACTCATGGCGTTGCTCCTTGGCTCAGGTGATTGGCGTGCCGAGACGCGCCCGCAACAGGGTGCTGCGGACCGCCTCGTCGGTCAGGTCGTCGGGCACGGGGCGGCCCAGCCGGGCCATCTCGTCGCGGTTGCTCACGCTGCGCACCTGCCAGCCGTGCTCGGCCAGCCACGCGGCGGCGTCCGAGCGGTCCGGCTCGTGGTACGTCAGCGCCTGGACATTGACGTCCAGCCCGAGCCGTTCCCGCATCCGCAGCCAGCGCTGCGAGTTGCTGCGCGAGTTCATGCCGAACATCTCGATCGCGACCTGGCTGCCGGCCGCGCTGAGCGCGGTGAACATCTCGAACAGCCGGTCCTGAGCGTCGCTGGGCAGGTACGGGAGCAGGCCTTCGGCCAGCCACGCGGTGGGCCGGGTGCGGTCGAACCCGGCGGCGGTCAGGGCGGCGGGCCAGTCGTCACGCAGGTCCACCGCGACGGGGTGCCGGATGGCCGAGGGCACGGCGCCGTGCTGCTGCAGGATCCGGGCCTTGTACTCGAGCACCTGGGGCTGGTCGATCTCGTAGACCGCGGTGCCCGTCGGCCAGTCCAGCCGGTACGCCCGGGAGTCGAGCCCGGCGGCCAAGATCACCACCTGCCGGATCCCGGCGCCGACGGCGTCGGCGAAGTACTCGTCGAAGAAGTGGGTGCGCACGGCCTGGTAGTCGATGCCGCACCGGTGCGAGCGCTGCCCGTGCTCATCCCCGTCGAGCCAGGCGAGCTCGGGGTCGGCCAGCCGGGCCCACGCCGGACCGGCCGAGGACACCAGCAGGCGGGCGAACTCGTCGCGGATCAGGGGGTCGGGGCCGGCGGTTTCGGCCGCGCGCGACGCGGCGACCCCCAGCGCGGTGGCGCCGACGAGTTCGGTGATGGTCCAGCTGTCGCCGGCAGACCGCACGGAAGGCGGTAGCGAGGCATCCAGGTCAGTCATATCCCGCCCATGGTACCGGGATAAGTTAGTTAGCCTATACGCTTTGTGCCCAACTTCACTGCGCCGAACGGGCTACGCCTCCGGCCGCCAGAGCGCACCTTCCAGGACCTGGCGCAGCATGCCGGTCACCGCCAGCATCTCCTTGTAGCTCTTGATGTAGCCGGCATACAGGCCGACCCCGGAGATCACCACGAGCAGCGTCTCGACCAATGCCGACGCATCCACATCGGCGACGATCTCGCCGCCCTCGATCGCGTCGTTGACAACGCGCATCAAGAATTCCCGCGCGATCCGCACGGAATCGTTTTCGGTTCCGCTCCATTCCGGATGCCGCTGCGATTCGAGCACGCCGCCGATAATGAATGCCGAGCCGGCGGGATTCTCCGAATTCGCTTTCACCGCCGCGTTGATGAACGCCGTCAGCTGCGCCACCAGCGTGGTCTCGCCCTCGGCCTGTTTAATCCCCGCCCCGATGACAAATTCGTTGGTCTCGTCCATAACCTCGCGATAAAGGGCGCGCTTGCTCGAGAAATAATGGTTGATCGCCGGTCGGGTGAGGTCGGCGCGAGCAGCGATGGCCTGGAACGTCGCGCCGTCGTAGCCGCGTTCGCTGAACACTAAACGAGCAGCTTGGATGATCCGCTGCCGCGTCTCGTCGGCTTTCGCGGCAGGCGGACGCCCGGGCCGGCGATTCCCCCGTGGAAGCATTGCTAGAGTGTGCCACCCCCGCGGTGCGGCATTAGCGCATTTGGCGGAACGGTGCCAAATTTTCCGGCTTGGTAGTCCTCTAGCGCCTCGATCAATTCCGCCCGAGTGTTCATCACGAATGGACCGTAGTGGAATACCGGTTCGCGAATCGGCCGCCCGCCCAGAAGCAGCGCATCAATGGCTCCCTGGGCCGGCACGCCACTCGAATCCGGGGCACGGCGAGCGCCGACGGTGATCCGATCGCCGGCCCCCAGGACCGCCAGCTGCCCTTGGTGGATCGGGTGCGAGATCGGGCCGACGTACCCGCTGCCGGACAGCACATAGACCAGCGCGTTGAAATCGCGCCGCCAGGGAATGTTGAGCCGGGCCCCGTTCTCGATCGTCGCGTGCGCGAGGGTGATTGGGGTGTGAGTGACGCCCGGGCCCCGGTGGCCATCGATGTCGCCGGCGATGATGCGGATCAGCGCCCCGCCGTCGTCGGAGGCCAGCAGGGCGGCGTCGGCACCCTCGATGGCCTGATATCGCGGGGGTGCGAACTTGTCCTTGCCCGGCAGGTTGACCCAGAGCTGGACGCCGTGAAACAGCCCGCCGCTGTCGACCAGTTCGGCAGGCGGTGTCTCGATGTGCAGGATGCCGGACCCGGCGGTCATCCATTGCGTCGCGCCGTCGGCGATCAGGCCGCCACCGCCGTGCGAGTCCTGATGCGCGAACTTGCCGTCGAGCATGTAGGTCACGGTTTCGAAGCCGCGGTGCGGATGCCAGTCGGTGCCCCGGGGTTCGCCCGGTTGGTAGTCGACCTCACCCATCTGGTCCATGTGCACGAAGGGGTCCAGCGCGGCCGAGCTGACGCCCGCGAAGGCGCGCACGACCGGAAAGCCCTCGCCCTCATAGCCGCGTGGGCCGGTGGTGATCGAGCGGACCGCCCGCTCGGTGTCCGCGGGGCCGGGGCCGCTCACTCGCGGCAGCGTCAGGGTGTCAGCGGTGATTGCAGGCATCTGGCCTCCTCATATAGTGGATGCCCTATATAACCGGACTGGGGTCCACTTATTCCGCAGGTGTGGGGTCGGCATATTGGCTCACGCGCCACCCCGGCCCCACCGTGGACAAGGTCGACATCCAGTCCGCCCCGGGCCTGGCGCTGGACATGCGGGCGATAGCTTGAGAGGGCAATATTTGCTGGCATCAAGGGTTTGCGGTAGCCCTGGCTTCTGGAATTTCGATTGGACCTACCCGGCTTCGGGCAACGAACGGCACGGCCGCAGTAGAGGGGTGACGGGGGATGCAGCAGGACAGAGCGCCGACTGATCCGGTTCAGACGAAGCGGACGGTGTCCTATTCCGTCAGGTGGGTCGCCAGTTGGCTGCGCGCCAACCGCCTCGGATTGTTTTGCGTGGCGGTCGTGGTAGGGGTGGGCGCCGGGCTCGGTGCGGCGGCTTTTCGCTACCTGGTTTTTGCGTTCACCTGGGTGGCGACCGGACACGACGAGTTCGGCCAACAAGGGTGGGTGGTCAGCGACCACCTGCCATGGCTGGGAGTCGGGTTTTACGCGGTCGTCCCCGTCGTCGGTGGATTACTGTACGGACCGCTGATCGCCCGGTTTGCGCCCGAGGCGCGGGGCCACGGCGTCCCGGAAGTCATGATTGCGGTCGCCGAGAACGGCGGCCGCATTCGACCCCAGGTGACGGTGGTGAAGGCGCTGGCCTCGGCGATGTGCATCGGCACCGGCGGCTCGGTCGGGCGTGAAGGGCCGATCGTGCAAATTGGCGCGGCGCTGGCGTCAGGCTTCGGCCAGTGGGTCCGGATGCCGGAGAACCGGCTGCGGGTGCTGGTGGCCTGCGGCGCCGCCGGCGGCATCTCGGCAACCTTCAACGCTCCGATCACGGGAGTGTTCTTCGCCGTTGAACTGATCCTGCGCGAACTCTCTGTCGACGCGATCTTCACCATCATGCTTTCGGCGATGGTTGCCGACGTGATCGCCCGTGTCTTCTTCGGCTCTGCCCCGTTCCTCACCCAGCTCCCCCAGGGTATCGAGCTGAATCACATCGCCAACTACCTGTTGATCGCGGCGCTTGCCGCGGTCGCCGGCCTGATTGGGATCGCCTTCAAGAATCTGCTGTATAGGACCGAGGACCTGTGTGACCGGGTATGGGGGGACCGTCCGAACTGGGCGCGGCCAGCGGTCGGAGGAATCGTGCTTGGCCTGTTGCTGCTCGCGGTCCCCCAGTTGTACGGCGTTGGCTATCCCGTGATGTACGCCGCCTTTGCCGGCCACTACGCTCTGTGGTTCCTGGTGATCCTCGCCGTTGGCAAGATGCTGGCCTGCAGCCTCACCATCGGGATCGGCGGCTCCGGCGGAGTGTTCGCTCCCTCCCTATTCATCGGGGCCACATCGGGCATGGCATTCGGCGTCGTCATGCAGCACGTCATAGGCACCGCGGTCGGCCATCCCGCGCTCTACGCCATCGTCGGGATGGCGGCGGTATTCGCTTCCGCCGCACGCGCCCCGCTTACGGCGCTGGCCAGCACGGTCGAGATGACCGGGGACTTCACCCTGACCTTGCCGGTCATGCTGGCTGTTGCTGTTGGCACCACCGTGTCGCGCGGCCTTTCGTACGGCACCATCTACACGACCAAACTCTTACGCCGCGGCTTCGACATCGACCGGCCCGCTCCGGCGCATGCCTTCGCCGACCTCACGGTCGCGGACGCCATGCACGCGTTCACCACACCACTCGACCTCGCCAAGCCCACGGTCGACGCCGCGCCGGACCGCACGGCGGTGCTCGGAACCGTGACCCGAATCCGCGAACCCCAGGCGCTGTTTGCCAACGACAGCCTCGCTCAGGCCTTGCGTCAACTCGTTCTCTATGGACGCGACGGCCTGCCGGTGATCGACACCGATGCCCGGCACGTGCAGGGTTGGCTCACCAACCAGAACGTGCTGCGGGCGGTCGGCGCGCACTTCACCCACGTAGACCGCAACGGCGGCGGGGCCGCGGATGTCTCCGACCCGTTGAAAGCTCCGGACGCCGAACATGATCCGCGTAGCGAGCTCGACGGCTACTGCATCATCGAATACACGCTGGAAGCGAATTCAGCAGCGGTAGGCCGCAACCTCGACGAGCTGGAGTGGCCCCCGGGCCACCTCCCGGTGTCCGTTGTGCACAACCGTCGACTCGTCGACGCGCGGCCGACCGTGCGGCTTGCGGCAGGCGATCGCGTCAATGTTCTTGTACCAAAGACCGATTCGGGTGATGCCGCGTCGGAATCCCGTTCCTAGACCTCAGGACTTGGTGCGCGCAGTCTTCGCGGCGTCCTTCTCGGTGCTCTTGCCTTTGTGGGCCAGCTCCCCGCCGGCGCTTTCCAGGTGCGCCCGGACGAACCATTGGAACTTCTCCAACTGACCCGCCTGGCCGATCAGCAGGTCCTGGGTCACCTGGTCGAGTTCGTCTGTCTCGTCGATGTATTGGCGGATGTCCTCGATGACGCCGGTGTACACCAGGTCCAGCGCGGCCAGGTGAGCCTGGACCGTGTCGCGGCCCACCGAGTAGTCGTCCCACGAGCGGTCCTTGATGATGGCACCGGGCGTGCCCTGCGGCGAAGCACCAAGGGCCGCAATGCGTTCGGCGACATCGTCGGCAAATCCGCGGACCGCCTCGACCTGCGGGTCGATCATCTCGTGCACGCCGATGAAGTTCGGGCCCACCACGTTCCAGTGGATGTGCTTCAGCGTGAGGTGCAGGTCGTTGTAGGTGCTCAGTTGCTTCTGCAGCAGTTCGGTGAGCCGCGCCGCCTGCTTGTCGGTCAATCCCGGAATCGTGAACTGAGTCATCGGTTGTTTCCTAGCTTCCTTCCATGGGGTTCACACACGGTTACTGCCCCGGTTGGGTACCCGGTGGCCCTAGTGAAAAACGCTACGGATCAAAGTGAGTGGATTTGCTGCACCGGCAGCCGCGGACCCCGGCGTGGTTCGTACGCCAGTCCGCTGGCCTCGAGGAGTCGGACCACCCGCTGGCGGTGCGGTCGCATCGGCTCGAGCAGTTCGAGCATGCCCGCGTCATCGACGGGCCGTCCCAGCAACGTCCAGCCGATCATTTTGGGGATGTGATAGTCGCCCACCGACACGGCGTCGGCGTCGCCGAAGGCGCGTTGTGCCGTCTCGGCGGCGGTCCACTCCCCCACGCCCGGCAGCGACGTGAGCGCCGCGCGCGCCTGCACGGCCGGCCGCGTCACCAGCCGCTCCAGCGAGGGGGCCCGGCGCGCACAGGTGACCACCGTCTGCGCGCGCCTCGGGTCGACGTTGGCGCGATGGAACTCCCACGACGGGATGTGTCTCCAGACCTGCGCGTCCGGCATGACCCGCATGCCGTGCGGCGCCGGCCCCGGCGCCGGCGTGCCGTACTTCGACACCAGCACCCGCCAGGAGCGAAACGCGTCGGCTCCGGGCACCCGCTGCTCGATGATCGCCGGGATCAGAGCCTCCAGTACCAGGCCGGTTCGTCCCAGGCGCAGGTGTGGAACCCGCTGGTAGGCGGCGGCGACCGTCGGATGTCCCGGCACGAAGTCCGAGTCGTCGTCCTCGAGACCGAGCATGGCGGGCAGCATCTCGGCGAACTCCTCCGCGCCGCTGCCCCACGCCACGGCGTGCGCGGCATTGGGGGCGACGCGGCTGATCCGGGCCGTGACCGGGCCGGTGGGCAGCAGGCTGGTGCGCCAGATCGAGCCGTCACCGGGGGTCCGGAAGCACGGGTCCCCCAGGCCGCGACGAAGGGGCGCCAACGTGTGCCCGAAGCTGACGGCCCCGGGAAACACGACCGTGCGCGCGCTCTGCACCTGATGACTCCCCGTTCCGTGATTGACCGTGAACTGCGTGCCACGTCAATATTGCGTTGTGATGACGCCGTTCGATGACCCTCAGGGCGAACTGGCCTGGATGTTCCTGCAGAGCACCAGCGACGACGGTGATCTGGACGAGGGCTTCGCCCTGCTCAGCGACGACTTCACCTACTGGACGCTCTACACGCGCACGTCCTGCGACAAGGAGGCGTTTCGGCGCGGGATCGAGCGACGCAAACGAGAACTCGAAGTGACCATCGACCTGGTGCGCTGTGTCAACGAGGGAGAGAGCGTGGTGGTCGAGGCGCAGGCGACCGGCACCACGTCCGCCGGGGTCGAGTACGACAGCCCGTTCGTGTGCATCTTCGACACCCGTGACGGGCTGATCGTCTCGATGCGCCTCTACGGCGAGACCCGCGCGGTGGCGACCGCCCTTCCCGGCTGGGTCCCCTACTGAGCCGAGACGCTGATGTCGGCCTTGTTCGGGTAGAACGCGACATGCCCGGCGATCGCCGCGACCGCGGGATACGGCTGCTCGTACGTCCAGATCACGTCGTCGACGGTGTCACCGGCCGAGGTGGTCACGCTGTAGTAGCTGGCGTCACCCTTGAACGGGCAGTACGTGCTGGTGTCGGTCCGGGTGAGCCGATCCTGCACCACGTCGGCGATCGGGATGTATTGCACCGCAGGCAAAGTGGCTTCGCGCAGTTCCAACGCGGCGGTGGTGTCGGCGACGAGTTCGCCGTTGACGCGCACCTGCACTCGCCCCTTGGTGGGCTCGATGGTGATCGGGTGCCCCGCGTTGGGTTCTTTGATTTCCGGGTGGGCCATGATGGTTCCTCCTTCAGGCGCCTGTCAGTACGTTAACGCGCGTCCGCGGTCAAGCCTTCCCGTCCGGTCGGGCCGAATGCGTAGCGGTGGTATTGCGACATGTTCGCCATCGCCTGCACCCGCGACATGAGCTTGCCGAGGACTCGAGCCGACCGCGGCAACCGCGCGAAGGTGTCCGACTCGAACCATCGTTCCCAGGACAGCAGCCGGGCCGCCGGCACCGCGTTGAGGATGTCGTCGGGCCCGTCGATCGCCCAGTGCAGCGTGGCTCCCGACCGCCGCACCACCGTGTTGAGCCATTGCGACCTGATCCCTAGCCAATTGAACACGTCGAACTGCAGCTCACCCGAACCGAACCGGTCGACCACCCGGCGCAGCAGCGCGGTGCCGTCCTGCTCGGTGAGGTACATGGTCAGCCCCTCCGCGATCATCAGGGTGGGGCGGTCGGCGGGGATGTCCGCCAGCCAGGCGGGGTCGGTGACCGAGGCGGCGATGACGCGGTAGTGGTCGCGGCTCGGGTAGAGCTGGGTGCGCAGCGCCGCAACCTCGGGGTAGTCGACGTCGTACCACTGGACGCCCGGGCCGGGCTGCAGGCGGAAAACCCGGCTGTCCAGCCCGCAGCCCAGGTGCAGCACGACCGAATGCGGGTGCGCTGCAAGGAATTTGCGCGTCCACTCGTCGAAGTGCGCCGACCGTGTGGTCACCGACGGCGCCCGCCGCGCGGTGATGGTCGTCTTCTTCCAGTCGTAGTCGATGCGCTCGACGATCTCCTTCGCGTACCGATCGCGCAGGATCGGGTGTTCGAAGTCGGCGTCCAGCGCCTTGGCGTAGAGCGTCGCCAGCATGGTCTGGGGTGCGCCGCTGAGATCGACGGGCACTCGCGCGGTCGTCATACCGCTCGAGGCTAGTTGTCCGCGAGGCGGCGCGCCGCGCCCTGAACGCCGCTCGGCGTGGTGTTCAGCCGGGAGTCGTTGTCTTACCCTTGGCATTTCGCATCGCCGCCCAGAAGCGGGCCGCCTCGCGGATGGATTCCTCGACCGGCCGCGGTTGCCAACCCAATTCGCGCACGGCCTTGCTGTGGTCGAGGGGTGCTTCGGCGCGCATCATGCGCACCGACGCGAGGCTGAGTTCGGCGTCCTTGCCGGTGAGCCGTGCGCGCAGGTTGCCCAGCGCCCCGAGCGCGTACAGCATCGGGACGGAGATCGAGCGCCGCGGCGCCGGTACCCCGGCCTCGTCGGCCGCGATCCGGACCACCTCTTTCAACGCGATCATCCGTTCGAAGATCAGATATCGCTCGCCGATGCGCCCGCGCTCGGCGGCCAGGATCATGGCCCGGGCGGCGTCGGTGACGCCGACGACTTCCAGCGCGATGCCCTCCATCGTGAAGGGCAGCTTGCCGAAGACCGCGCCGGCGATGAAGGCGCCGTGCGGGGTGCGGCCCCAGTCGCCGTCGCCGTACGTCGTCGACACGCACATCGCCACCGCCGGCAGCCCGGCCTCGGCCACGTAGCGCATTACCAGGTTCTCGGCCTGGACCCGGGACTTGACGTAGTCCGACAGTCCGCGGGTGCCCACGACGTCGTCTTCGGTCGCGACATGCCCGTGGCGCCGGCCCACCGTCGCGTAGGTGCTGGTGAACACGAACCGGCGCAGGTCCGGTTGCGTGACGGCGACATCGAGAACGTTGCGCAGGCCTTCGACGTTGGTGCGAAACAGCGGGGCGGTGTCGCGCAGCCAGGCGCGGGTGTCGACGACGCAGTAGTAGACGTCATCGACGCCGTCCATCGCCTCGCGCAGCACGCCGGCGTCGAACACGTCGCCGTGAAACCGGGTGACGTCCAAGTCGTCGATGGAACGGGTGTTGGCGTTCGGCCGCACCATGGCACGGACGTCGAAGCCGTCGGCGACGAGCTGGCGGGTCACGTGCGATCCCAGGAAGCCGTTGGCGCCGATGACGAGCTTGGGTTTGGTGGTCACTGCGCCCCTCCGTACTGGTCCATGAACCGCGCGGCGTCCTCGTCGAGGGTGCCGAGCTCCTGCGCCTTGCGGCACCACTTCAACGTGGCCCGCACGAAGCGCAGCGGGTTGTAGATGTCTTCCTGCTGACGCCACAGGCCATCACCGGCGTAGGTGATGATCGAGATGTTCGTCGCGCCGATGACGGTTCCGTCGCCGGGATCGCGCATCGGGTTGTCGAGCTCCATGATGATGCGACCCGTGGGCTCGTCGATCACCGACCACAGCGACGGGAACGCGACCATGTGGCTGCCGGGAAAACTGCCCATCGTCCGGCTGATCCACTCGCGGACCTCGTCGCGGCCGTGCATGGTGCCCGCCGCGTGTTCGATGTAGACGACGTCGGGCGTATAGTGCTGGACCCAGGCGTCCCAGTCCTTTGACTGCGCCGCCGCGTCGACGGTCGCTTCGAATTTCTCGAACGCGGCGGCCAGTTCGCTACGGGAGAACTTCGGCGTGCTCATGATTTCGCGGCACCATTGCAGCTCATCGGCGGAGTGTAGCCTGGCGTCATTATTGCCGGTTAGGAGGACGAAGCATGACCAACCAGAAAGCCATTCTCGCCGGCGGTTGCTTTTGGGGGATGCAGGAACTGATCCGCAAGCAGCCGGGCGTGGTGTCGACGCGGGTCGGTTACACCGGCGGTGACGTCCCCAATGCCACCTACCGCAATCACGGCACCCACGCCGAAGCGATCGAAATCGTCTACGACCCGGCGGTCACCGACTACCGCACGATCCTGGAATTCTTCTTCCAGATCCACGATCCGACAACGAAAGACCGGCAGGGCAACGACCGCGGCACGAGTTACCGGTCGGCCATCTTCTATCTGGACGACGAGCAGAAGCGGATCGCGCTGGACACCATCGCCGACGTGGAGGCGTCCGGGTTATGGCCCGGCAAGGTGGTGACCGAGGTCAGCCCGGCCGGCGACTTCTGGGAAGCCGAACCCGAACACCAGGACTACCTGCAGCACTATCCCAACGGGTACACCTGCCACTTCATCCGTCCGGGCTGGAAACTGCCGCGGCGCGCGACGGCCGGTCAGTAACCGCGATCAGCGCCGCCGCACCGTAATTCGGCCGCCGTCCTTCGGGGTGAACGCGACCCCGCGGCAGTGCCAGCGCTCGCCGGGAGCGTCCGTGGTCTCAATGGTCAAGCGGCGCAACACCGTTCGCAGCACGACGTCCATTTCCATGTTGGCGAACGCCGCTCCCACGCAACGGCGGGTGCCGCCGCCGAAGGGAATCCACGACAACGCCGACGGTTTGGTTCCGATGTAGCGCTGCGGGTCGAAACGGTCGGGATCGGGGAAGACGTCCGGGTTGCTGTGAATCTGCCCGATGCCCACGATGATCGAATCGCCGCGGGGAATGGCCCACTCGCCGAGGTGGTAAACCTCGGGGTAGACGTGGCGGCCGGCGAGATCGATGACGGTTCTGGCCCGCTGCACCTCCAGGATGGTGGCCTGGCGCAGTTCGCTGCCGCCGTTGTCCGCCTCCTCGACGAGCGCGGACAGCAGGTCGGGGTGGCGGCTGATCCGTTCAAACGCCCAGCCCAGCGTGGACGCGGTGGTTTCGTGCCCGGCCGCCAACAAGGTGAGCAGCTCATCCCCAATGTCCTTGCGCGACATGGCCGAACCGTCTTCGTAGGTGGTGCGCAGCAGCATCGCGAGGACATCGGTCCGCTCGGCGAAGTTCGAATCGGCCCGCTCGTCGTCGATCAGCTTGTCGATGACTCGGTCATACCGGCGCCGCCATTCGGCCAGCCGGCCCCACGGGCTGTACCGGCCATAGTCGCGTTTGGGCATCGGCACCGACGCCAGTCGCGAGCCCAGCGTGACCCACGGCGGAATCAGCTCGCGCAATTCGTCGAGTTCGGCGCCTTCGGCGCCGAAAACCGCACGCAGAATGGCATTTAGGGTGATCCGCATCATCGGCGGCAGTGTGGGGAAGGGCTTGCCCTCGGGCCAGTCGGCGATTTCGCGCAGCGTCTCTTCTTCGATGATGCTCTCGTACTTCTTCATGCTCTTGCCGTGGAACGGCGGGGCCAACAGCCGGCGCCGTTGCCGATGCTCGTCGCCCTCGAGCGCGAACACCGAACCGGTACCGAACAGCCTGCCCAGGTTGGGCTGGATGTTGCCGAGCTCGTCGGGGCTGGTGGTGAAGATCTGCTTGGCCAGCTGCGGGTCACCCACGGCGATCACCCGCCCATACATCGGCAGGTTCAGGGTGAACACGTCGCCGTGCCGGCGCGCCAGCTGTTGGATCATCCAGCGCCGCGACATCGCGAAGCCGAGACCCTGCAGCACCTTGGGAATTCGGGCCGCCGGGGGCAATTTGACGGTGGCCGTTGGCGTCGCGACTTGCTGGCTCATGACGATGGCTTCTCCCAACATCCGCCCCGGCACCGGCGCGGTACGCCGATGTACCGCGGCATCTCCAGGGTACGGTACTCTGAAGTACCAAGCCTGACAAGGTGCCGCACTCACCGAAAGGGGCGCCTGCGTGACATCAGCGGTGGCAGCGACGGCCGATGAGGCCGTCGGCGGCGATCCGTTTCGGCAGCGGCTGCTCGACGGCCTCGCCGCCTCGATCAGCGAGCGCGGTTACCGCGCCAGCACCGTCGCCGACGTCGTCCGCTACGCGCGCACGTCCAAGCGCACGTTCTACGACCACTTCGCCGGCAAACAGGAGTGTTTCCTGGAACTGTTGGGCGTCGACATCGAAATCCTCGGCCAGCGCATCGAGTCCGCCGTCGATCCCGAAGCCGACTGGCACCAGCAGATACGCCAGGCCGTCGAGGCCTACGTCGCCCACATCGAATCCCGGCCGGCCATCACCTTGAGCTTGATCCGGGAACTGCCGTCACTGGGCGACGCCGCTCGCCCGGTCCAGCGCCGCGGCCTGCAGGTGCTGTCCACCCTGCTGATCGACCTCAGCGCAAGTCCGGGATTCCGCCGAGCCCAGCTGCCGCCGTTGACCACGCCGCTGGCCGTGGTTCTGTTGGGCGGTCTGCGTGAACTCACCGCCCTTGCGGTCGAAGACGGTCGGGCCGTCCGTGAGATCGTCGAGCCGGCCGTGGATGCATCCGTCGCTCTGCTGGGTCCCCGGCACTGACAACGCGGAAAGCCGTCGCGCGAACGGTTTTCGGGGCCTAGGCTCATCGCCGGAATGGCTTTTGCGGAAACGGAGGACCTAGCGATGCGGCTGTCAACCCGAAATCAGCTCAAAGGGACCATCACCGAGGTCGACCTCGGCGCGGTGATGGCGGTGGTCAAGGTGACGCTCGACGGCGGCGACCAGGTCATCACGTCGTCGGTCACCAAGGATGCCGCGGCCGACCTCGGGCTCAAGGTCGGTCAGAAAGCGACCGTGTTCATCAAGTCGACAGAAGTCACCATCGGCGTCGACTGACTCAGAGTTTCATGAACGCGCGCAACCGATCCAGAACCAAATCTGGTCGCTGCGCGACGATCCAGTGACCGACTCCGTCGACCAGCTCCACCTCGAAATCGCTTATGTGGTCGGCGTATCCGTCCAAAAGCCGCGGAGTGATCACCGGATCGTCAGTCCCGCTCAACCAGCGGACCGGTACGTCGACTCGACGATCGTCGTACTCACCGCTGAGCCAGCTGCGCATCTCCGTGGTCTGGAAGCTGCGATACCACCGTGATCCGGCCTCCGCGTGCCCGGGCTGGCGCATGCACTCGGCGTACAACCGCACGCTTTCCTCGGGCAGCGGAAACCCTCCCCCGACCCACGAACCCAGCAGCCGCAGAAACCGCCAGTGGGGATCGCTGAGCACCCGGGGCCCGATCACGGGCAGCAACATCGGAACCTGATACCAGAACCGCCACAGGTCGCGGACCGCCGCCAAATCGAACTTCGCCCAGGGCGCCACGGTGTTCAGCCCGAAAAAGCCGGTCACCTTCTCCGGATGGTGCAACATCATGATGAAGGCGGCGGGCCCACCCCAGTCGTGGGCGACCAGCTTCACGTTCGCGATCCGCAGGTCGTCGAGCACGCCTGCCAGGTCCTCAGCCATCTCCGCCTTCAGATACCGCGAGCGGGGCGCCGAACTCCAGCCCGCACCCCGCAGGTCGGGACACAACACCCGGTATCCGTCGGCGGCCAGCGGACCGATCAGCTCGTGCCACTCCCACCAGTTCTCCGGGAAGCCGTGCACCAGCATGACGGCCGGTCCGTCGGCCGGACCGGCGTCCGCGACGTGGATGGTGACGCCGCTTCCCACCTCGACGTACCTGTGTTCGACGCCGTCCAGCGCGGGCATGGTGACCATGCCTTGAAAAGCTAGCGCACTGCGCCTATTTCAGGAACCGCTCGACGTACGGTGCGAAGCGCTCACGCAGGCACCCCTCGTTCAGCCCGAACATTTCGTAGGACGTCTCGACGTTGCCCAGTCGCCCGCGCCGGTGGCCCGCGAGGTAGTCGCCGACGGCCCTGCGCACCTCGTCGGTGAACGGTTCGCCGGCCAGGGCGTACACCCGCTCGGCCACGCCGAGCTCGTCGGCCATGAAGTCGTCGAAGCGGATGTCGATCGAGCGGTCCGGGCCGATGGTGTCGCGGTCGCGCACGAGCGCGGTCAGCATCTGATCCAGACGGTCGATCCAGGAGTTGGCGATCTGCTCCACCGGCACCGGCGAGCGGTGCATGCGGGCGGAGTAGGTGATCATCGCGATCATCGACAGCGCCACCGGGACCGGGTCGCGATGGGTGAACACGACGATGCTGTCGGGAAAGACCCGGTCCAGGACCGGGACCTGTTCGAGATGCTGGGGCGATTTGAGCAGCCAGCGCCGCCCACCGCGCAGAAACTGCATCGCCCGGAGCTGGGTGGCCAAGTACTCGTAGTGCGGTGTCTGATCGTGAGCCTGGTAGTAGTCGCGCCAGCGGGGCACGTCGGCGAGCGTCTCCAGCAGCATCGTGGACACGTCGTTGGCCAGCAGCTGGATCTCTTCGTGGACGTGATCGGTGGTCATCTCGTGCATCAGCGCGAAATGCGGCATCACCATGTTGATCACCCCGACCGCGACATCCATCCGGGTTCGGCGTGGATCCGGCTCGGCACCAACCTCATTCGGCATCGGGAACGGCTCGCTGCTTTCCCAGTACGGCATGGTGCGGAAGGTCGGCGCCGCGGCGAGCAGATTGTGCAGGTGGGTGGTGCCGGTGCGGGGTAGGCCCGCGATGACCACCGGTGAACGCAGTTCGATCTCGTGGATCTCGGGATGGCGAGTCAGCAAGTCGGTCAACAACAACCGGTTCTTGAGGATTTGCAGTAGCTGCCCATAGAAGTTCACCACGCCCGCGTCGTGCAGCCCGTCGATCTCGCGCAGTGCGGCGAGGTAGACCTCGAGGCGCTCGCGGTAGTCGTCGGGCCCGAAGTCGTGCAGGCCGGTGTCGGCGCTGGCCTGAGCGTGCAGCGCGTCGGCATCCAACGGGCACTGGGCGGCCATCGAGGCCATCATGTCCAGGATCTGCTGGCCCTCGGCGCTGAAGCGCGGTCGGTCGAGGTCATCGAGGCGAACGGTCACGGCGACTTATGTTACTCTGAGTTTCGTAATGGTAGTGGATTTTGGCAGACCCCGTGACCCCCGGATCGACGCCGCGGTGCTTCGCGCGACGGTCGAACTGCTGGCCGAGACCGGCTATCCCGGGTTGCTGGTCTCCGCCATTGCCGAACGCGCCGGCACCAGCAAGCCCGCCATCTACCGTCGCTGGCCCAGCAAGGCGCACCTGGTGCACGAGGCGGTGTTCCCGATCGGCGCCGGAACCGCCATCCCCGATACCACGTCGACGGCCGACGGCCTGCGCGAGATGGTCCGCCGCACAATGGCTTTCCTGACCACGCCGGCCGCCAGGGCGGCCCTGCCGGGGCTCATCGGCGAGCTGGCCGCGGACCCGACGCTGCATTCGGCGCTGCTGGAGCGCTTCGCCGGTGTCATCGGCGGCGGCCTCGCCGACTGGCTGGCGGCGGCCGCGGCACGCGGCGACGTGCGGCCGGACGTCACCGCGGCCGAGCTGGCCGAAACCATCGCCGGCATCACGCTGGTGGCCCTGCTCACCCGCGCCACCGAACTCGACGATGCGTGGGTCGAGCGCACCACCAGGTTGCTCCTGAAAGGAATCACCGCATGACGCACCAATCGACCGAGGCGTGGCAGGAACTGCTGAAAACCCTTGGCGAACTGGGTCACTCATTCCTCCAAGGTGACCGTGCGGTCACCGACGACCGCCACGTCGCCGACGGCTACCGGATGCTCGCCGCCACTCTGGGCGTGGCCCTGGACACCTACCTCTTTCCCGAACCGGGCCGGCCACAGTTCGTCGCGGTCAACACGCCGTTCCGCCGCGACCGCCGCTGGGGCGGCGACAACACCGACGCCTACTACTTCATCTGCCCCATCGATCCCGCGCGCCGGTACCGGATCAGCGGGAACAAGGGTGACAGCGTGTACTTTTCGGTGACCGCCTACAACGAGCCAACCCCGGGCGCGTGGTCGGACCGGGTGGTCGCGATCGTCCGCGACACCGATCTCGATGTCGACGCCGACGGGAACTTCGCCTTCGAATTTCCCGCCACGCCGGACGCGGCCGTGCTGATGACCCGCGACTACCAGGCCGACCCCCTGACCGGCCGCCCGGTGACGTGGCACATCGAGGCGCTCGACGAGGCCGATCCCATCCGGCACGGCGACGCCGAGACCGCGGCGAGCCTGCGCGCCGCCGCCACCTGGCTGCGGACCATGTTCGCGATCGTGCCGCTGGCGGTCGGAGACCGGGTCGACGAACAGCACGCGCTCGGGCACGAAACCGCCCATGCTGCCAACGCATTCGCCGATCCCTATCAGGTGCCGGACGCCAACTTCGGTTGGTCGGCGCGTGACGCCTGCTACTCCTACGGCAGCTTCGTGCTCGACGACGACGAGGCGCTGGTGATCACGCACCGGCCGCCGTCGTGCAGGTTCTGGAACCTGGTGGTGTGGAACCAGTTCATGGCGACCTTCGGCGCGCAGGACGCCCGGTGCTCCCTCAACGGCCACAGCGCCGTCACCAACAGCGACGGCTCGGTGACGGTCGTCTTGTCGAACAGCGCGACGAAGCACCCCAATTCGCTTACCACGCTGGGTTATCCGCGTGGCAATCTGGCGTTTCGCTGGTTCCTGGCCGACGGCGTGCCGCAGCGGCCCGAGGTGCGACTCGTCAAGGCCGCCGACGCCCCGACCGGCACGCACTGATGCTCCGGTTTCGCCGAGCGTGCAATGAGGGCGAAAAGCGGCGAAAATCCCGCCGCCAGTGCACGTTCGGCGGTAGCTAGGCGACCTCGCGGACCAGCTCGATCGCGCGGCCCAGCGTCTCCAGTTTCGCGTCCAGGGTGTCGCCCGCGGGATACAGCCGCACCGTGTTCACGCCGGCGTCTCGCCACACCGTCAGGCGCGCGGAGACCATCGCCTCTGTCCCGATCAGCGTGGTGGCCAGCACCATCTCGTCGGTCACCACACCGGCCGCCCCGTCGCGGTCGCCGCGCTGCCAGCGCTCCCGCACCTCGGCGGCGACGTCCGCCCAGCCCTGCCGGCTGTAGGCCTGGTTGTAGAAATTCGTCCCCGACGATCCCATGCCGCCGAGGCTGAAGGCCAGCTCTTTCTTGCGGCCCGCGACCATGCCCTTCAGCTCGTCTTCGTCTGCGGCGAAAGCGACTTCGGCGCCCTGGCAGATGTCGATGTCGGCGCGGGCGCGGTTCGCGGCGGCCAGCCCCTCGTCGAGGTGGGCGAAGTAGGCGTCGCCGGCTCCTTCGGGAACGAAGCTGGTGCCCAGCCAGCCGTCGGCAACCCGCCCGGTCAACCGCAGCATCGCCGGTGACAGCGCGGCCAGATAGACCGGAATGGCGTGCTCGGCGCGGGTCGACAAGCGCATCGGCACCGCCTCACCGCCGGGCCGGGGGATCTCGAATTCCCTTCCCGCATAGGAGATCTTCCCGCCCGCGAAGACCTGCCGCACGATGTCGACCGTTTCGGAGATGCGAGCCAGCGGCCGGCTGAACGAGACACCGTGCAGGCCCTCGATCACCTGGGGACCGGAGGCGCCCAAACCGAGCAGGAATCGTCCGTTCGACAGATTGGACAGCGTGACCGCGGTCTGGGCGACCAGGACCGGCGATCGGGTGCCGACCTGCAGCACGCCGGAACCGAGCAGCATCCGCTCGGTCCGCGCCGCCAAGTAGCCCAGCGCCGACGGCGCATCCGCGCCCCACGCCTCGGCCACCCAGCAGACGTCGAGACCCAGTTTCTCCGCCTCGGCGACGAAGGCCACGACCTCGGCGGTTTGGCTCCCGGTGCCCGACAACTCGACCGTCGTGGCGGTCCGCATCAATGCACTCCGTGTTCGGCCAACCGCTTGATCGCCGCGAGGGTTTTCCCGATCGCGCCCTCGAACTCGCGCAGCCGCACGAACACGATTTTCTGTTCCTTGTCGGGCATCGATTCGATGGCCACCGACAGGCCCGAGCGTCCCGGCCCCATCTGCATCCAGTAGTTCAGCTCGGTGCCGCCATCGCGCGGCGTCAGCCGGAATCGCCACTTCGCGGCGGGATCGTCGTAGTCACCGACCGCCCAAGCGAATTCACGTGGTTCATCGCAGGCCACGATATGCGAGGTGCTGGTCCACTGCCCGAACGCATCGTGCTCGTTGTGTCCGACGAACCGCGCGCCGACCCGCGGACCGTCCGATCCCTCGGCCCATTCCACGGCCTTGAGTTCACTGCTGAACGCCGGCATCAGCGCGATGTCGGAGACCAGGCTCCACACCCGTGCCGGATCGGCGTCGATCCACGTCGAGGCCTCCACGGTCGGGGTGTCCGCGTAACGCGCGCCGGTCCATTCCACGGACCTCATTGTGCCCCTGTCCCGGCCCGAGGCAACGCCCGGACCGCGGACTTATGCGGCGATCGGCTCGGGCTCGGGAGACTTCTCGGCGCCGGACTTGTGCACCCACGAGTCCGGGACGCTCAGCCGGACGATCTTGCGGACGACGGTGCCGAACTGGCGCAGCAGCGGACCGCGGTTGTACGGGATGCCGTAGCGTTCGCAGATCGCCTGCACCTCGGGCGCGATGTCGGCGTAGCGGCGCGCGGGCATGTCGGGGAACAGGTGGTGCTCGATCTGGTGCGAGAGGTTGCCCGACAGCAGGTGAAAGATCTTGCCGCCCGTCAGGTTTGCCGAGCCGAGGATCTGGCGGAAGTACCACATGCCGCGTGACTCGTCCTTGGTTTCCTCGACGGTGAATTCCTGCGTCCCGTCCGGGAAGTGGCCGCAGAAGATGATCATGTACGACCACACGTTGCGCATCAGGTTGGCGGTGAGGTTGCCGGTGAAGACGAACGGCGCGAAGGGTCCGGCCAGCAGCGGGAAGGCGACGTAGTCCTTCAGGGTCTGGCGGCGGGTCTTGCGCCAGATGGCCCGCAGGACTTCGCGCTTGTCCTCGAGCCGGATTTCACCGGAGCGGATGCGCTCGGTTTCGAGCTCGTGCAGCGCAACGCCGTACTGGAACAACACCATCAGCAGGAATGCGTAGATCGGGTTGCCGAGGAAGTACGGCTGCCAGCGCTGGTCTTCGCTCATCCGCAGAATTCCGTAGCCGATGTCGCGGTCCATTCCCACGATGTTGGTGTGAGTGTGATGCATGTAGTTGTGCGAGTGCCGCCATTGGTCGGCGGGGCATGCCGTGTCCCACTCGAAGGTGCGACCGGAGATGGCCGGGTCACGCATCCAGTCGTACTGACCGTGCATGATGTTGTGGCCGATCTCCATGTTGTCCAGGATCTTCGACAGTCCCAGCATCGCGGTGCCGGCGAGCCATGCCGGGGGCAGGAACCCGGCGAACAACAGCGCCCGGCCACCGACTTCCAGCGCACGCTGCGCCTTGATGACGCGGCGGATGTAGTCGGCGTCCTGCTCGCCGAGTTCTGCCATCACGCGTTCCTTGATGGCGTCGAGTTCGCGGCCGAATGCGTCGGCCTGTTCGGGTGTCAGGGCAATCTTGGCGTTCGACATTGTCTGTCCTCCAGAGGTTTTCAGGGGCTGGAATGGCCTGCCGCTACAGCGACAGGTCCACGTCACCGACCGGAACGGACACGCAGATCTGCACGTCCTCGTCGGGAGCGGTCGAGACCGCACCGGTGACCAGGTTGCGCACGGTGCCGGCGGTCTTACGCCGCGTGCAGGTGTGGCAGATGCCCATCCGGCATCCGTTTTCGGGCGACAGCCCGGCCGACTCGGCCTGCTCCAACAGCGAGCGTCCGTCGTCGACGATGTCAACACCGCTGTCGGAGAACGTGACTCGTCCACCCGACGGATTGGCCGGCACATCGAGTGCCGGCGGCACGAAGCTCTCGGTGTAGACGTTGTCGCAGTGCGACCGCACGGCATCGACCAAAGGCGCTGGGCCGCAGACGAATACCGCGTCGGGGGACGTCATCGCGGCGGCCAGGTGCTCCGCGCCGAAGCGTCCGGCGAGGTCGCCGCCCTCGGAGCGGGTGTAGCCGTGCAGCACCCGCACTCCGGGCATGGCGCTCAGCTCGTCGCGATAGCAGGCCTCGGCCGGCGTGCGCGCGTAGTGGACGAATGCGATGTCGCCGTCGTGGCCCCGGGCGACCAGCGTCCGCAGCATCGACATCACCGGGGTGATGCCGCTTCCCCCGGAGACGAAGAGGATTCGCCTCGGGCTGCGCGGTCCTGGCGCCGGCAACGTGAAGTCGCCGCCGGTGCCGGTCAGACCGACCACCATGCCGCGGTGGGCGTGTTCGTACAGATAGTTCGAGACCAGGCCGCCGTCGTGGCGGCCGATGGTCAACTCGAGGGTGGGGGCGCCTTCGGCGGTGGCGGGCGAATAGCACCGGGTGTGGCGCCGGCCGTCGATCTCCACGGCGAGGTTGACGTACTGCCCGGCTTTGAGGGTGTGGGCCGACAGGAAGGTGTCGTTGGGGGTCAGGGTCAGGGTGACGCTGCGGGGTGTGGTCCGGCGCACGTCGGTCACCTTGGCGCGGGCTTCGCCCAGCGTCCAGGTCGGCGCCACCAGTTCGGTGTAGCGGTCGACGCCGTGCGGACCGGTCAGCAGGTCTAGGAGCTCTGAACCCAACACGCGCTGCCGAAGCGTCCGCGCGAGGACCCGGCCAGAAACTTGAGCGGTTTGAGTGAACATATGTACACCGTGCGGCCACGACGGCCATCCAGTCAAGGGTTTAATGCCTGGCTGTGGTAGGGTTCACACAGTGAACAGCCGTACTCCTAGCTCACGGGGACGGGGCTCAGGGCGCGAGCGTGCGCGCGAAAGCCAGTCGCGCGAGGAGCGCAAGGAGGCGACGCGCCGGGCCATCATCGCCGCGGCACTCAAGCTCCTGCAGGACCGCAGTTTCTCCAGCTTGAGCCTGCGCGAGGTGACCCGTGAGGTCGGGATCGTTCCGGCGGCGTTCTACCGGCACTTCGAATCGATGGAGGCCCTGGGCCTGGTCCTGATCGACGAGTCGTTCCGGAGCTTGCGCGACACCCTGCGCGACGCCCGTGCCGGCAAGCTCGACCCGAATCGGGTGATCGAGTCATCCGTCGAGATCCTGGTCGCCAGCGTCGCCGACAGGCGCGAACACTGGCGCCTCATCGGCCGGGAGCGCAACAGCGGCCTGTCGGTGCTGCGCTACGCCATCCGCACCGAGATCCGGCTGATCACGTCCGAGCTGGCCACCGACCTTGCCCGATTCCCCGGCCTGAACAAGTGGACCACCGAGGATCTCAACGTGCTGGCCACCCTGTTCGTCAACGCCATGATCGTCATCGCGGAGGCCATCGAGGATTCGCAGAGCGCCGAGGCGACCGAGGACATCCGCCGGCTCGCGGTCAAGCAGTTGCGGATGATCGCGACCGGCATCGCCGGTTGGCGAAGCACGCCCTGATTCGCCCGGCTGGAGTAAACAGCCGAGCACTGACTTACTCGTCGACGACGTCGTAGAGCGAGTCACCGTCCTCCGGGGTGCCGTCGATCTGACCCCGGTGCGCGCGCCGGGGACCGTCGTCGACCGGCTCGACGGCGTCGGGCACGTCGGGCTCCTCGGCCGCCAGTCGGGCGTCGAGGGATTCGCCCTCGCGTTCTTCTCGGGCCGTCATGCCGAACCGGTCGGCCTCGCTCCAGCCCTCAGGCGGGTCGACCACGATGTCCCCGTCGTCGTTGCGCAATTCGTCCGAGTCGGTGCCTTCACTCGGGTTCAAGGTGTCACCCGGGCCGCCCTCTTCGGGGAAGTCCGCGGGGTCCACGTCGGCCTGCGGGTTATCGCTCATGCCCACCCGGTTGCCCGCGGTGTCGGGGGGCCTAAACGCGGGCGGCGGGCCATTGGGCCGCGTCACTACCGTGGCGGGCGCCACATGGCCCACAGGCTCGGGCCGTCGTCGGGCAGCACGATCTCACGGGTGACGCTGAAGCCGAAACGCTCGTAGTACGGCACATTTTCGGGCTTGCTCGACTCGAGATAGGCCGGGCAGTACTCGGCGTCGCAGCGGTCCAGCCGCGACCGCATCAGCGCCTGCCCGAACCCCGTGCCGCGGACCGACGGGTCGCTGCCGATCACGGCCAGATACCAGTGCGGTTCCTCGGGGTGCACGCTTTTCATCAATTCCTGTACCGCACGCCCCCGCATCGAGCGCAGCCCGAACACCCGGATGAACGTCGGTGTCATCGCCAGTTGACCGCGGGGCGTCTCCTGCCACTGATCGGGCGGATCCCACAGCGCCGCCGCGCCGATATCCGCCTGCGCGCCGGCCACCTCGACGCCACCGCGGGAAAGGTGGTGATGGCGGGTCATCGTCGCGAACAACCGCGACAGGTGCGCGATCCGCTTGTCCTGATCGGGAATCAGCCAGATCATCACCGGGTCGTCGTAGAACGCGCGGGCCAGCGTGCGTGACAGCTTGCGGACATCGGCTTTGACTGCCGGGCGGACCTGCGGGGTCATCTGCATCACGCTAGTGCGTGTGAGGCCCGGCGTGACGGGTATGCCGAACCGGTGACCGGCATCTCGCGTCGAGCGTTGGGACGGATGGCGGCCGGCGCCGGCGTGCTCGGTTCCGTCGGGTGGGCGCAGGGCTGCGCGGAACCGGCTACCGAGCACGGCCAGTCCAGCGGACCGCCGCCTTCGCCGGGCAAGGGCGTGGGCTTCGTCCTCTCCCACGAGCAGTTCCGCACCGACCAGCTGGTGGCACAGGCTCAGGCGGCCGAACACGCCGGCTTCCAACACGTATGGGCCAGCGACCACATCCAGCCGTGGCAGGACAACGAAGGCCACGCCATGTTTCCGTGGCTGACACTGGCCCTAGTCGGCAGCGCCACCAGCCACGTGTCGTTCGGCACCGGGGTGACCTGTCCGACCTACCGCTACCACCCCGCGACGGTGGCGCACGCGTTCGCGTCGCTGGCGATCCTTTATCCCGGCAGGGTGTTTCTGGGTGTGGGCACCGGTGAACGGCTCAACGAACAGGCCACCACGAACACCTACGGCAACTACGCCGAGCGTCACGACAGGCTGGCCGAAGCGGTACAGCTGATCCGCCAACTGTGGAGCGGTTCGCGAATCTCCTTCGCCGGCCGGTATTTTCAGATGAATTCGCTGAAACTCTACGATGTTCCGCCGACGCCCCCACCGATCTTCGTCGCGGCCGCCGGCCCGAAGAGCGCGAAACTGGCCGGACAGTACGGTGACGGCTGGATCACGCAGGCGAACGATATTACGAATCCAAAACTGTTGGCCGCCTTCGGTGCGGGCGCCCAGGCCGTCGGTCGTGACGTGGCCACCCTCGGCAAACGCGCCGAACTGTTCGCGGTCGTCGGCGACAACGCCGTCGCGGCCAGGGCCGCCACGCTGTGGCGTTTCACCGCCGGGGCCGTCGATCAGCCCAATCCCGTCGAGATCCAGCGCGCGGCCGAGTCAAACCCCATCGACAAGGTGCTGGCGGGCTGGACCGTCGGCACCGACCCGGCTCGCCACATCGAGGCCGTCCAGGGGATCCTCGACGCCGGCGCGGTCCCGTTTCTGCACTTTCCGCAAGACGATCCCGGTGTGGCTATCGAGTTCTACCGCGCCAACGTCTTGCCGAAGTTGCGCTGACCGGACCCGGGCCGCCCACCGTTTCGGCGCCGCCGCCCCGGGTATCCGCACGCAACTTCGACTAGCAGCCCCACCCGGAAGGCAACGCATGGATGCAATCACTTTTCTTCGTCAGGACCACAAGAGCGTGCTCGGTTTGTTGGAGACGCTCGACGGCGCGCCGTCGGGCGAGGGCGCCCAGGCGAGCGGTCTGGAAACGATGGTGAACAACCTCGTCATCGCCGAATCGCAGCACGAAGCCATTGAAGAGCAGTTCTTTTGGCCCGCGGTGCGCGACGCGATCGGCGACGGCCTCGTCGACAAGGCCCTCGAGCAGGAGCAGGCCGGAAAGAAGCTGCTGCAGCGCCTCGAGGACGGTAAGCCGGGTGATCCGGATTACCACGAAGCGTTGCAAGAGTTCGTCAAGGCGGGTCGGGAGCACATCGCCTACGAGCAGGACGAGGTCTGGCCGCAGGTCGAAAGCGTGCTCAGCCGTGAGGATTTGGAGAAGATCGGCGAAAAGCTGGAGGCGGCGAAGAAGATCGCCCCTACCCGGCCGCACCCCGATACCCCACCCAACCCGGCCGTACTGAAAACGATGGGCATGGGGGCTGCAATCGTCGACCACCTCCGCGACGCCGTGACCGGCCGCGGCGAGGACAACCCGCCGGATCCGCAGATGCACTGACAACATGGGAAGGGCCGGGCGCCAGGCAAGCAGGGCCCGGCCCTTCCCATGTCCAATTAGCCGGTGGGAACGTGTTGTTCGTGGGTGAAGGGCTTCTCGGCGTTGACCGCCGGCGAGCCCTGCGGGTTCACCTTGGCGCCGGTGTTCTTGCGGGTGGTGCCGCCCAGCCATTGTTCTTCGGGCTTTTCGACGTACTCCCATTCCGTGCCCTCGGGCCAGGGGCCCTGCCCTTGGTTCCACGGGCCGCGGATGGACTCGCCACCGCCGTTGGACATGTTGAACGCCACGTTCTGGAACCGCGGGTCGCCCGGCAGCTGCCCCGGCGGGAAGTTCACCGGGAGCTCATTGAGCGCCGCTGTGAACTGCTGATAGTGCGCCACCTCGCGTGTCATCAGGAACGTCAAGGTGTCCTGCACGCCGGGGTCGTCGGTGAACTGCTTGAGGTATTCGTAGACGATCTTGGCGCGCGATTCCGCCGCGACGTTGTTGCGCAGATCCACGGTCGGGTCGCCGTTGGCATCGATGTAGGCGCCGGTCCAGTTGTTTCCCCCGGAGTCCTTGACATCCGGGCCACCGCCGCTGAGCACGAGAAACAACGGATTGACCGCAACCGAGTGGATGAGGCCGTCCCGGCCGCCACCATTTGCCGCCACCGCCGGCATCCAGTCGCATTTTTCATTGGCAATCTTGAGGTTGTCGTTGAGCCCGTCGAGCAACATCGTGATCATCGATCCGACCATTTCGAGGTGGCTGAGCTCCTCGGTCGCGATATCCATGAACAGGTCATACATTTTCGGGTTTTTCTGCCGCAGCACGAACGCCTGGGTGAAGTACTGCAGCGCCGCGGTGAGTTCGCCGTTGGCTCCGCCGAACTGGTCCATCAGCAGCGACGCGAACCGAGGATCGGGTCGATCGACACGAACCTCGAATTGAAGATCTTTGTTGTGCACAAACACTGGTGTCTCCCTTGGGGGGTCGAGATCGGGTTGTCGACGCCGGATACCCGGGGCCTTTTGCGCCAAACTCGGGGGACAGCAAATTTCTGGGCCGCGAGGGTGACGGCTTCGATGACATCGTGCAGAATGCGCCCCTATGGAGTCTTTAGACCCAACCTCACGGCACGAGCTGGCTACGCGCATGGCCCAGCTCGCCCGTGAGATCGCCACGCCACGCTCGCTCGACCGGGTCCTCGCCGATGTGACCACCGCGGCGGTGGAGCTGATACCGGCCACGGACATCGCGGGAGTGCTGCTGCTCAAGGGGGGCGGCGAGTTCGAATCGGTCGCGGACACCGACAGTTTGGTGGCGCAGCTCGACAAGCTCCAGAACGACTTCGGCGAGGGCCCCTGTCACGACGCCGCCCTCAAAGAAACGATCGTGCGCACCGACGACCTCCGTGACGAACCGCGCTGGCCTCGCTACGCGCCGGCCGCCGTGGATCACGGGGTGCTCAGCAGCCTCTCGTTCAAGCTGTACACCGCCGAGCGCACCGCCGGCGCCCTCAACCTGTTCAGTTTCCGGGCCAATGTGTGGGACACCGAAGCCGAGACCATCGGATCCGTGTTCGCCGCCCATGCCGCCTCGGCGATCATGGCCGGACGGCACGGCCGGCAGATGCAATCGGCCCTGTCCACACGAGACCGCATCGGCCAGGCCAAGGGCATCATCATGGAGCGCTACGGCGTCGACGATGTGCGGGCTTTCGAGTTGCTGCGCCGGCTTTCCCAGGAAAGCCAGACCAAACTCATCGATGTCGCGCAGCGCGTGATCAATACCCGCAGCGCCGACTGAACCTCCGCCGCCTCGCTCTAGGATGGGGTGGCTTCATCAACGAGGCCGGCGCGGCGTTGCGCCGGGGATTGGTTGGCCACGGTGTGGGACTTCGAAACAGACCCCGAATACCAGGCAAAGCTGGACTGGGTCGAAAAATTCATGGCCGAAGAGCTGGAACCGCTCGACCTGGTCGCGCTCGACCCGTACGACAAGAAGAACGCCGAGATGATGGCCATCCTGCGGCCCCTGCAGCAGCAGGTGAAGGACCAGGGGTTGTGGGCCGCACACCTGCGTCCGGAGTTGGGCGGCCAGGGCTTCGGCCAGGTCAAGCTGGCGCTGCTCAACGAAATCCTGGGCCGCTCACGCTGGGCTCCGTCGGTGTTCGGCTGTCAGGCACCGGATTCCGGAAACGCCGAGATCCTCGCCCTGTTCGGCACCGACGAGCAGAAGGCCCGCTACCTGCAGCCGTTGCTGGACGGCGAAATCACCTCCTGCTACTCGATGACCGAACCGCAAGGCGGTTCTGACCCAGGCCAATTCGTCACCGCCGCAATCCGAGACGGCGACTACTGGGTGATCAACGGGGAGAAGTGGTTCTCCACCAACGCCAAGCACGCGTCGTTCTTCATCGTCATGGCGGTCACGAATGCCGAGGCCCGCACCTACGACAAGATGTCGCTGTTCATCGTTCCGGCCGAAACGCCCGGCATCGAGATCGTGCGCAATGTCGGTGTCGGAGCCGAATCTTCACAGCGGGCCACCCACGGCTACGTCCGCTACAACGACGTCCGGGTGCCCGCCGATCATGTGCTCGGCGGCGAGGGGCAGGCGTTCATGATCGCGCAGACCCGTCTGGGTGGCGGGCGGATCCACCACGCCATGCGGACGATTGCCTTGGCCCGCAGCGCCTTTGACATGATGTGTGAGCGTGCGGTGTCACGCAAGACCCGGCACGGCCGGCTGGCCGATTTCCAGATGACCCAGGAGAAGATCGCCGACAGCTGGATCCAGATCGAGCAGTTCCGTCTACTGGTGCTGCGCACCGCGTGGTTGATCGACAAGCACCACGACTACCAGAAGGTGCGCCGCGACATCGCGGCGGTGAAAGTGGCCATGCCCCAGGTGCTGCACGACGTCGCGCAGCGGGCCATGCATCTGCACGGCGCGCTCGGCGTCTCCGATGAGATGCCGTTCGTCAAGATGCTGGTGGCCGCCGAGTCGCTGGGTATCGCCGACGGCGCCACCGAACTGCACAAGATGACGGTCGCCCGCCGGACCCTGCGCGAATACGAGCCGGTGACAACGCCTTTCCCGTCAGCTCACATACCGACCCGACGGGCCGAAGCGCAGGCGCGCCTGGCCGAGCGGCTCGAACACGCCGTCGCCGAGTTCTAAGACGCCCAACGCTTCAGGCGACGAACCGCACGACGCTTTCGGCCACGCACGCCGGCTTGGGCGACCCTTCGATCTCGACGGTGGTCGAGATGGTCGCCTGCACGGCGCCGTTACCCACGTCGTCGACGCTGACCAACGAACTCTGGGCGCGCACCCGGGAGCCGACCGGGACCGGCGCGGGAAAGCGAACCTTGTTGAGGCCGTAGTTGATTGCGAGCTTGATGCCGTTGACGGTGTAGATCTGGTGCTGCAGCCGCGGCAGCAGAGCCAAGGTCATGAAGCCGTGGGCGATGGTCGTGCCGAACGGACCCGCCGCGGCCCGTTCCGGGTCGACGTGGATCCACTGGTGATCGCCGGTCGCATCGGCGAACAGGTTGACGTCTTCCTGGGTGACGGTGACCCAGTCGCTGTGACCGAGGGCTTCGCCCGCGGCGGCGGCGAGTTCGCTGACTGATTCGAAGGTGCGCATTGGCGGGTTCTCCTTTATTTCGGCTGCCAACAATAGCGCCGGGGCCCGATGCCGGCGCCAGACGGTCGCCGTTTCATCCGAGCCGTCCGGGGAACCCCCCTGCCAACTCCGCCTCCACAGAAAAGGAAGCCACCATGCCAGATCACAAGGGCCACAAGGCCGAGGAAGACGTGGACGCTGAGACCCACCAGACTCAGTCCCGCGCCGCCGCGGGCGAGGAAGATGGCTCGTACGTGGGCGCGGCGGGCTCCGACGATTCTTTCGACGCCGGCGAGTCGGGCGCCGAAGCCCGCAGCCAAGACGGCTAGCGCCGCACTCGATCGGCCATAGCGGTGGCGCTTGGCAGTCGGCTAGCCGAGCGCACCGATCGCCGCCTGCAGCTTGGCCGTGGCCTGGTCGGCGACGTCCTGCAAGGCCCCGGCCTCGCCCGTCACCTTGACCATGAGTTGGGGATCCATCGCCTCGACCAGGACGGCGTCGCCGTCGGGGTCGGATCGCACCACCACGTTGCACGGCAGCAACTGGCCGATCTGGCGGTGGATGCCCAGCGCGCGATGCGCCAGCACCGGGTTGCAGGCACCGAGGATCAGGTAGTTCTCCATGTCCTCCCCGAGCTTCTGTTTCAGCGTGGCCTTCACGTCGATCGTGGTCAGCACGCCGAAACCCTGATCGGCCAGTGCCTTCGTCGTCCGATCCACCGCGTCCTCGAACGAGGTGTGCAGCGTAGTGCTCAATCCTGACGTCATGTGTTCCTCCTCTTTCCGGCGTTGCGCCACTGCCTAGAAGTTCACCGCTGCCGGCTAGGCCTCGGTGCGTGGCCGCTGCAGCTGGGTGAACTGCGGAATGGCGGCCAGGGCGGCCAGCGCGTCGAACAGCGCGACCGCGGCGTCGGCGTCGGGCAGCCCTGTCAGGACCGGCCCGAAGAACGTGTGCTCGCCGATGCGCAGGATCGGGCTGCCGCCGGTTTCACCCAGTGCATCCTGCCCCTCCTGGTGTGCGCTCCTGACGATGTCGTCCAGTGCCGCATCGGAAACGGCGGCCGGCGCGACGTCACGAAGGTTCGCCGCGCTCAACACGTCGGCTATCAGCGAGTCGGTAAGGGGTTGCGAACGGTCGAAGTATCGCTCGCCGAAGGCGAAATACGCGGCGGTGAACCCGGCGCTGCCGTGCTCGCGGGCGATGGCGGCCATCAGCCGGCCGAGCTGCTGCGAGTCACGCATCCGGTCCTGGTGCGCGGGCGACATTTCGCGGCCCTCGTTGAGGACGGCCAAGTTCATCAGCCGCCAATCGACGGCCAGCCCGTGCTTCTCGGCGGCGGAGCGCAGCCACCGTGCGGTGTTCCACGTGAAGGGACACACCGGGTCGAGCCACAGGGTCACCCCCGGTGCGGTCGAGTCGCTCTGTGCCGCAGACATTTTCCCTCCGTTCGTCGTGGCCGGGCGATCACGCCAGGCTCAAAAACAGCTTCTCCAGTTCGTCGATCGACAGGGCCGGCCGTTCCTGCGACGTCGTGATGCAGTCCCGCAGTCCGGACGCGATGATCTTGAAACCCGCGCGGTCCAGGGCTTTGGATACCGCGGCCAACTGGGTGACGACGTCTTTGCAGCTGCGTCCCTGCTCGATCATCGAGATGACGCCGCCGAGCTGTCCCTGCGCCCGACGCAACCGGGCGAGGACGGCATCGATGTCGCCCTGGTTATGTCTGGCGATGTCGCGGTCCAGCGGAGAACCGCCTTGAACTTCGTTTGCCATAGTTTCTTCATACCATACCCCGAGGGGTATATCCACGCCGTGGCTGATACCCTAGGGGGTATGGTATTACTTGATTAGGTTCCAAACCAGACTGCGGTTACCCGATCACGCGACCAAGCGCGATGCATAGGCGCCGCCGACCAGGCGCGGGCCAAATGGCTCTGTCGCGTGTGGTGCCCCAGGTCGAGACTTCCTACCAGAAAGACCAGGTCGCGAAGGGAAGGAAACGTCAATGTCCACGCTTGTCAAACGGGCATGGGTGCCGCTTGTCGTCGTAGCGGCGGTTGCCCTCGGCGGCATCGCCGTCGACCGGCTCCGCGGTGTTTTCGGCTCCGAGGCGATCTTCACCACGACCGGCACCAGCGCCGAGCCGCTCGAAGCCACGCACGTCAAGCGGGTGACCTATGAGGTCTACGGGCCCAGCGGCACAACCGGAAGCGTGAACTACCTCGACAACAACGCACAGCCGAAGCAGGTCGACTTCACCGCGCTGCCGTGGACGCTCACCATCACCACCACCGTGCCCGCAGTGATCGCCAGCCTGGTGGCGCAGGGCAGCGGCATTGACATCGGGTGCCGCATCACCGTCAACGGCGAGCTCAAGGACGAGCGATCCTCGGCCGGGCGTCATGCCCAAACCTCCTGTCTGGTGAAGGCCGCATGAACACCAACAACGACAATCATCCGAAATTCATGCGGTTCGTCCGCAGGTTCGCCGTCCCCATCCTGCTGGGATGGCTGCTCCTGACGGTGGCCCTCAACGTGTTCGTGCCGCCGATCGAGTCGGTCGCACGAAACCACGCGGTGACCATGTCGCCGCAAGATGCGCCCGCAATGATCGCCGCCAAACACATCGGCGCAACGTTTCACGAGTCGGACTCTGACAGCATCGCGATGATCGTCCTGGAGAACAGCAGTCCACTCGGCGACGAGGCGCGTCGCTTCTACGACGGCCTGGTGAAGAAACTGCAGGCCGATCCCAAACACGTGCAGCATGTCCAAAACGTATGGGGGGACCCACTTACCGCCGCCGGCGTCCAGAGCCGGGACGGCAAAGCCGCCTACGTCCAGCTCAACCTGGCGGGCAATCAGGGCAGCACCGCAGGCAACGAATCCGTGAAAGCCGTCCGCGAGATCGTCGACAGCTCAAATCCGCCCAAGGGGCTCAAGGTATACGTCACGGGACCCGCGGCGCTGACCACCGACATGAACGAAGCCGCCGATAAAAGCATGTTCAAGATGATGGGCGTGACCGGCCTGGTCATCATGATCATGCTGTTCATCGCCTATCGTTCGATCAGCACGGTGCTTCTGGTTCTCGTCATGGTTGGTTTCGAAATGGGCACGGCCAGAGGGCTGGTCGCGCTCCTCGGGAACTCCGGCCTACTGGGCTTCTCGACGTTCGTCGTTGCGATGTTGTCTTCGTTGGCGATCGCGGCGGGAACCGATTACGCGATCTTTCTCGTCGGGCGCTATCAAGAGGCGCGTCAGGCCGGTGAAGATCGAGAAACCGCCTACTACACGATGCTTCGCGGGACCTACCACATCATCTTGGGCTCGGGGTTGACGATCGCCGGTGCTACGTTCTGCCTGTACTTGGCACGCCTCGCGTATTTCAAGGCGCTCGGCATCCCGTCAGCGCTGGGCCTGCTTGTCGTTGTGGCGGGGGCGATGACGGCGGCGCCCGCAGTCGTCGCGGTGGCCACCCGATTCGGCTTGCTCGACCCCCGACGCATGATCAAGACGCGCGGCTGGCGGCGGATCGGCACCGCCTCTGTTCGCTGGCCCGGTGCGGTGTTCGCGACCTCGCTCGTCATAGCCATCGTCGGCATCCTGATCATGCCGAGCATGAAGGTCAGCTACAACGATCGCTTCTACATACCGCGTGGCCTGCCGTCGAACGTCGGATATGCCGCGGCCGAGCGCCATTTCAGCGCCGCCACCATGAATCCCGACATCCTGATGGTCGAAAGCGATCACGACATGCGTAACAGCGGCGACATGATCATGCTGGACCGGATCGCCAAGAACGTCTTCGCATCACCTGGAATCGCGATGGTGCAGAGCATCACCCGGCCGTTAGGCGGTCCGATCGAGCATACGTCCATCCCGTTTCAGGTCAGCGCGCAAGCGATTCCGATCCGGCAGAACATTCAGTTCATGAAGGACCGCACCGATGACATGCAGAAGATGGGTGATGACCTCGGCGCCATGATCGTCTCGATGCGGCGGATGCAGGGCCTGCTCGGACAGATGGGCGGCACGACGCATCAGATGGTCGGCGATATGCACGAGATGCAGACCACGCTGAACGAGATGCGCGATCATCTGGCGGACTTCGATGATTTCGCGCGACCGTTCCGCAACTATCTGTATTGGGAGCAGCATTGCTTCAACATCCCGGTGTGCTGGGCCTCGAGATCGGTCTTCGAAGCGATCGACGGCGTGGACAAATTCAGCGAGAACATGACCACGCTGATCAAGGACGTGAACAACGTCGACGCCATACTGCCCGAGATGCTGACCGAGTTTCCGCCGATCATCGCCGTCGCCCAATCGATGCAGGGGACGCTACTTACGATGCACAGCAGCTTCTCCGGCCTGATCACGCAAATGGAGCAGATGACCGACATGGCGAGCGCGATGGGACAGGCCTTCGACGCCTCCCGCAGTGGCGACTACTTCTACCTGCCGCCGGAAGCATTCCAGAATCCCGACTTTCAGCGCGGTCTTAAACTTTTCCTGTCGCCCGATGGGAAGGCCGCGCGCTTCATCATCACCCACGAGGTGGATCCTGCGACACCGGCTGGCATCTCCGCGGTCATGCCGGAGCTGACCGCCGCGCATCAAGCGGTGAAGGGGACCACCCTGACCGGCGCCAAGTTCTACCTCGCCGGGACCGCGGCCATCTACCGCGACATCCAATCGGGCTCCCATTACGACCTGCTGATCGTGGGGCTAGCGGCGCTGACGCTGATCTTCGTCGTGATGCTGATCATCACCCGCGCATTAGTCGCCTCCCTGGTGATCGTCGGCACGGTGCTGCTGTCGCTGGGCGCTGCCTTCGGTCTCTCTGTCCTGGTGTGGCAACACCTCTTCGGCCTCGAATTGAATTGGATCGCGCCGGTGTTCGGGTTGATCATCCTGCTGGCGGTCGGATCCGATTACAACCTGCTGCTGGTCTCGCGGTTCCAGGAAGAGATCGGCGCGGGCGTGAAGACCGGCATCATCCGCTCGATGGGCGAAACTGGTGGAGTCGTCACGTCGGCGGGCCTGGTGTTCGCCTTCACGATGATGTCGATGGTCGCCAGCGATCTGCGCTCGATCGGCCAGGCCGGCAGCACGATTGGTCTCGGGCTGCTTTTCGACACGCTGATTGTGCGCTCGCTGATGACACCGTCGATCGCGGCCCTGCTCGGGCGCTGGTTCTGGTGGCCGATGCGGGTGCGGTTGCGGCCCGCCAGCTCCATGCTCCGGCCCTTCGGTCCGCGTCGCCTCGTTCGGTCGCTTCTACTGGGTGAGGCGCCGGACGGGGCATATGGCGAACCCGGTGGGGCCCTGGCTCCGTCACGGAGGTGATGATCGCAGGCGCAGGATGGTGCTGTGAGGCTCCTGCTGATTGCCGACACCCACATCCCCAAGCGCGCCCGCGACCTGCCGGCGCCGGTGTGGGACGCGGTGGCCGCGGCCGACGTCGTCGTGCACGCGGGCGACTGGATAGCGCCGGAATTCCTCGATGAGCTCGAGGCCCGAGCGGCCAGGCTGGTCGGGTGCTGGGGCAACAACGACGGCCCGGCGATACGGGCGCGACTGCCCGAACGCGCCGATGTGACCCTGGCCGGGGTGCGGTTGACGGTCGTGCACGAGACCGGCGCCACCACCGGACGCGAGACGCGCATGTCGCGGCTCTATCCCGACACCGAGGTGCTGGTCTTCGGGCACAGCCACATCCCGTGGGACACCACCACCGAAACCGGGTTGCGACTGCTCAATCCCGGGTCGCCGACGGACCGCCGCCGCCAGCCGTTCTGCACCTACATGACGGCCCGCGTCGACGCCGGCGCGCTGACCGACGTCGAGCTGCATCGTCTGCCCAGGTAACGGGTACATACCTGCTACATAGCTTCCCCACATAGATAGCTCGGCTACAGAGGTATTATGGGTGCATATGAAATCACGCACCGATGTGGCGGGCGAGCTGTTCGGCGTGGTCGGCAGGTTCCGCCGTCAACTCCGCCGGTCGGCCGGTCGCGGGTTCGATTCGTCACGGCTGTCCGAGTCGCAGTCGGAGCTGTTGTGGCTGGTCGGCCGGCGGCCGGGGATCTCGGTCAGCGCCGCGGCCGCCGAGCTGGGGTTGGTGCCCAACACCGCCTCCACCCTGGTCACCAAGCTGGTGTCGAGCGGTCTGCTGGTGCGGACGGCCGGCGACAGCGATCGCCGGGTGTGCCAGCTGCGGCTCGCCGAGCCCGCTCAGCAGGTCGTCGACGCATCCCGCGCCACCCGGCGGGCATTGCTGTCCGAGGTGATCGACGAGCTTGACGACGACCAAATCGAGGCTTTGACAAAAGGATTGGAGGTCCTCGACACGATGACCCGGACAATGAGAGAGCGGCGACCATGAGCGGATCGCTGCCGATGGCGGTCGACGCCAGGAACGTGACCTACCGGTACGGCCAGTTCACCGCCGTCGATGACGTGACACTGCAGGTACGGCCCGGTGAAACCATGGGCCTGCTGGGGCCCAACGGCGCCGGCAAGACGACCATGGTCCGGATGCTGACCACGCTGACCCCGGTCCAGCATGGCGAACTGCGCATTTTCGGGATGGACGCCCGCCGTCAAACCACCGACATCAGAAGCAATATCGGCTATGTGCCCCAACAGCTTTCGATCGAGCCCGCATTGACCGGCAAGCAGAACGTGGCGTGGTTCGCGCGGCTGTACGGGGTGCCGCGCGCCGAGCGTGCCGACCGCGTCGACCAGGCGCTGGTCGCCATGGATCTCATCGACGTGGCCGACCGGCTGGCGTCGTCCTACTCCGGCGGCATGGTCCGGCGCCTCGAGGTGGCGCAGGCGTTGGTCAACCGCCCGTCGCTGCTGGTGCTCGACGAGCCGACTGTCGGGCTCGATCCCATCGCGCGGGACGGCGTGTGGGAACAAGTGCAGAAGATGCAGTCCCAGTTCGGCATGACGGTGCTGCTGACCACGCACTACATGGAGGAAGCCGACGCGTTGTGTGATCGGGTCGCGCTGATGCACCGCGGTCAACTGCGCGCCGTCGGCACGCCCGACAGGTTGAAGGCCAAGGTGTCTGCCAACGCCACGCTCGAGGATGTGTTCCGTCATTACGCGGCGTCGGGTCTGGCCGATGAGGCGGACCCCGCGGAAGCCAACGGGTCGATTCGTGAAATTCGTTCCAGCAGAAAGGTGGCGCGCCGTGTCGGTTGATAACGCCGGGGCCGCAACACTGCTTCGCGCACCGCACGGATGGCAACGGGCCGGCGCGTTGGCCAGCCGCATCGGAGCGTTCGCGATCGTCGAACTGCAGAAGCTGCAGCACGACCGGACCGAACTTCTCACCCGGATGGTGCAGCCCGCGCTGTGGCTGTTGATCTTCGGGACGACGTTCAGCCACCTCCATGTGATCCCCACCGGATCGGTGTCGTATCTGGCGTTCCTGGCACCGGGGATCATCGCCCAGTCGGCGCTGTTCATCTCCATTTTCTATGGGATACAGATCATTTGGGACCGCGACGCCGGCGTGCTGGCCAAGCTCATGGTGACGCCCGCGCCGGCCTCGGCGCTGATCACCGGCAAGGCGTTTGCGGCCGGGGTCCGTTCGGTGGCCCAGGTGGTGGGCGTGCTGGCGCTGGCGTACGTGATGGGTGTCGGCCTGACGGTCAATCCGTTGCGGATCGTGGCGGCGATGGCCATCGTCATGCTCGGCGCCGCCTTTTTCGCCTGTCTGTCCATGACGCTGGCCGGGTTGGTCCGCAGCCGTGACCGCCTGATGGGGATCGGGCAAGCGATCACGATGCCCTTGTTCTTCGCCTCCAACGCCCTGTATCCGGTCGACGTGATGCCGGCGTGGCTGCACGTGCTGAGCAAGGTCAACCCGCTCAGTTACGAGGTGAACGCGCTGCGCGCGCTGTTGATCGGCACCCCCTTCAACCCCGCGGACATTCTGGTGCTGGTGGTGGCCGCGGTGCTCGGAATCGTCACGGCGTCAACGCTTTTGCGTCGCTTGGTGGCCTGATCCGCCGGAAGGCGATAGCGCACGCGCTACCGGACCGCAAGGTGGGCGCATGATTCCGAAAGCCGATCGTGACCCGACCGTGACGATTTCCGCGCGAGGCCCAATCGTTAGCTAACCGCGATCTGACATCCCGGCCGCGACAAACGAATTCGGCCCTCCCGCTGTGTTTGACTCCCCGAGAACAGATTCGACCGCACCCTGCGGCAGATGAAAGTTGGGATGGGTAGAGAGCTATGTCGTTCTTCGAAAAGTTGCGTGGCGCAGCGGCTACCATGCCGCGCCGACTGGCGATCGCGGCTATGGGGGCCTCCCTGCTGTCCGGCCTTGCCGTTGCCTCTGGCGGCTCCCCCGTCGCGGGAGCCTTCTCCAAGGCGGGGCTTCCGGTTGAATACCTCGAGGTGCCGTCGCCGTCGATGGGCCGCAACATCAAGGTCCAGTTCCAGGGCGGCGGACCGCACGCCGTTTACCTGCTCGACGGCCTGCGCGCGCAGGACGATTACAACGGCTGGGACATCAACACCCCCGCCTTCGAGGAGTTCTACCAGTCCGGCCTGTCGGTGATCATGCCGGTCGGCGGCCAGTCCAGCTTCTACAGCAACTGGTACCAGCCGTCCTCGGGCAACGGGCAGAACTACACCTACAAGTGGGAGACCTTCCTGACCCAGGAGATGCCGCTGTGGATGCAGGCGAACAAGCAGGTCTCGCCGGCCGGCAACGCCGCGGTCGGGCTGTCGATGTCGGGCGGCTCCGCGCTGATCCTGGCGGCCTACTACCCGCAGCAGTTCCCCTACGCCGCGGCACTGTCGGGCTTCCTCAACCCGTCCGAGGGCTGGTGGCCAACCCTGATCGGGCTGGCGATGAACGACGCGGGCGGTTACAACGCCAACAGCATGTGGGGGCCGTCCAGCGACCCGGCGTGGAAGCGCAACGACCCGATGGTCCAGATTCCGCGACTGGTCGCTAACAACACCCGCATCTGGGTCTACTGCGGTAACGGCACGCCCAGCGACCTCGGCGGCGACAACATGCCGGCCAAGTTCTTGGAAGGCATGACGCTACGCACCAACGAGCAGTTCCAGAACAACTACGTGGCCGCGGGCGGACGCAACGGTGTGTTCAACTTCCCGGCCAACGGGACGCACTCGTGGCCCTACTGGAACCAGCAGTTGGTCGCGATGAAGCCCGACATCCTGCAAACCCTCAACACGGTCAACGCCGCACCGGTTAGCGCCCCCGCCGCTAGCCCTCCCGCGGCCTGAGGCCAAAAAGCCAGCATCGGCAGTAGCGCACCGGTCAGCGCTACTGCCGATGCTATTTCCTCAGGCCTCCTTGAGCAGGGCCCGGCGGTCGGAGTGGAAGTACGTGTAGCCGGTGGTCAGCGCGCACACCACGGTGGCCACCACCAGCATCCACGTTCCGTTGACGAACAGGCTGATGAAGCCACCCGCGGCGGCGCCCAGCACCAGGCTGGCGAACAGCAGAAAGTAGCCCAGCCAATCCGCGGCCGTCCCACCCGCGATGTGGCGTTCGATGCCCTGACCCATCTTCACCAGCGTGCCGGTGACATAGCTCAGCGGAACCGACACCTCACCGTCCTTGACGAACGACGTGTTCAAGGCCCCAATCCCGAACGCCACCAACATGATCGGCGCGAAATCGAGCAGGTTCTCGGTCCAGCCCTCGTCGACGACGTCGACCGCGGTCGCCGCCGCCAAACTGAACGTCGTCAGCACCGTCGGCCCGTGCGGGTGCGCCACCCAGAAATGCCGCCGGCATACCGACGCGATGATCACGCCCGCGACGAAGCACACGATCAACACACCCGCCGAGATCGACAGCACCACGTCGCCGCGGAAGAACCCGAGCGCCGCCCGCTGGGCGTTGCCTGTCATGAAGGTCACAAAGTATCCGGCGGAATGCGTATAGGCGGTCGCCCCCAATATCCCGGCCAGCACGGCCAGGACCCACGACAACCGTGTTTCACTGTTGTTGATCTCGTTCGGCACACGCACATGCTGTCAGACCGTCGCGGCCCGCGCAGCGCGCGCGAGGCCGGGCCAGAGACGGCGACGCGCTAGGCGGCGGTGAGACGGGCGATGGAGCGCAACGGAATCGGCAGCCAGGCCGGCCGGTGCCGCGCTTCGTAACCGGCCTCGTAGACCGCCTTGTCGAGCTCGTAGGCCGCCAGCAGCTGCGCCGAATCGCGCGGATCCGTGCCGGAGGCGGCCGCGTAGCCGTCGCAGAACGCGGTGCGGTTGCGCTCGACCCACTCGCGGGCCCGGGCCGCCAACTGCTTGTCGTCGGCCTGGTCGACCAGTGGCCCGTATGCGGCGTACTCGAACGAGCGCAGCACGCCGGCCACGTCGCGCAGCGCCGAGTCGGGTGCGCGGCGTTCCTCGAGCGGCTGCCCCGGCTCGCCCTCGAAATCGATGAGCAGCCAGCGCTCCGGCGTGCGCAGCACCTGGCCCAGGTGCAGATCGCCGTGGACGCGCTGGACGGTGATCGTCTCGGTGACCAGCTTGGCGAACCGCTCCTCGATCGTCGCCGCGTGCTCCTCGAGCTCGGGTACCAGGGCCGCGGTCGCGGACAGCCGCGCCAGCACGTTGTCCACCGGAAATACGGCCTGCGAGGTGCCGAGGGTCTCGGCCAGGGTGGCGTGCACGGAAGCCACGGCCTCGCCAAGCCGGTAGGACTCTCCGGCGAAGTCGCCGCCGACCTCGTACGCGTACAGGTCGCCCTCGGCGAACAGGTCACGAACGCTGGCGGTGGCCATCGCCCAGCCCTCCGCTGAGTTGGCCGCGAATTCGGTGACCATGCCCAACGGCCACGCCGCGTCGGCGCCGCCGTCGCGGCCGGTCATCTCGTAGGTCCCCAGCAGCCGCGCGACGTGCGGGTTGCCGGCCCGGCCGAGGACGCGGTTCAGCTCGATGTCGGGGTTGATGCCGCTGCTGACGCGGCGGAACACCTTGAAGATGGCGTCGCGGTCGAAGATGACGCTGGTATTGGACTGCTCGGCGTCGGAGACGTGCGGCATCGCCTCCAGCGGGAGCTTTACGCCCGGCTCTTTGGCGAAGATCACCTCGGCGCCCGACGCGTCGCGCACGGCCGACGAGTCGATCAGGGAGAGCAGCAACCGCGGCGCCTCCGCGTCGTACATCGCGTCGAACCCGGTCCGGTCGTCGGCCGAACCGATGGTGGCGACGCTGCTGTACTCGGAGACCGGTGCGGCATCCCATCGCACGATCACCTGGTACCGGTGGCGTGAACCGTCGGCGTAGTCGGCGTCGACGAGGACCAGGTCGAGGTCGTCGTCGAGCGGGACGACAACACTGGACTCGGCGCGCGACAGTTGCCGGTTACGTCCGGCGTACCAACGTTGCTGTGGAAGCCACTCAGACCACGGCAGCTTGGCTGGCTGAGTCATTTGGGCCACTCCTCCTTATGCGCATCAGTCTGCCTCGTCGCGGGGCGCGGGGTCGTCATGCGTCCTCCGCGCATCCGGTCAGCTGGAACCAGTAGAAACCGTGTCCCGGCAGTGTCAGCAGGTAGGGCAGGTGGCCGATGCGCGGGAATTCCACGTGCCCGGTCAGCTCGACCGGCGTGCACCCGCTCCAGTGCTGCAGGTTCAATTCGATCGGCTGGGGAAAGCGCGAGAGGTTGTTGACGCACAACACGGTGTCGCCGTCGTCGGATGCCTGCCGCACGAACGCCAGCACCGACGGGTTCGAGCCGCCGAGCTCTTCGAACGTTCCGATCGCGAAGGCCGTATGGCGGCGCCGCACCGCCAGCATCGTCCGGGTGAAGTTCAGCAGCGACGTGTTGGTGTCGCGCTGGGCCTCGACGTTCACCGCCTGATAGCCGTAGACGGAGTCCTGGCTGGGCGGCAGGTAGAGCCGCCCGGGATTCGCCTTGGAAAAGCCCGCGTTGCGGTCCGGCGTCCACTGCATCGGCGTGCGCACGCCGTCCCGGTCGCCGAGCCAGATCACGTCACCCATGCCGATCTCGTCGCCGTAGTACAAGACCGGCGAGCCGGGCAGCGACAGCAGCAGCGCGGTGAACAGCTCGATCTGGTTGCGGTCGTTGTCCAGCAGCGGCGCCAACCGGCGGCGGATGCCGACGTTGGCCTTCATCCGCGGATCCTTGGCGTACTCGGAGTACATGTAGTCGCGCTCTTCGTCGGTGACCATTTCCAGCGTCAGCTCGTCGTGGTTACGCAGGAAGATCCCCCACTGGGCCATGTCCGGGATCTCGGGCGTCTGGGCGAGGATCTCCGAGATCGGAAAGCGAGATTCGCGGCGCACCGCCATGAAGATGCGCGGCATCAGCGGGAAATGAAATGCCATGTGGCATTCGTCACCGCCGGTGGTGGCGTCGCCGAAGTATTCGACGACGTCGGCCGGCCACTGGTTGGCCTCGGCCAGCAGCACCCGTCCCGGGAATTCGTCGTCGATGACCTTGCGCACGCGCTTGAGGAAGGCGTGGGTCTCGGGCAGGTTCTCGCAGTTGGTGCCCTCGCGTTCGAACAGGTAGGGCACGGCGTCGAGCCGGAACCCGTCGATGCCCAGCTCGAGCCAGAAGCGCAGCACGTCGATCATCGCTTCCTGCACGGCCGGGTTGTCGTAGTTCAGGTCCGGCTGATGCGAGAAGAACCGGTGCCAATAGAACTGCTTGCGCACCGGGTCGAACGTCCAGTTCGACTCTTCGGTGTCGATGAAGATGATCCGGGCGTCGGTGTAGCGCTCGCTGGTGTCGCTCCACACGTAGAAGTCGCCGTATGGGCCGTCGGGGTCGTGCCGCGACTCCTGAAACCACGGGTGGGAGTCGGACGTGTGGTTCATCACCAGGTCGGTGATGACCCGGATCCCGCGCTCGTGCGCGGCGTTGAGCAGCGCGACGAAATCCTCGACCGTCCCGAATTCGGGCAGCACCTTGTAGAAGTCCCGGATGTCATACCCGCCGTCGCGCAGGGGCGAGTCGTAGAAGGGCGGCAGCCAGATGCAGTCGATGCCCAACCACTGCAGGTAATCCAGTCGTTGCAGCAGCCCGCGCAGGTCACCGGACCCGTCCGCGTTGCCGTCCAGGAAGGCCCGCACCAGCACCTCGTAGAACACGGCGTGCTTGAACCACGTGGGGTCGGTGGGCAGCGCGGCGGCGTTGTTGAAATCCTCGGCGTCGGGGTGCTCGACGACGCCGTCCTGGACGTGACTGCCCCCCTCGGGATGGTGCTCGACAGCTTCTCTTGCGTCGTTCATCAAATCCACGATGCCACGGGTACCCTAGGCGCGACTTTCGGAATCACGCCCACACGCTTGTGACGAAACACGCCCGGTGACAAATGAATTGACTCCCCGCGGGGTCTCGCCGGCGTGGATGTCAGGCCGGCGGACCCTCCGCCAGTGTGATGTTCGCGGTGCGCTCACCGCCGTCGTTGGACCGGTAGTGCACCGTGATCGCGTCGCCGGGGTGATGCGGAACGAGCACCTCGGTCATGGACGTCGCGCCGGTGATCGCGACGTTGTCGACGCCGGTGATGACGTCGCCGGGCGCGATGCCGGCGGCGCCGGCGGGACCGGTGCTCACCACCCGCTGCACCCGCGCGCCGTTGCCGTTGTTGTCCATCACGCCCAGGCCGAGGAACGCGGTGGGACCGATGTGCACGGTGTTCGAGCCGGCGCCCGACCGGATCTGCCCGGCGACGCCCATCGCGCGTCCGATGGGGATGGCGAAGCCCTGACCGCCGGACATCTTGTAGCTGTCGGTGGCGGCGGTGTCCACGCCGATCACCTGACCGGCGTTGTTCACCAACGGCCCGCCGGAGTCACCGGGCTTGATCGGCGCGTCCGCCTGGATGAGGCCACCCAGGCTCTCCTGAGCGCCGGTCAGGGTGTCCGTCGCCGAGACGCTCTGGTTCAGTGCGACGACCTTGCCGGTCACCGCGTTGGGCGTGCCGCCCTGCCCATTGACGTTGCCGAGCGCGACGACGGGTTCTCCCACCGTGGCCTCGCCGCCGATCACGGCGGTGGGCAGGCCGGAGGCGCCGCGCAGTTGCAGCACCGCGATGTCCTGCGTGCGGTCATAGCCCACCACGTCGACGGCGTAGGTCTGCCCGTTGCCGACGTCGAATGCGCTGATGTCGGTGGCGCCGGAGATCACGTGGTTGTTGGTCAGGACCACGCCGTTGGGATCGATGACGATGCCCGTTCCGGCGCCCACCGCATTGTTGTAGCCGAACTTGGTGTCGATGTTGACCACCTGCGGCCCGACCTGACCCACCATCGCCGACGGATCCAGCGGCGCCTGGGGACGATCGGTGTACCGATCCAGCGCCAGGTTCGACGGTGACGCCACCGCAGGCGCAAGACCCACACCGGTTCCCAAGCCGAGGCCCAGCCCGACCACGGTCAGCGCGCTGACCAACCATGACCACCGGACGGCGCGGCGGTGCGATTTGCTCATCGGTGTCACCCTCCTGCTTTGCGGTAGAGAACAAACTGTCCCGGCCTCAAGCTCTTGGCGGCACATTTGTGTGTATATAACCGTAATGCAGATAGCTATGCACGACATGTGTCAGGTCTGACGAGGCTCGTCGGCTTCCGGTGCATACTTCCCGCTCGTCCTAAGCTGGCCCGGTGGGCGAATTCGACCCCAAGGCCCGCTTCACCGAGTCCCCGGTGGCCCGACTGGCCACGGTTGCCCCCGGCGGGCAACCACACGTCGTGCCGGTGGTCTTCGCGGTCGCCACCGACGCCCGGGACGGCTCCGACGTGGTGTACACGGCCGTCGACGCGAAACCGAAAACGACGCGGCGGCTGCGCCGCCTGGCCAACATCGACAGCAACCCGCGCGTGAGCCTGCTGGTCGATCACTACGCCGACGACTGGACCCAGCTGTGGTGGGCGCGCGCCGACGGTGTCGCCACGATCCACACCGACGGGGACGCCGCAGACCTGGGCTACCGGCTCCTGCGCGCGAAATACCCCCAGTATCAATCGGTTTCACTGGACGGACCGGTTATAGCGGTGGCGGTGCGGCGTTGGTCCGGCTGGCATTACTGATCGGGGCCCCGAACCGTCGCGGCGCGCGCACCACTCGATCTGGCCCGACGGTCTTGTGGTCTACCGAAGTTGGGTGAATGGTAGCTAGTTAGGTGCTAGCGAGGTCAGCAACGGTGCGTCCCGGCATCTGGAGGAAAGTCATGGCCGACAGGACAAATACTTCCCAAGGCGCGGGGAACGCCCCCACCGCCGACGGTCCGGACCAAATCCGCAACGTGGTGCTGGTGGGCCCGTCCGGGGGCGGCAAAACCACACTCGTAGAAGCCCTGTTGGTCGCCGCCGGTGTGTTGACCCGAAGCGGCTCGGTCGCCGACGGCAGCACGGTCTGCGACTACGACGACGCCGAGATCCGCCAGCAACGGTCGGTGGGTGTGGCCGTGGCATCGCTGTCGCACGACGGCGTCAAGGTCAACCTGGTCGACACCCCCGGATACGCCGACTTCGTCGGCGAGTTGCGCGCCGGACTGCGGGCCGCGGACTGCGCGCTGTTCGTGATCGCGGCCAACGAGGGCGTCGACGAGCCCACCAAATCGCTGTGGCAGGAATGCAACCAGGTCGGTATGCCCCGCGCCGTGGTGATCACCAAGCTCGACCACACCCGCGCGAACTACGCCGAAGCCCTGGCCGCCGCGCAGGATGCCTTCGGCGACAAAGTTTTACCGCTGTATCTGCCCACCGGCCTGCCCAACTGCAGCGGCCTGATCGGACTGCTGTCGCAGAAGCGCTACGAATACACCGACGGCACGCGGGCCGTGCAGGCGCCGAATCCCTCCGACGCCGAGCAGATCGAGGAAGCGCGCGGCGCCCTGATCGAAGGAATCATCGAGGAGTCCGAGGACGAGTCGCTGATGGATCGCTATCTCGGGGGCGAGGCCATCGACGAATCCGTGCTCATCGCGGATCTGGAGCGGGCCGTCGCCCGGGCCTCGTTCTTTCCGGTGATCCCGGTCTGCAGCAGCAGCGGCGTCGGCACCCTGGAATTGCTGGAGGTCGCCACGCGCGGCTTCCCGTCGCCGCGGGAACACCCGCTGCCGGAGGTCTTCACGGCGGTCGGTGCGCCGCACGCCACCCTGACGTGCGATGCGGACGCGCCGTTGCTCGCGGAGGTGGTGAAGACGACGTCGGACCCGTACGTGGGCAGGGTCAGCCTGGTCCGGGTGTTCTCCGGCACCATCAGGCCCGACACGACGGTCCATGTGTCGGGCCATTTTGCGTCGTTCTTCGGCGCCGCCAACGGTAACGGCCACGCCCACCCCGACCACGACGAGGACGAGCGCATCGGGGTGCTGTCCTTCCCGCTGGGCAAGCAGCAGCGCCCGGCGGCGAGTGTGGTGGCGGGTGACATCTGCGCGATCGGGAAGCTGAGCCGCGCCGAGACGGGTGACACGCTTTCGGACAAATCCGAACCCCTGGTCTTGAAGCCCTGGACCATGCCCGAGCCGCTGCTGCCGGTCGCCATCGCGGCGCACGCCAAGACCGACGAGGACAAGCTGTCGATGGGGCTGGGACGGCTGGCCGCCGAAGATCCGACGCTGCGGATCGAGCAGAACTCCGAGACGCATCAGATCGTGCTGTGGTGCATGGGCGAATCGCACGCCGGCGTGGTGCTCGACGCGCTGGCCAACCGCTACGGGGTCACCGTCGATACCGTGGAACTGCGGGTCCCGCTGCGAGAAACGTTCGGCGGCAAGGCAAAAGGCCATGGCCGCCACGTCAAGCAGTCCGGCGGGCACGGGCAGTACGCCGTGTGCGACATCGAGGTGGAGCCGCTGCCGGAGGGTTCGGGATTCGAGTTCGTCGACAAGGTGGTCGGCGGGGCGGTGCCGCGCCAATTCATTCCGAGTGTGGAGAAGGGTGTGCGCGCCCAGATGGAGAAGGGCGTGCACGCGGGCTACCCGGTGGTCGACATCCGCGTCACGCTGCTCGACGGCAAAGCGCACAGCGTCGACTCGTCGGACTTCGCGTTCCAGATGGCCGGCTCGCTGGCGCTGCGGGAGGCCGCGGCGGCAACCAGGGTTGCGCTGCTCGAGCCCATCGACGAGATCTCGGTGCTGGTGCCCGACGACTACGTCGGCGCGGTGATGGGTGACCTGTCCAGCCGGCGCGGCCGGGTGCTGGGCTCCGACACCGCGGGCAACGAACGCACCGTGGTCAAAGCCGAGGTGCCCCAGGTGGAACTGACCCGGTACGCCATCGACCTGCGGTCGCTGGCGCACGGCGCGGCGTCGTTCACCCGGTCGTTCGCCCGTTACGAACCGATGCCGGAATCCGCGGCAGCCAGGGTGAACGCCACCGTCTAGGGCCCTGGCCCGTCAGGCCGTCCGACCGAACCGCGCGGCCACCGCGCGGCGGTCCAGCGAACCCTTTGCGGTGTGCGGCAATTCATCGGCCTGCTGGAACTGGGCCGGCACCTCGAAGGGGGCCAACCGGCCGCGGCAGAACGCCGCCAGTTCGTCGGGGGTCGGCGCCGCCGATCCGCGCGCGACGATGACCGCCGCCACCGCCTCGCCGTAGAGCTTGTCCGGCACGCCGAACACGCCCACCTCGAGCACGTCGGGATGGCTGGCCAGGACACCCTCGACGCGCTCCGGTGAAATCTTTTCCCCGCCCCGGTTGATGAGCTCCTTGATCCGGCCGCGGATGACGAGATCGCCGGCCGGTGACAGGGTGCCCAGGTCCCCGGTGTGCAGCCATCCTTCGGTGAAGTTGGCGGCGGTGATCGACGGGTCGCCGAGGTAACCGCGCACCACGGTGGGGCCGTGCAGCCAGACTTCGCCGACGGCCTCCGCGGGCAGCGCCTGACCGTCCGGCCCGACGATCCGGATTTCCGGACCGGTCGAGCGGCCCACGAGACCCGGTGTGGCACCGGGGTTTTCGCTATGCCCGGCGCCGCCGATGGCCGTCGTTGCCACCTGGTGGGTGGACTCGGTCATCCCGAATGCGCACACCACCGGTGCCGAGAACGTGTCGTGCAGCGCCTGCGCGGTCTCGGCGGTCAGCGGCGCGCTGCAGCTCCGGATGAACCGCAGGGCGGGCGTGCGGTCCGGTTGCTCGGATCGCGCGCGTTCCAACAGGATTTGATGGATCGTCGGGACGGCGGTGTACCAGGTGGCGCCGACGGCCTCGATGTCATCCCAGAACGTATGCGCGGAGAACTTCCCGCGCGCGGGCAGCAGCACCGCTCCCCCGGACACCAGGGTGCCCAGCAGGGCGGCGAGCAGTCCGTGGCCGTGGTAGAGCGGCATCACCGCCACCGTCGCGTCGCGCGGACCCAACCCGTACCCGGCGACGATGGCCGCCACCGAGGCGGCGATGTTATGGCGGGTCCACGGAACCATTTTGGGCACTCCGGTGGTCCCGCCGGTGAACATGATCATGGCGTCGTCGTCGCGCAGGCCCTCCGGTGTCGAGACGTCCGGCCGGGGCGCCGCGGTGACGTCCAGGGTGACCGCCGGGGCGGTGCCGTCAGGCCCGACCGTCACCGCGACGGGCCACCGCGGGGGTGCCGCCTGGTCACAGTCGGCGTCGCCGGGTTGGTCGACGAGCACCACCCGGGCACCGACCGCATCGCTGCGGGCGCGCTGGTCGGCGAGGGGCAAAGCCGGATCCAGGGGAACCGCAACGAGGTTCGCGCGCGACGCCGCCAGCAGTGCGACGACGAATTCGGCGTTGCTGGCTGCGCGCAGCGCGACGCGATCCCCCGGCTGCAGGCCGCCGGCCTGCAGCCGGGTGGCCAGATCATCGACCAGCCCGATCAGGTCGCGGTAGTTCACGGGTGTGCGTTCGGCGGTGACGACCAACGCCCGCGCCTGCGGCGACCGGCGTGCCGCCGCCTCGACCAGGTCGGCCAGACGGGGGCTGGCGGATTCCGTCGAGCCCTGGCTGCTGCCAATCGCCTCAGACCTCATCACCGTGCTCCTTCCACTTCTTCTACCGCTGCCCACCCTGCCGCGCGGGCTTCCGGGCCGTCCAATATCGATTCGCTCACGATCGATAACCGGCGGCTATCGAACCGCCACGACGGGCCGTTGAGCTGGCACGATAGACAACGCGAATCGCCGGATAGTGCCTTCGTCTTGGACACGCGATGTGCGCTGGGGCCACAGTGAGGGCTACAGCAGTACCCGCCCGGCGCGTCGAGCCCGCCGACCGCACGCATCCGAGGAGTCGTCACATGTCCACAGCTTCGGCATCCGGAAGCTCGGCGCCCGAGCCGACACGCCTGACCGACGGCTTTCACCTGGTGGTGGATGCGCTCAAGGCCAACGGTGTCGAGACCATCTACGGCATCGTCGGCATCCCGATCACCGACCTCGCCCGCGTCGCGCAGGCGTCCGGAATCCGCTACATCGGTTTCCGGCAGGAAGCCTCGGCCGGAAATGCCGCCGCCGCAGCCGGATTCCTCACCCGCCGCCCCGGCGTGTGCCTCACGACGTCCGGACCCGGCTTCCTCAACGCGCTGCCGGCCCTGGCGAATGCGACCACGAATTGCTTTCCGATGATTCAGATTTCCGGTTCCAGCAACCGGGCGCTGGTGGATCTGCAGCGCGGCGATTATCAGGACCTGGACCAGCTCAACGCCGCGCAGCCGTTCGCGAAGGCCGCCTATCGGATCAGCCGGATCGAGGACATCGGGCGCGGCATCGCCCGCGCCATTCGCACCGCGGTCTCCGGGCGGCCCGGCGGCGTCTACCTGGACATCCCCGGCGAGGTGCTGGGCCAGGCCATGGACGCCGTCGCGGGGGCGGACTCGATCTGGCGGGTCGTGGACCCCGCGCCCCGGCAGCTGCCGGCGCCCGAGGCGATCGAACGCGCGCTGGACGTGCTGGCACACGCGCAGCGGCCGCTGATCGTGCTCGGCAAGGGCGCGGCGTATGCCCAGGCCGACAACGTGATTCGTCGGTTCGTCGAGTCGACGGGGATTCCGTTCCTGCCCATGTCGATGGCCAAGGGCCTACTGCCCGATTCACACCCCCAGTCGGCCGCGGCCGCCCGCTCGCTGGCGATCGCCCGCACCGACGCGGTCCTACTGGTCGGCGCCCGGCTGAATTGGCTGCTGGGTCATGGGGATTCGCCGCAGTGGAGCCCAGACGCCAAATTTTTGCAGGTGGACATCGCCGCCGCCGAGTTCGACAGCAACCAGCGGATCGATGCGCCGCTGGCCGGCGACATCGGCTCGGTGCTGTCCGCACTGTGTGACGGCGTGGCCGTGCGGCCCATCACCGCGCCACCGGAGTGGACGCGCGAGCTGGCCGAGCGCCGCGCCCGCAACGACGCCAAGATGCGCGACCGTCTGGCCGACGATCCGCACCCCATGCGGTTCTACAACGCCCTCGGTGCGATTCGCTCTGTCCTGCAGGACAACCGGGACGTGTACATCATCAACGAAGGGGCCAACGCGCTCGACCTGGCCCGCAATGTCATCGACATGGAGCTGCCGCGGCACCGGCTCGACACGGGCACCTGGGGCGTGATGGGCATCGGGATGGGCTACGCGATCGCCGCGGCCGTCGAGACCGGCAAGCCGGTGGTCGCGATCGAGGGTGACAGCGCATTCGGCTTCAGCGGCATGGAGATCGAAACCATCTGCCGCTACCGCCTGCCGGTCACCGTCGTCATCCTCAACAACGGCGGCGTCTACCGCGGCGACGAGGCCGCACCCCGCACGGCCGCGACGGCGTCGGATCCGGCGCCGACCGTACTGAACGCCCGCGCGCGCCACGAACTGCTCGCGGAAGCGTTCGGCGGCAAGGGATATCACGTCGCCGACCCGTCGGAGCTGCGCGCCGCGCTGAGCGAGGCGATCGGCTCCGCGGGGCCGTCGATCATCGACTGCGAACTCGACCCGGCGGCGGGGGTGGAAAGCGGGCACCTGGCCAACCTGAACCCGGCCAGCGCGGCGACACCGCGGCCGGTCAACGCCGGCGGGTAACTCCGAGCAGCTGCGCGTCGAAGAACTCGTTGAGCGCCAGCTGCCCGGCGGACGCGGCCAGCGCGCGGGCGATCGGTGAGCCGGGCCCGGTGGCGTTGGTGGCCAGGGCGACATCGGCCTTGAGCACCGGATCGACCAGTTCCACCGCCCGGATGTCGGGCCCGAGCGGCGATGTCCACAGCCACGTGTGCGGGACGATGGACGCACAGTTGCCCGCCGACGCCTGAGCGAATAGCGATGCCACGGAATCGGTTTCGACCTGCGGGCTGACGGCGATGGAATGGTCGGCGAAGGCCTTGTCGATGATCTGACGATCGCGCATGTCGGGCGTGAGCAACGCCAACGGCAACTGGGCGGCTTGGACCCAGGTCATCGTCGCCGCGCCGGATCCCACCATGTCCGCGGGCGCCAGCAGCACGTAGCGCTCCTGGTAGAGCGGAACCACGTTCACGTCATGAGCCTCGTCGGGCGCCGCGTGCACGATGGCGGCATCGAGCTCGAACTCGCGCAGGCGCCGGTACAGTTCGCTCGCCGCCAGGCGAGAAAGGATGTGCACCTTCACCAACGGGTGTGCCGAACAAAACGCCGAGAGCACCAGGGACGCCGTCGTGGACGCGGTCGGCACGGTACCCAACCGCAGCGTCCCGGTGATGCCGGAGCGCACGGCGTCCACTTCGGATTTGAACGCGTCGTGCTCGGCGAGAATCCGCCTGGCCCACACCACCAACCGCTCCCCTTCGGGCGTGAGGCCCTCGAAGCTGTGCCCGCGGTTGATCAGCGTGACGTTCAACTCCCGTTCCAGCTTGGCGATCGCCGCCGACAGCGCGGGCTGGGAAACGAAGCACTTTTCGGCCGCCCGGGCGAAGTGCCGCTCGGAAGCGACCGCAACGAAGTACTCCAGTTGGCGGAAGAGCACCCGCACTCCCTCGTATCCGGGCTCGGCATTTTCGGCACCGATCCCGCTGAGGCTAACGCGTTGCCGGCAGGTGGGCCAAGCAGGTCCGCGCGCCGCGACCCAGCGGTTGCCGCGACGGGTCCACACCCCTCGGCTGCGCCCCTGACGCAACTGAACCCGATCGGTGATCGGATCGTTACCGTGGCGAGCGGGCCGAGCTGTCATTGTTTGCTGAAACCGGCCATCAGTGGGTAACCAGTAGGATATTCGTGTGTTGATCGCACCATCTCGAAGGGTGGACGCTATGCGTCGAGGCGTTCGTTATCTGTTTGTTATGGTCGCGATCACGGCGATGGGGCTGGTGGGGCCGGTCGGTCACAGCACCGCCGCCGTGCCGGTACCGCAACCCACCCCGGACGTCGCCTCGGTTTTGCCCGCTAACGGGGCCGTGGTCGGCGTGGCCCACCCCGTGGTGGTGACGTTCACCGCCCCGGTGGCCGATCGGTCCGCGGCCGAGCGGTCCATTCACGTGACCTCGCCCAGCGGCACGCCCGGACACTTCGAGTGGGTCCACGACACCGTGGTGCAATGGGTCCCGAACCAGTACTGGCCCACCCACACCCACGTCTCGGTGGGCATTCAGGCCATGACGACCGGATTCGACACCGGTGAAGCGCTGCTGGGCGTCGCCAGCATTTCCAAGCACACCTTCACGGTGAGCAGGGACGGAGAGGTGCTGCGCACCATGCCGGCGTCGATGGGCAAGCCCAGCCGTCCCACCCCGATCGGCAGCTTCACCGCGCTGGAAAAGCAGCGCACCGTGGTGATGGACTCGCGGACCATCGGCATCCCCCTGAGCTCCCCCGAGGGATACAAGATCACCGCCTCCTACGCCGTGCGCGTCACCTGGAGTGGTGTCTACGTGCACTCGGCCCCGTGGTCGGTCGATTCCCAGGGCTACGCCAACGTCAGCCATGGCTGCATCAACCTCAGTCCCGACAACGCCGCCTGGTACTTCAACGAGGTGAACGTCGGGGACCCCATTCAGGTCGTGGCCTGAGCCGCACCGCGCGCATTTCGGCGCCGTCGGGGTTGATTGGCGCGCCACGGCCGCGGTGTGACAACCGTCACAACCGGTGAACGGAAGCCTGGCCCGCGGGGGTTCGTTCCGGTAGACGACTGGATCGAAACGGGAGGCGGGCCATGACCGATGAAGCGAAGCGAGCGAACGGCGGCTCCACAGGCCCGATCAGCGCGGCGCGCCAGCAGGTAGCCCAGCGCATCAGCGAATTGGACGCCCGCGACGACGAGTTCCGAAGCGCCAAGCCAGACCCCGCCCTGCAGAGCGCGGCACGCCAACCCGGCCTGCGGCTGCCGCAGATCCTGGAAACCTTTGCCCGGGGCTATGCCGAACGCCCCGTACTGGGGTGGCGGGCCCGCGCCTTGACGACCGACCCCGGCACCGGCCGCACCAGCGCGCAACTGCTGCCCCGGTTCGACACCATGACCTACCGCGAGCTGTGGGCCGACGTGCGCGCCATCGCCGCCGCCTGGCGACGCGACGCCACCAACCCCGTGGCGCCCGGGGACTTCGTCGCCACCGTGGGTTTCGCGAGCGCCGAATACCTCACCATCGATCTCGTCTGCGGCTATCTCGGCCTGGTGGCCGTGCCGCTGCAACACAACACGACCGCGTCACGACTGAAGCCGATCGTCGACGAGGTCGAGCCGTCCGTATTGGCCGCCGGTGTCGGCTATCTCGACCTCGCTGTCGAAGCCGTGCTCGGCACCTCGTCGCTGCGGCGGGTGGTGGTGTTCGACTACCAGCCCGAGGTCGATGACCAACGCGAGGCGGTCGAACGCGCGCAGGCGAAGCTGGCCGGCGCCGGCATCCCGGTGACCATCGAGACGCTCGCAGCGGTGATCGAGCGCGGACGTAGCCTGCCCCGGGAGCCGATGTTCACCGGCGACACCGATGAGCGGCTGGCCATGATCATGTACACGTCGGGCAGCACCGGATTGCCCAAAGGCGCCATGTACACCGAGCGGATGCTCTGCAAGCTGTGGACCACCGAACTGATGCCCGACTTCACGGACACGCCGGTGATCAACGTGAACTTCATGCCGTTGAATCACCTGGGCGGCCGGATACCGCTGTCGACGGCCTTCCAGGCCGGCGGCACCAGTTATTTCGTCCCGGAAAGCGACCTGTCGACCTTGTTCGACGATTGGAACCTGGTGCGCCCCACCGAAATGGGGCTGGTGCCGCGGGTGGCGGAAATGCTCTACCAGCGCTACCAGAGCGCGGTCGACCGTCTCGAGGTGTCGGGCGTGCAACCCCGCGACGCGCAGGCTCAGGCGCAGGCCGAGCTGCGCGAGCAGGTCCTCGGTGGACGCGTGGTGACCGCGTTCTGCGGCACCGCCCCGCTGGCCGCGGAGATGCGCGCCTTCATCGAGACCTGTTTGGACGTCCACGTTCTCGACGGTTACGGCCTGACCGAGGTCGGCATGGTGACCAAGGACGGACGAATCACCCAGCCGCCGGTGCTGGACTACAAGCTCATCGACGTCCCCGAGTTGGGGTATTTCCGCACCGACAAGCCCTATCCGCGAGGCGAATTGCTGGTGAAGTCGCTGACCGCGACGCCCGGATATTTCAAACGACCCGACGTCACCGCCAACGCGTTCGACGCCGACGGCTTTTACCGCACCGGTGACGTCATGGCCGAGCTGGAGCCGGGCCGGCTCGCCTATGTCGACCGCCGCAACAACGTGCTGAAATTGGCCCAGGGTGAGTTCGTCGCCGTGGCGCGCCTGGAATCGGTGTTCTCCAGCGCGGCTCTGGTTCGCCAGATCTTCGTCTACGGCAACAGCGAACGGCCCTATCTGCTGGCCGTGGTCGTCCCGACCGACGATGCCGCGCAGCGGTACGCCGGCGATGCCGACGGACTGAAGGCAGCTCTCGGCGAGTCGCTACGCCAGACGGCCAAACTCGCCGAGCTGCAGTCCTACGAGGTGCCCGTCGACTTCCTGGTCGAGACCGAGCCGTTCAGCGAGGACAACGGCCTGCTGTCCGGCGTGGGCAAGCTGCTGCGGCCAAAGCTCAAGGAGCACTACGGCGCTCGGCTCGAACAGCTGTACGCGGAGCTGGCCGAGAACCGGGTGGCCGAACTGCGCGCCTTGCGCGAAGGCGCGGCCGACCGGCCGGTGATCGTGACACTCGCCCGCGCGGCCGAGGCGCTGCTGGGCTTGGCCGGCGGCCCCCCGCCACCGGACGCTTTATTCATCGATCTCGGCGGTGATTCCCTGTCGGCGCTGACCTTTTCCAACCTGTTGCGGGACATCTTCGACGTCGAGGTACCGGTGGGGATGATCACCGGACCGGCAACCGATCTGGGTCAGCTCGCGAAATACGTCGAGGCCGAGCGTGACTCGGAATCCCGGCGGCCTACCTTCGCCACGGTGCACGGTCAGGGCGGGACGCAAGTCCGCGCCTCGGACCTCACGCTAGACAAGTTCATCGACGCCACCACCCTGGCCGAGGCCCCGGCGCTGCCGCGCGCGACGGGCACACCTCATACCGTGCTGCTCACCGGTGCCAATGGTTACCTCGGGCGTTTCCTCCTCCTGGAGTGGCTCGAACGGCTGGCCGAAACCGGCGGAACTCTCATCGCGGTCATCCGCGCCGCGGACACCTCGGCCGCCGCCAAACGGCTCGAGGCTGTGTTCGACAGCGGGGATCCGCAACTGCTGGAGCGGTTCCGCGCGCTGGCCGCCGACCACCTCGAGGTCATCGTCGGCGATATCGGCGAGCCCAATCTTGGCCTGGCACAGCCGACGTGGGAGCGCCTGGCGCACAGTGTGGATTTGATCGTGCACCCGGCCGCGCTGGTCAACCACGTGCTGCCCTACGACCAACTCTTCGGTCCCAACGCGGTGGGGACGGCCGAGCTGATTCGCCTGGCCATCACGACGCGGATCAAACCCGTCACGTACATGTCGACCGTCGCGGTGGCCCTGTCGGTCGATCCGGCCACGTTCGCCGAGGACGGTGACATCCGCGCCGTCAGCGCAGTACGGCCGGTCGACGACAGCTACGCCAACGGCTACGCCAACAGCAAGTGGGCCGGGGAGGTGTTGCTGCGCGAGGCGCACGACCTGTGCGGCTTGCCGGTCGCCGTATTCCGGTCCGACATGATCCTGGCGCACAGCCGGTATGCCGGCCAGCTGAACGTGCCGGATGCGTTCACCCGGCTGCTGTTCAGCTTGTTGATCACCGGCATCGCACCGGGCTCCTTCTACCAGGCCGATCCGCACGGAAACCGAGCGGTGGCCCACTATGACGGGCTGCCCGCCGACTTCGTCGCCGAAGCGGTGACCACGCTCGGCGAGCAGATCGCCACGGCCGCTGATACTTCCGGGGTTTACCGGTCCTTCGACGTGATGAACCCGCACGACGACGGCATCTCCCTCGATGTGTTCGTCGACTGGCTGATCGCCGCCGGGCACGACATCCGCCGCATCGACGACTACGACGAATGGTTGACCCGATTCACCACGGCCATCCGCGCGTTGCCGGACAAGCAGCGTCAGCTTTCGGTACTGCCGTTGTTGGACGCCTACCGCAAACCGGAGATACCGCTGCGCGGCGCGCCGGCCCCCACCGACGTGTTCCGCGACGCCGTGCGGGCCGCGAAAATCGGTGCAGACCACGATATTCCGCATCTGTCGGCGGCGCTGATCGATAAGTACGTCGCGGATCTGGGTTTACTGGGCCTGGTGTAACGACACCCGAATCAGCCGGGGAGCCCGTGTTTGATCGCGTCATCCTGCTTGCGGCCGATGTCGAGTGCGACCGCCGGATCGGTCGGGTCGTTGGGTGCGCTGTCGAATTCCAGGGTGACCAGCGCCTTGCCTTCGGTGAAGATCAACACGGTCATCGCCTGGGAGTTGTCCGGCGAGATCCCCGATATGGTGACCCCGTTGGCCCCGACGGCAAGCGGTTGCCAGTTCCCGTTCACCTTGCCGTTGTAACTGCCTTGGGTGGTGGCCAATTCGGCCGCTGCCGCCGGCGGGTCGGCGGTAATCACGATGGTGTCCCACAGCCGGCGGCTGCTGTCGGCGTTGGCGAACAGCTGCGCGACTCCCGGGGCGTTGTTGGGGTTGAGCATGGGCGACTGGGGCGCGGTCAGGCCGCCCCCGACGTCGTTCTGCTTGATCAACAAGGAGCCGTAATCCGAGGGCTGTGCCGACGGCGGGCCGGTGACCGCGCTCGAAGTGGTCGACGCGGAGGAACTCGACGACGGCTGTGCGGTCTTGTCGGCGCCCCCGCAGCCGGCGCTTGCGGCCCCCACCACGATGACGGCAACGACACCGGCGGCGATGCCGATCCGATCAATTCCCACGCGTGTCCCTCCCACGTGTCATCGGTATCCGGCCTTCACCGCGGCTCCCTACGCCGCAGGCGAAATGGTGATGTACACCAGGCTTCCTACGAACATATGCCCACTCGCCACCCGGTGGGTAGCACTTTGACGCGCCTATGCTGGCGTGGGCAACGGGATCCTCGCGCGAAAGGAGATCGGTATGACGGCGGTAGCGGCGCGCGCAGTACGGTTCGACCGTTACGGGGGACGCGAGGTGTTGTACGTGGCGGACATCGAGATGCCCTCCCCCGGCCCGGGTGAGGTGGTCGTCGAAGTGCGAGCCGCGGGGATAAACCCCGGCGAGGCCGGCATCCGGACCGGGGCGATGCACGAGATCTTCCCGGCCACCTTCCCCTCCGGCCAGGGCAGCGACCTCGCCGGCGTCGTCACCGCCGTGGGGGCCGGCGTCACCGAGTTCTCGGTCGGCGACGAGGTGTTGGGATTCAGCATGCGCCGGTCCAGCCACGCCACGCACGCCGCGGTTCCGGTGGGCCAATTGATCCGCAAGCCTCCCCAACTCGGCTGGGAGGCAGCGGGTTCGCTTTATGTGGTCGGCGCGACGGCCTATGCGGCTGTGCGTGCGGTGGCGCCGCAACCGGGCGAGACGATCGCGGTGTCTGCCGCCGCGGGCGGGGTGGGCAGCCTGGTCGTGCAGCTTCTGGCCCTGCGTCAAGCCCGAGTGCTCGGCATCGCGGGGCCCGGCAATGCCGACTGGCTGCGCGCGCGGGGCGTTATCCCGATCGCCTACGGTGACGGGCTCGCCGAGCGGCTGCGTGCCGCGGCGCCGGACGGAATCGACGCCTTCATCGACCTGTTCGGCCCGGACTATGTCCAACTGGCCGTCGATCTCGGCGTGGCGCCCGATCGGATCGACACCATCATCTCCTTCCAGAAGGCCGGCGAAGTGGGCGCCAAGACCGAGGGCAGCATGGAGGCCTCGACACCCGAGGTGCTCGCCGAGATGGCCGAGCTGATCGTGTCCGGCGCCATCGAGTTCGACATCGCGGCGACCTACCCGCTGGACCGGGTCGCCGACGCCTATGCCGAGCTCGAGCGGCGGCACACCCACGGCAAAATCGTTCTGCTGCCGACCAACTCACAATGAGGCGGCCGGGCCGACGACGCCGGCCTGCACGATCTTGATGATGACGAATGCGACCGCGACCACCAGGTAACCCCGCAGCGTGAACAGCCCCGCCCGGCGCATCGGCGACATCGCCGGCCGATCGAGCAACGCGAGGTTGGGGGTTTGCCAGCCGGCGCGGTCCTGGCGGCGTATCGCGCGGCGCTCGGCGCGCGTCAGCGTCGCGGCATCGTCGAGCTCGTCGACCTCCCCGGGATCCAGGCCGCCCCCGAGCGTGCGCACGATCGCCTCGGCCTCGGTCAGGTTCCGGTGTCGCCGCCCGGCGACGATCATCACCGCGCCGCCGACGATGCCGACCCCCGCACCGGCCGCCAGGCCCGCCTCGATGGTGCCCGTGGCGAGACCGGGGAAGAAGGTGGTCGCCGTCAATGCCAGTGACAGCAGCACCAGACACCACACGATGGTCCACGCAATGATGTTCTGCCGCACCGTGTTCACCCACGGTCCCAGCACCGCCCGATCGTTGCACAGCAGCACCAGGAAGACGGTCGCCGAGGGAAGCAGCACACCGGCGAGGGCCTGCACGCCCTGGGTCACCAGGCCCAGGATGTGATCGGGGCTGAAGGAGACCGCCGCCGAACACCCGAGCAGCAGCGCGTAGCCCCCGTAGAACAGGGGGGCCTCGCTGATCTTCCAGTGCAACGAGTGCCGCTTGCCCATGGCATCACCGACCGCATAGGTGGTCGCCAGCCCGACGGCGTTGGCGCCGATCAGCGACGCGTCCAGCAGGATGATGGCGAACAGCACGCCGACCGCGCGGCCCGGATGCGTGGACAACCCGGCGGCGACCGCGCCCGCGTCGGTGAAGTGACCCGCGTCGGCGGTGCCGGCCAAGCCGAACGCCGCCACCGCCATCAGCGCCGTCGCGCCGACCATGACCACGACGATCCCGATCACCAAATCCGCTCGGCCATAGGGGATCCAGCGGGCGGTGATGCGCTTGTCCACCACGTTGGACTGCTGGAAGAACAGCTGCCACGGCGCGACGGTGGTGCCCACGATCGCGACCACCAGCAACAGCACCGTCGAGTTGAGCCCACCTGGAAATTGCGGGATCAGGCCGGCGACGGTGGCTTTCGGGGCCGGATGCACCAGCACCACCATCGGGACGATCAAGACATTCACCGCGATCAGGAGGAACATCAACCCCTCCCAGCGGCGGAACGACCCGCCGGCCACCACGGCGAACAGCAGGACGGCGGCGGCCGGGACGGCGACGGCCCGCGGGCAGCCCAAGAAGCCGAGAGCCAGTGAAACACCGATGAATTCGGTGACGATGGTCAAGGCGTTGAGGATCAACAGATCGCCGACGCTGAAGGCGCCCCAAAACTTGCCGAACCGCTCGAAGATCAAGCGCGCGTGGCCAACCCGTGCCACCGCGCCCAGCCGCAGCACCATCTCCTGGTTGACGTACAGCACCGGAATCAGCAGGGCCAGCGTCCACAGCAGGCCCATGCCGTAGTTCTGGCCGGCCTGCGCGTAGGTCGCGACGCCACCGGCGTCGTTGTCGCCCACCATGACGATGAGCCCGGGACCGGTGATGACCGCCAGTGTCCGCAGGCGCCGCCAGCGTCCGCTGAACGCCCCGTGAGCGACGGTCCCGTCGCGCCGGATGCGCCCGAACGCACCGACGATGTCGCCGGCGTGCGCGCCATCCAGCACGGTCGCGTCTTCGGCACCGGAGGGTGCGCTTTCCGGCGTGGCAGTGGTCCGGCTGGGCGCCGGTGCCCGGCGGCCGCCGCCGGTCTGGATCGAAGTCATCGAATCCTCGCTATCTCGAGCGGTTCTCACGCCGCGGTGACGTTAGGGGGCGGTCGCGGTTGCGGCGCTCGACGCGCCCACGGCGGCGGACGACGCTATACCGTCCGCCGCCGAGGGCCTGCGGAACGGCTCAACGGTGGTTGCTGTCCGAGCCCGAGGCGTGCCCACCAAGCGACGCGGTGACCACCGCGATCGGCATCCTCGAGACGTACAGGTTGGCCCGCTCCTGGGGAGTCAGGCTGGCCCGCAGGTGAAACCTGTTGGCCAACAACCGGCCAGCACGAAGCATGGACCGTCCACGCATCCTGGAAGCGACGGAAAAACGGTGTGTAACAACAAAAGCCATGATTTTCTCCTGCCGAAGGGTCCGATCGGCATCGGCATGGCGGTTCAGCCGCGCGGGACCGGGCGAGGTCAGGCGGTGAAGGAAATGCCGGAACCGGATCGGGACAAGACGGATTTCGGATAGGGACTATCGCCGGGACTCATCTCGCCCTCACCTCCTCACGGCCAAGACACACGCGGGTGTCACTACATCACCAAAAACGAGAGAGGCAGGAATGACCCACGGCATAAACCGCGCGCCGCACCCCTCTCGTCGGAGCTTCGGCACTGCACGGCGTATCCGGACGTTACCGATGGTCGCGACCCGCTGCGTTCGGCTTCGCCGCGCTTGGGATCGCTCCCCGTCCAGAAGCCACTTGGGCTCAACCCTTAGTCCGGGAAGAGCTGTCCTGACCCGGGGCGTCTCTCGACGTTCGGGGTCAGTGGCCTGTATCCATGCAGACGCCTCACCTACCGAGGTGCTTGCGGAGTCCATAGTGGCACCGCGGTCGCAGCCTCGTCAAACGCATAACCGATCGCTGACGCCCACCGCCGCACTCCCAGCGCGCGCTCAGGCTGCCCGCCTAGGCTCGAATGCCATGACCACAACGTTGCAGGATGCCCGGGTCGCGTCGGTGCTCGACCGCATGTATGCCGAGTCGAAGAACCAGATGTCGCTGTTGCGCGAGCGGCGCGGAACTTTCGATCGGCCGATGACCGCCCAGGAGCGGGCCGAGGCGATGAGCGAGTTCTACATCCCGGTGACACCGGAAGCCGGCCGGTTGCTGTACTCACTGGTCCGGGCCACCCGACCGGCCACCATCGTCGAATTCGGTATGTCTTTCGGCATTTCCGCCCTTCACCTGGCCGCCGCGGTGCGCGACAACGGCACCGGCCGGGTGGTGACCACCGAGCTGAGCGACACCAAGATCGCCGCGGCCAAGCAGACGTTCGCCGAGACCGGCCTGGACGACGTCATCACCATCCTCGAAGGCGATGCGCTGTCCACGCTGGCGGATTTGCCGGGGCCGGTCGGATTCGTCTTGCTCGACGGCTGGAAAGACCTGTACCTGCCGATCATCGAGCTGCTCGAGCCGCGGCTGTCGCCCGGGGTGCTGGTCGTGGCCGACAACACCAATTCTGCCGACACCCAGCCGTATCTGGACCGGGTGCGCAACCCCGACAACGGCTATGTGAGCTTCAACTTCCAGGTTCGCGACAGCGACAGCATGGAGATCAGCTGCCGCACAAGCGGTTAGCGGCTACCTCAGCGATTCCTCGAGCCACGGCGTCAGCCACTTCACCCCTTCGGGGGTGAGGTGGACACCGTCGCTGCGCACCTTGATGCCGTCGACCTTGGCGGTATAGACACCGTCGGGGCACAGCTTCTTGTTCAAATCGAGGATCGCGACGTTCGGGTGGTGGCTAACGGTCTTGCGCAACATGGTGTTCCACAGGTTGACCCGGTCCGGCTGGTCCTCGGGATACAGGCGGCCGTCCGGTTTTTCACCGCCCCGGCTGTAGGGGACGGTGGCGACCACCACGTGGACACCGGTGGCACCGACGATGGTCAGCGCCCGCTCGAGCTCGCCGTTGAGGTAGGCGTCGAAGGTCGGGTCGCCGATGTGGGTCCACTGCCCCTCGTTCACCCGGTCCACCGTTTCCCAGCGGCCGATGACCAGCAGCGCGACGTCCGGCTGGTCCTGGCTGACCTGCCGCGACCAGCGGATCGGCCAGCCGTCGCATTCGGACCGTTGCTCCAACGTCTGGCCGATGTAGCGGTACGGGGTCCCGCGGACCAGGCTGCATCCGATGACCGTGTGATCGAGAAACGCGAACCCCGGCGTCGGGGGCAGGTAGTGCATCCAGGTCCAGCCGATCGAATCCCCGAACACCGAGACGGTGAACGGCCGGTTGGCATCCCGCGGCCGGCTCACCCCGGGCGGCGACGGCGAGACCGCCGCGACCGCCGAGACGCCGGGCGGCAGACCGACCTCACGCAGGCCTGGCCCGGTGCCCACGGGAACCACCAGCAGCGTCACCGCGGCGGCGCTGGCCACGGTCGCGGCCGCCAGCGGCAGCAACGGCACCCGCGCCGGTCGCCAGCGCCGAATGGGTTGCTCGAGCAGCCAATACGACACCGCGGCCGCCACCAGCGTGGCCCCACACCGCGCGGCGAACAACGGCAGCCCGGACCACCCGGTGCGTTCGCCGTTGAGCGCCAAGAAGATTGGCCAGTGCCACAGGTACACGCCGTAGGAGATGGTTCCCAGCCAGACCAGCGGGCGCAATGCGAGTGCCCGCGCGACGAGTCCGCGCTGCTCCAGCGCGACCGGGGCGATCACGATCACGGCGGCCACCGCGACGCCGATCAGCAAGCCGTGCCGGAATTCGCCGCTGGCACCGGTGGCGTAGTGCGTCGCCGTCGCCAGCCCCGCCAGACCCAGCACCGGCAGGATTCGGGCCACGCGGCGGCCCCACCGCGTGCGGATCATGCACCAGCCGCGGTTCATCGATGGCCAGTCGCGAACCAGCAGGGCGGCCGACGCGGCGCCCACCAGCAACGCCTGCGCGCGGGTGTCGGTCCCGAAGTAGATCCGGTCGCGGGTGCCGTCCGACGTCATCACGATCGCGATCGCCGCGGAGGCCAGCGCGCCCACGGTGGCGATCAGGAACGTGGCGAACCGGACGCCGCCGACGGTGGCCCGCGTCGAGCGCCGCTTCGCGCGCGCGGCGAGCAGCAGCGTGACCGCGATCAGCAGCACCGGCCAGACGAAGTAGTACTGCTCCTCGACCCCCAGTGACCAGGTGTGCTGCAGCGGCGAGGGCGGCGCACCCTGGGTGAAATAGTCCGTCTTCTGGGCGACGAAGCGCCAGTTCGCCATCCACACGAAGGCGGCGATGGCGTCGTCGCGCAGGCCGGTCAGCGACCGGTCGGGCAGCAGCTGGCGGGCCGCGGCCACCGTGAGCACCATCAGCACCAGCGCGGGCAGCAATCGCCGCGCGCGCCGAATCCAGAAGCCGGTCAACTCGATACGGCCGGTGCGCCCCAACTCGTCCAGCAGCAACGAGGTGATCAGGAATCCGCTGAGCACGAAAAACACGTCGACGCCGATGAATCCGCCGGTGACCCCCGGGATGCCGCCGTGTCCGATGAGCACCAGTGCGACCGCGATCGCGCGCAGCCCGTCGAGCGCGGGGATTCCGCTGGCGCGCTCCGGCCGGTCCCAGATCGCCAGGCGGCCGACCCGGCGCACGGGGGCGACCCATCGAGGCCGAGAACGACGAGCCGGTGCGGGGTAAGACCCGCCCGGCTCGGTGCTTGTCGTCAGCGCGCCGTAACTACCATCTCGCCCGGCGCCATGGTTGATGCCGATACGTCGCTGCCCCTCCTGTTGAGTTCAGCAAGCCAGCCTAGAGGCGGGCGCGCCGGATCACGTGGAGGACACGCGAGGCGTTTTTCTCCGTGCTGCGTTCGGGTTTCGGCCCGGCGGGTCAGGCCTCGTCGGGCGCGTAGCCCAGCGTGCTCTTGACTTCCAGGTACTCGTGGAAGCCGAACTCGCTCCACTCGCGGCCGTTGCCGCTGCGCTTGTAGCCGCCGAACGGCGCGTTCATGTCGAAGGCGTGATTGATCGTCACCCATCCCGCGCGGATCTTGCGGGCCACCTCGCGTGCGGTGTCGAGGTCGGCCCCCGAGACGAACCCGGCGAGGCCGTATTCGGTGTCGTTGGCGATCTCGACGGCCTGGTCGAGGTCGTCGTAGCCGAGGATGCACAGCACCGGCCCGAAGATCTCCTCGCGGGCGATGGTCATGTCGTTGGTCACATGCGCGAAGACGGTCGGCTTGACGTAGTAACCCCTGTCCAGCCCGGCCGGTCGGCCGGGCCCGCCCGTGACCACGGTCGCGCCCTCGTCGACGCCCTGCTGGATCAGGCGCTGCACCTTCTCGAACTGCGCTCTGGACGCCACCGGCCCGATCGCCGTCGCCTCGCCGCTGCCCACCGGGATCTGTTCGGCGGCCTCACGCGCGAGGGTAATGGCCTCGTCCATGCGGGAATTCGGCACCAGCATCCGCGAGGGCGCGTTACAGCTCTGCCCGGAATTGGGCATCATGTTGGCCACGCCGGCCCGGACGCCCTCGGCGAAGCCAGCGTCGTCGAGGACGATGTTGGGGCTTTTGCCGCCAAGCTCCTGGGTGACCCGCTTGACGGTAGGGGCGGCGTTCCTGGCGACCTCGACGCCGGCGCGGGTCGACCCGGTGAACGACACCATGTCGATGTCGGGATGGCTGGCCAGGGCCACACCGACGCCCGCACCATCGCCGTTGATCAGGTTGAACACCCCGGCCGGCACGCCCGCGGCGTCCAGGATCTCGGCGAAGATGTAGGGCGAATACGGCGCCACCTCAGACGGTTTCAGGATGACGGTGCACCCCGTCGCCAATGCCGGGTAGACCTTGACCGCGACCTGATTGATCGGCCAGTTCCAGGGCGTGATCAAACCGCAGACGCCGATCGGCTCCTTGGCGATCAGCGTCGCACCCTTCTGTTCGGAGAACGCAAAGTTCTTCAGCGCGTCGATGGCCGTCGTCAGGTGACCGATCCCCAAAAAGACCTGGGGCCCCGCGGCCAGCGAGGGCGGCGCGCCGATTTCCTCGGTGACCGCCTGCGCGAGATCGTCCGCGCGCTTCTGGTATTCGGCGAGGATCGCCTGCAATAGGTCCAGGCGCTGTTCGCGGGTGCTCTGCGACCAGCCGGTGAAGGCTCGCCGCGCGGCGTTGACCGCGACGTCGACGTCGGCGGCCGACCCTAGCGAGATCTTTCCGGACACCTGCTCGGTTGCCGGGTCTTCCACGTCGAAGGCGTTGGGGCGCACCGGGTCGACCCACCGTCCGTCGATGTAGAACTTCAGGTATTCGCGCATGACATCGATCCTCTTTCTGACTGCGGGTCCTACTGAGTGCCTTCGGCGTACCAGGTCCGGAATCGGTCGTATTTGGGCATCTCCTCGGAATTGGCCTTCGGATCGATGCACACGTGCACCACGCCGACTTTGCCACTGGCGTAGGCGCGAGCGATCGCCGGGCCGATCTCGGATTCCTTCTCGACGTACTCGCCGTGGCAGCCGAAGCCCTCGGCGACCTTGTCGATTCGCACGTCCTTGCTCCAGTGCACACCCGGCTGCGGCGACGGCTGGGAGAAGGTGCGCTTGTACACGCCCACCTCCAAGCCCCACTGGTGGTCGACGCCCACCACGCAGACCAGCGGAAGGTTTTGCCGCGCAGCGGTTTCCAACTCGGCGATGTGGAACAGGAAGGCCGAATCGCTGGTCAGCAGCATCACCGGGCGCTTGCCGCCCTCGGCGACGGAGGCTCCTACGGCGTAGGGCAGGCCGGTACCCAGGTGGCCGAAGTTCTGGTTCCAGATGACGTCGCGCGGTTTGGACTGCGAGTAGGTCCATTGGAAGATCACGGTCGCGCCGCCGTCGCGCACCAGAATGCCGTCGGAGAGTTCGTTGAACGCCTTGGTGGCCTCGACGACGTAACGCGCCGGATGGATCGGCGAACGCCCGGACGGTGCCGACTCCGCCATATCTGCAAGCTCTTTCGTGTCCTTGTCGATCAGGGCCTGCAGTGCGGGCGCCGGCTTGCGTGGGGACTCCTTGAGCGCGTCGACCAGCTGCGGCACCACGCCGCGCAGGTCTCCGACCAGTGCCACGTCGACGGGGCGGTTGACGCCGATGGCGGTCGGGTCCTGTTCCACCAGCACCCATTTGCGGTTCGCGTTGTTGGCGGCCCAGTGCTGGGTCCTGCCGTAGTGCATCGGCTCGCCGAGTTCGGTGCCCAGCGCGACGCACAGGTCGGATTCCTCGACGGCCTCGTTGGCGGCCGGGGAGAACAGGTAGGGGAATGTCCGGTCCTGCAGTCCCGGGATGAACGAGGTGCCGCCGGAGGTCTGGATCACCGGGCAGGCCATCAGCTCGGCCAGCTCCTTGACCTGTTGCTGGGTGCGGGAGGTGTGCACGGCGTGGCCGACCAACAGGACCGGGCTTTTGGCCTGCCGGATCAGCTCGACCGCCTCGGCCACCTCGCGGGTGCCTGCGCCCTGGTTGACCAGCCGGTAGGCCGACGGCGGCGGCGCGGTGTCGACGTCGAGCTCGGAGAGGATGACGTGCGACGGGAACTCGACGTAGGACGGACCCGGTGTGCCGGACATCGCCCTGCGGATGGCCTCGTGGATGATCTCGTCGGTCTGGTCGGCGTACTCGATCGAGCTGCTGTACTTCACCGAGGCAGCGAAAAGCGGTTCCTGCTGGACGAATTGGATGCGGCCACGGCGCACCCGGCGCTCGGTGACGCGGGCTCGCTGCCCGCCGAGGAAGATCACCGGCGAATTCTCCACCAGCGCGCACTGCATGGACCCGGCGATGTTGGCCATGCCCGGGCCGAGCGTGCCGATGCACAGGCCGGGATTACCCGTCATCCGTGACGCGGCCTCGGCCATGAATCCGGCGCTCAGTTCGTGGTGCGGTGCCACCACCGACCAGCCACGCGCGTCGGCCTCGGCGAACATGTGCACGAAGTTCGGGTCCGGGATGCCGAACAGCGTGTTCACGCCCTCGGCCTCGAAGAGGTCGAGGATGCGCTTGTAGACCGGCACAGCCATGGTGGGAAACTCCTTTGTTGACAGCCTATTTCGTTCCAGTTGGCGTTATCTCGGGTTCGCGTCGACGGCCAGGCCCAGTTCGGCGAGCACTTCCGCGGTGTGGGCGCCGAGCTCGGGCGCCGGCCCCGCGACCCGACCCGGCGTCTGCGAGAACCAGGTGGGTACGCCCGGGAAGCGCACCGGCCCGTGCGGGCTGTCCACCGTCTCGAACATGCCGACGGCATTGAGATGCGGATCGTCGAACAGCGCGCCCGGGGTGTTCAGCGGCGCGGCCGGTATTTCGAGGTCCCGCAGCAGTGCCAGCCACTCCGCGGTGGTCCGCTCCTTCATCGTCTCGGCCACCAAGCCGTAGACGGTGTCGATTTCGCGGGCACGCTGCTCCAACGTCGAATACAGCTCGCTGGCCCACGGTGGCTGAACGGCGTTCATGAACGCGTTCCAGTGCTTGTCGTTGTAGATCAACGCGGCGATGTGGCCGTCGCTGGTGCGGTACGGGCGGCGGTTGGGCGCCACGGTGCGCGGATACACCGCGGGCCCGAGCGGAGGGTCGAACAGGGCGCCGTTGGCGTGTTCGACGAGCATGAACGACGCCATGGTTTCGAACATGGCGACCTCGACCTCCTGTCCCTGCCCGGTGCGCTCCCGGTGGAACAGCGCCATGGTCGTCGCGTACAGCGCCGTCAGCCCGGCGACCTTGTCGGCCATGATGGTGCCGACATAGTCGGCCTCGCCGGTCAATTGCTGTTGCACGGCCGGCAGGCCGCATTCGGCCTGGATGGTGTCGTCGTAGGCGGGGCGGTCGTGATCGGGTCCGCGGCGCCCGTACCCGTAGCAATTGGTATAGACGACAGCGGGATTGATCGCGGCGACGTCGTCGTAACCAAAGCCGAGCTTGGCGATCGCCTTGGCCCGCATCGAGTGGATGAACACGTCGGCCGTCTCGGCCACGGCGCGCAACGCGTCCGCGCCGGCGTCGGTTCGCAGGTCCAGCACCACGCTGCGCTTGCCCCGGTTGACGTTGACGAACACCCCGCTCATGCCCGGGGCCGGGCCCACCGAGATGTAGCGGGTGTTATCACCCTGCGGTGGTTCGACTTTGATGACGTCGGCGCCCATGTCGGCCATGATCTGCGTGCAGTACGGCCCCATCACCATCGCGGTGAGGTCGATGACGCGCAACCCCGCCATTGGGCCGGTCGGGCTAGCCATGGAGTGCTCCGTGGTCGGTTGAGGCGTGTAGTTCGTTTGACCTCTGAGCCAGGTCGAAGCTGTAGCGGATGTGCTCGTTGTGCCCGTCCGGGACGACCGGGAAAATGAGCGGCGCCTCGACGTAGCGGATCGCGTCCAGGTGGCTGCCGACCTCCTCGAGGGTCCACGACGGCCGGCACACGCCGGGGCTCTCCGCGATCACCGCCCGCGCCACCCGGCCCGCCAGCGCGATGAACAGTTCGCCGGTCACCGAACAGGACTCGTGCGCGAGCCAACCCACCACGGGCGCAACGAGTTCCGCGCCCATCGGCGGATAGGACGAGGTGTCGATGCCCTCGGCCATGCGCGTCACCGCGGCCGGCACGATCACGTTGCACCGCACGCCCTCGGCGGCACCTTCGAGCGCGACGACATTGGCCAACCCGATCACGCCGGCTTTGGCGGCCGCGTAGTTAGCCACGTGATGGTTTCCGTAGAGCCCGCCGATCGACGACGTCAGCACGATGCGGCCGTAGCCGGCGTTGCACATGAGCGGGAAGGCGGGCCGCACGACGTGGAACGCGCCGCGCAGGTGCACGTCGAGCACGGTGTCGAAGTCCTCGTAGCTCATCTCCTTGAGCGAGGCGCGGCGAACGTTGCCGGCGTTGTGCACCACCACGTCGATGCGGCCGTAACGTTCGAGCGCGGTCGTGACGATCTCCTGGCCGCCTTCGGGGGTCGCCACCGAGGCGCCGCAGGCGACGGCCTCACCGCCGGCCGCGGTGATCTCGGCGACCACCCGCTCGGCCGGTCCGGCGTCGGTACCCTCACCGTCCAAACCGCCGCCGACGTCGTTGACGACCACCTTGGCCCCGCGCGAGGCGAGCAGCTGCGCGTACGCACGGCCCAGCCCGCGGCCGGCGCCGGTCACCACGGCGACGCGGTCGTCGAACCGGAGTTGTGGCGCAATGGTTTCGGTCAAACGCCGAGCACCAACCCTTCCAGCTCACCTGCGTCGCGCCATGCCCGGAGCAGGTCCTCGAAGGCGTAGAAGCCGGGGCCGTACGGCTCGCCGAGGTGCGACCGGATGCCCTCGCCCCCGCCGCCGCCTTCGTTGTTGTAATAGCCGGGCGTGCATTGGGCGTCGAACGCCGAATTGTCGATCGCGGTTTCGCGGATCGTCGCGCACCACCGCTCCTGCGCCGCCTGGCTGGGCTCCACGGTGGTGGCGCCGCGTTTGAGCGCCTCGGCGATGATGTAGGCGATGTGCTCGCCCTGCAGCTCGTAGTTGGCCGCGATGTTGGCGGAGATGCCGACCTGAGTGAAGCCCGTGTAGAACTGGTTGGGGAATCCCCGGCTGGTCATCCCGTGCAACGTTTTGTAACCGGCGCTCCAATGGTCGAACAGCGACAGCCCGTCACGGCCCTGGATGGTCTCCATGGAGTAGCGGCGGCTGATCTCGGTGGTGATCTCGAAGCCGCTGGCGTAGATGATGCAGTCGACCTCGTACTCGACGCCGCCAGCGACCAGACCCTTCTCGGTGATGCGTTCCACGCCTTTGGAATCCGAGACGTCGACGAGGGTGACGTTGGGCCGGTTGAACACCGGCAGGTACTCGTCGTTGGACAGCGGCCGCTTGCACAGGAACCGGTAGTAGGGCTTGAGGGCCTCGGCGGTTTGCGGGTCCTCGACGATCGCCCCGATGCGGCGGCGCAGCCGCTCCATCAGCTTGTAGTCCTCTTCCTCGCGGATCGCCATGAACTGCTCGGGCGTCATCGAGGCGGGGTCGTCCAGGGCCAGCACCCGAGCCGCCGTGTTGCGGCCGAGCTCGGTCCAGAAGTCGCACACCAGGTCCGGCTGGCCCAGCGCCATGCCCTCGAACGTCCAGGAGTGGAAGTTGCGCTGCCGCTCCCGCTGCCAGCCCGGCCGCAGCGTCTTGACCCATTCCGGGTCGGTGGGCGCGTTGTTGCGCTCGTCGACCGTCGAGGGGGTGCGCTGGAAGACGTAGAGGTGCTGGGTGTCTCGGGCCAGGAACGGGACGATCTGGATGGCAGTGGCGCCGGTGCCGACGACGGCGACCTTCTTGTCGGCCAGCTTGTGCAGGTTGCCGCCCGTGTCGCCGCCGGTGTAGTCGTAGTCCCACCGCGACGAATGGAACGCGTGCCCCTTGAAGTCCTTGATCCCGGGGATGCCCGGCAGTTTGGGCCGGTGGAACGGGCCCGACGCCAGCACGACGAACCGGGCGCGGATGTCGTCGTCGCGGTTGGTGCTGATCCGCCACCGCTTGCTGTCCTCGTCCCACCGCAGATCGCGCACCTGGGTGGAGAAGATCGCCGAATCGTAGAGGCCGAAGTGCTTGCCGATGTTGCGGCAATGCTGATATATCTCGGCGCCGTCGGCGAACTTCTTCGACGGCATGAAGTCGAGCTCTTCGAGAAGCGGGATGTAGCAGTAGGATTCGTTGTCGCACTGGATGCCGGGATAACGGTTCCAGTACCAGACGCCGCCGAAGTCGCCGCCGAGCTCGATGACCCGTACGTCGTCGACGCCCGCCTTCTTCAGGTGGGCCGCCGACAGCAGACCCCCGAAGCCGCCGCCCAGGACCGCGACGTCGATGTCCTGGCGGATCGGCTCGCGCGGCGTCGCGGGTGTGTAGGGGTCGACCTCGTAGTAGCCGGCGAAGTCGTCCTCCAGTTCGATGTACTGCTTGGAACCTTCCTTGCGCAGCCGCTTTTCGCGCTCCTGGCGGTACTTCTCGCGCAGCGCGTCGATGTCGACGTCGTCGGGCGTCTGGGTGGGCCCGCATCCGTCTTGGTGCGTTTCCATGTCGGGGGTCATGCCTGGGGGCGCTCCTTTTCCGAAAGCTCCTGGGGCTCACCGGTCCCCATGTACCTCGACAGCTGGTAGTGCAGGTTGACCGTGCTGCGCTCGCGGTACGGGTTGGGCTTGGTGCCGCCGAAGCCAAGTGACTTCATGCCCTGCTGCACGGCGGCCATGTTGGAGAAGTCCTGCGGCAACACCGAGCGCCACCTGGGGTCCCCGACCGGGGTGTATTCCCATTCCGTCTGGGGCTCTTGGCCTTTGGGGTACAGCTCAAAGACCGACACCTCGAAGATGCACTTGTCCGGGTTGTAGCTGGGGTGCGGTCGTGCGCCGTAGCACAGCGCGCTGGTCAGGCCCTGGCCGATCTGGAAGTTCGGGAAGATCTGCCATGCGGTGCCGGCCTGCCCGAGGATGTCGGCGGGAATCGTCGGCCAAATGACCCCGCGGGCCTCGTCGTCGCGGCGCGCCGAGGCCAGCCAGTGCTCGAGGACCTGGTCGGCCGGTGTCCCCTCGGGCAGCTCGTCCACCAGCCGCTTGGCGGCGTTCACCAGCGTCTGCGTGGTGGTGGCGTTGGTCTCCTCCATCGTGTAAACCTGCATCTCCGCCGTCGACACGCGAGGATCGGCGCCGATGCCGAGGCGGATCTTGGACTTGGTGGCCTCCAAGTCCTCCGGCGCGTCATAGCCGATGTTGCTATGTCTGCCTTGGGCTTTCGCCCAGCCCTTGAACTCGCCGAACTTGTTGAACTCCGGATGCGTGGTGTAGACGTGGTAGGTCTCGTTGAAGGCCTCCAACGCAACCTTCCAGTTGCAGTCGAACGAGAGCCACTTGCGCCATTTGTAGCGCATGTTCTCCAGCCCAAAGGGGTCGAGGATCTTCGCGGCGGGGAACAGGAAATCGGCGAGCGGTTCGCAGTCGGGGTCCATGTTGATCCACAACCAGCCACCCCAGGTATCGACCCGCACCGGACGCAGGTGGGTGTTGTCTTCGGTGAGCGCGCCCTGCCAGTCCTGCTGTTCGCGTATGTGGGTGCACGCGCCGTCCAGGCCGTAGGTCCAGCCGTGGAAGCCACAGACGAACGACTTTCGGGTTCGCGCGCACGCGTTCTTGGCGCCCTCGGGAGTGTCGATCAGCCGGCGGCCGCGGTGCATGCACACGTTGTGGTGGGCGTGGAACTCCGCGGCGCCGGTGCGCACCACGATGATCGAGTCGTCGAGGATGTCGTAGGTCAGGTAGCTGCCCACCTCGGGCAATTCCTCGACCCGGCCGACCTGCTGCCATACCTTGCGCCACAGCTTGTCCCGTTCGGCGCGGGCATACTCCTCGGAGATGTAGGCCTCCACGCCGATGGTCATCGGTTGCGAAAGCTCCTCGGCCGCCGTGTCTTTCGCTAGATCGGTCATCACATCCTCCTGATTGCCGCGCGGAAGGATTCGTCCTTGAGAAACAGCGACGTGTTGTCGGCGCCGAGGTGGCTCCACTTGAGGTCCAGTCCGCCGTCGACCAGCAGCGTCTGGCCGGTGACGTAGCTCGACATCTGCGAGAGCAGAAACAGGATGGCGCCGGCCTGCTCTTCGGGCCGCCCACGGCGGCCCATCGCGATCGCCTGCCGGTCGCGATCGGGGTCCTCGTCGACGTAGGTGCGCGAGGCCGCCGTCTCGGTGACGCCGGGCGCCACCGCGTTGACCCGAATTCCCGCCGTCGCCAGCTCGAGTGCCATCGTCCGGGTCATCGCCACGATCGCCGCCTTGGCCGTCCCGTAGGCGATGTGAAACGGCGCGGTGTTCATGCCGCTGATCGAGGAGATCGACACGATCGACCCCGGGAGGTGATGGGCGACGAGCTCGCCCGCCACGGCCTGGCTCATGAAGAAGGCCGTCTCGAGGTTGTCGGCGAAGATCGTGCGCCAGTCGTCGCGCGCCACCCGGGTCGAGGGCATCCACGTCGACGGCTCGGCGCCGCCGGCGACATTGACCAGGCCGTACAAGTCACCGTCGGCGCGGCGCGCGTGGTCGAGCACCGCGGCGATGCCCTCGTCGGTGGATGCATCCGCGGCGACGGGCAGCACGGGCAGGCCCTGCTGCGCCAGTGGGGCGACGTGCTCGTCGAGGTTTTCCTTCGACCGGCTCACCGCGATCACGGTGGCCCCGGCCCGGGCGGCCATGGCCGTGACGGTCGTGCCGATGCCGCCCCCACCGGCGCCCGACACCACCACGACCCGCCCGTCGAGCCCTAGAAGATCCCCGTGATCCGCCATGACCTGCTTTCCCCTGCCGCCGGGCGTCGCGCGTCCCGCGGCGGGATTAATGCCTATTTTGTCCGGACAAAATATCGCATTCTGTCCTTTGGAGAACACTATTCCGATCGGCGGACTTCGGTGTCAAGATCGGTTCGCCGCGGTTTGGCGGCTATTGTCTGGACTAGGTGGAGTTGATAGCGTCCAGCCCAACCGGCTGACGGAAGGACCTCGGCGAGCATGTCCATTTCACGGGCCATCTCCGCGCAACCCTCGCGGTACGCGGCGCCACACCCCATGGACGTCGCCGAGGGCTGGACGCTCGAACGGGTCACCGCGCCCAGTCGGCTGTTCGGTGCCAACGGTCTGCGCACTGGCCCGGACGGCCGCGTCTACATCGCCCAGGTGACCGGCAGCCAGATCAGCGCGCTGGACCACCGGACCGGGGAACTGGTGACCGCCAGCCCCACGGGTGGCGACATCGTGGCGCCCGACGACGTCGCGTTCGACGCCGCCGGCAATCTGTACGCCACCGAGGTGATGGACGGCCGGGTCAGCGTCCGCGACACCGGCGGCCGAACGCGGGTGCTGCGCGACGACGTGCCGTCGGCCAACGGCATCACCTTCTACCGAGACCGGCTGTTCATCGGTGAATGCCGCGAGGGCGGGCGGCTGCTCGAATTCGACCTGACGGGCGGTCCGCCGCGGGTGCTCTTGGAGAACGTGCCCTCTCCGAACGCGATGGAGGTCGGCCCGGACGGGCTGCTGTACTTCCCGGTGATGGGTGCCAACGAGATCTGGCGCATCGACCCCGACGGGGGCGAGCCGCAGTGTGTGGCAACCGGTCTCGGCGTGCCCGACTCGGTCAAGTTCGATGCCCGGGGCCACATCGTCTCGACCCAGGTGGCAACCGGACAGGTGCTGCGCATCGATCCGCGCAGCGGCGAGCAACGCTTGCTCGCCCAGCTGAACCCGGGGCTGGACAACTGCACGTTCGTCGGCGATCGGCTGTTCGTTTCCAACTTCACCGGCGAGATCACCGAGATCTCGCCCGACGGCACAGCGCGATCCGTGCTGGCGGGCGGGCTCAACTGGCCGCTGGATCTCACGGTGGGCCACGACGGGCGGCTCTACATCGCCGACGGCACCTACTTCTACGTCGCCCTGCCCGACGGATCACTGCACACCGCCGGAATGTTGTTCAGCCCCGGTTATCCCGGGTTCCTGCGCGGTGTGGCGGCAAGCGGTCCCGGTGAGTTCGTCGTGACCACGTCCGGCGGCCAGGTCGGCCGGTACCGGCCCGAGGCCAACGAAACCGACGTGCTCGCAGACGGTTTCGACCAGCTCTACGGCGTCGCCCTGAGCCCAGCCGGTGTGGTGTTCGCGGAGCTGGGCACCGGGCGGGTGCTGTCCTGGGAGTCGGGAGATGTCGAGGTGCTGGCGACCGGGCTGCGTGAACCGGTCGGCGTCGCGATCGATGCCAACGGGTCCGCCATGGTGGCGGAGGCAGGGGCCGGGCGGGTGATCCGGGTGAACGGGTCGAGCCTCGACACCGTCGCCGCCGATCTGCAACGCCCGCAGGGCATTCTGGTCCGCGGAGATGTGCTCTACGTGGTCGACGCCGGCGCCAAGGAGCTGGTCGCGTTCGATCTGAGCACCAACGCGCGGCAGACGATCGCGTCCGGGCTGCCGGTCGGTCCCCCGCCGGGTGTGACGCCCAAACCGCTGCGCGGCATGCCGCCGTTCTCCGGGCCGCAGGGCCCGTTCGCCGGCATCGCCGCCGCGGGCGACGGGACGTTGTATATCTCGGCCGACGGCGACGGCAGCGTGCTGGCCTTGCGCCCGACCCCGGGCGGTCCGTGATGCCCCAGGCCCTTGCCGGCGACCACCGCTACCTTCAGATCGCGCGCACGCTGCGCAAGGAGATCGTCGACGGCGTCTACCCGGTGGGCTCGCAGCTACCCACCGAACACCAGCTGTGCGAGCGCTTCGCGGTGAGCCGCTACACCATCCGCGAGGCCCTGCGGCGCCTGCGCGAGGACAACCTGGTCGCATCCCGGCCCAGGGCCGGCACCCGTGTCGTTCCCCGGCCGGCGTCGAGTTCCTATGCCCAGGACGCGATGTCGATCGACGACCTGCTCGCGTTCGCGGCCGGCGCGCAGCTGACCATCGAATCCAACGCGATGGTGACCATCGACGCCGAGCTCGCCGCCCGCACCGGCCTCGACGTCGGCTCCCAGTGGCTGTCGGTGCGCGGCTACCGGCAGGCCGACGGCGCGGCGGTGCCGATGTGCCGGACTGAGTACTACATCAACCGCAGTTTCGCCGCCGTGGGCAGGCTGCTGCAACGCCACGTCGGCCCGATCTTTCCGTTGATCGAGGATCTGTTCGGCGTGAGCGTCGCCCAGTTGCACCAGGAGATCGCCGCGGTCCTGCTGTCACCGGAACTGGCCGACGGACTCGGTGTGGAGGCGGGGACGGCCGCGCTGCAGATGCGGCGCACGTACACGACCTCCGATGGCGAGATCGCGCAGGTGACCATCAACACCCACCTGTCGTCGAGGTTTCGGTACGCGATGACCATGCGACGCGTGGACGAATAGGCCGCCCCGAGATGAGGTCGCGGTGACCGCCAAAGCGCCCCAGGACACGGCCGATGCTTCGGAGGCATACCGGCGCGGGTTATGGGTACGCACCACGCTGGCCGACGCGCTACGCTCGGCCGCCGAGGCCGCGCCGCGGCGAATCGCCTTGGTGGACGGAGACATTCGACTGGATTGCGCGTCGCTCTACGCCCAGGCCAACGCGCTGGCAGCGGCCCTGTTGGCGCGCATGCCGACAGGCAGCGTCGTGTCGTTCATGTTGCCGAACTGGCACGAGGCCGCCGTCATCTACCTGGGCGCGACGCTCGCCGGGATGGTGGTGAACCCGATCCTGCCGTCGCTGCGCGGCCACGACCTGCGCTTCATCCTCGACGATGCCGGCACCGCAATGCTTTTCGTCCCGCAACGCCACGGCGGCCACGACTACGCGGCGATGCTCGATCGCGTGACGGCCGCCATGAGCCGCAGCCCGGAGGTGGTGGTGCTGCGCGGTGACGCCGGTCCGCACACGCCGTATGCCTCGCTGCTCAGCCGGTCGCCGGACGATGCTCCTGGGCTGCCGGCGCTGGACCCCGATTCCGTGCGGATGGTCCTGTATACGTCCGGCACCACCAGCCGCCCGAAAGGCGTCCTGCACACCCACAATTCGCTGCACGCCCTGATCTGTCAGATCCGCGACCACTGGATGATCGCGCCGGGCGACACGTTCCTGGTGCCGTCCCCGATCGCGCACATCGGCGGCTCGATATACGCCTTCGAATGCCCGCTGCTGCTGGGCACCACCGCGGTGCTGATGGACCGGTGGGACGCCTCGGAGGCGGTTACCCTGATGGACTCGCAGGCGTGCACCCACATGGCCGGGGCCACGCCGTTTCTGCAGCAGCTGTTGGCCGCCGCCGAGCGCGCCGACACTCGCCTGCCGGATTTGAAGCTGTTCATCTGCGGCGGCGCCTCGGTGTCGCCCTCGCTGATCCGCCGCGCCGCAGACTATTTCGAGCAGGCCGTTGTCACCCGGGTGTACGGCTGCACGGAAGTGCCCGTCGCGACCGTCGGCGCCCCCCGACCGGATGAGGCCGGTGCCGCGGCGGATACCGACGGCCGGCCCGGAATCGCCGAGATCAAGCTCGTCGCCCACGAGGCCGCGCCCGCCGGCGACGGGGAGATCTGCGTGCGCGGCCCGCAGATGCTGCGGGGTTATCTGCACCCGGAAGACGGCGCCGAGTCCTTCGATGCCGCAGGGTTTTTCCGCACCGGTGACCTCGGACGCTGGGTCTCATCCGGTTTCGAAGACCAGTACCTGGTGGTCACCGGCCGCGCCAAGGACATCATCATCCGCAGCGGCGAGAACATCTCGGCCAAAGAGGTCGAGGACCTGCTCGCCGACCATCCCGGCATCGCCGAGATCGCGGTCGTCGGGCTGCCCGACGACCGCACCGGAGAGCGGGCCTGTGCGGTGATCGTCCCCGCGGGTGCGCCCGCCCCGGACGTCGCGAGTCTGCTTGCGCTGCTGGTGAGCAAGGGAGTCGCCAAATTCAAGGCGCCCGAACAGGTCGTGATCTGGGACGCCCTGCCCAAGAACGACGCGGGCAAGGTTCTCAAGCACCGGATCCGGGCGTCGCTGATACACGGCGATCGCGAGGGCGGCGCAGCCGGGCGCTGCGGAGGGACTAAGGATGGGTGAGATGCAGGTCGCAATCGTCACTGGCGCGAGCAGCGGCATCGGCTTGGGGTGCGCGAGGAAGCTCGCCGAGATGGGCATGGCGGTCGTCGGCACCGGCCGCGACCGGAGCCGGCTGGCCGAACTGGCAAGCGCGGTCGGCGATCCGGATCGCGTCGCGACACTGGCCGTCGACCTGACCGCCGACGACGCCCCGCGCCGCATCGTGGACCTCGCGGTCGACCGGTGGGGCCACATCGACTTCCTGATCAACAATGCCGGGGTGGGCAGCCCCAAGCCGCTGCACGAAACCGACGACGAAACCCTGGACTATTTCCTGGGTTTGATGCTGCGGGCGCCGTTTCGGCTGGTGCGCGACGTGCTGCCGCACATGAAACCCGGGTCCGCGATCATCAACGTCACCTCGACCTTCGCGGTCGTCGGCGGCCTGCGCGGCGGCGCGTATTCCGCCGCCAAGGGCGGGCTGACCGCGCTGACCACTCACATCGCCTGTCAGTACGGTGCGTCGGGCATCCGGTGCAACGCCGTCGCCCCCGGGGTGACGGTGACGCCGATGGTGGAGAAGCGCTTGGAGGACGAGCGATTCCGCAAGATCAACACCGAGATGACCCCGCATCAGCGGCTGGGCCGCATCGACGACATCGCCAGCACCGTCGCCTTCCTGTGTTCGCCGGGGGGAAGTTTCATCAACGGCCAGACGATCGTCGTCGATGGCGGATGGAGCTCGACGAAGTATCTCTCCGAGTTCGCGTTGTCGTCACAGTGGATCGAGCGATGAATCTGTTCGCCATGCTCGACCAGGCCGCGAGCCGGTTTCCCGATCGTGGCGCCCTGTACCTCGGGGAACGCCGCATGTACACGTGGATCGAGCTGCGGGACCGGGCATTACGCCTGGCGGCGTCGATCCGCGGGCAGCACGGCGCGGGCGCCCGGATCGCGATCGCGACCCACAACCGCCCCGAGATCGTCGAGTTGATGTTCGCGATCTGGGCCGCCGAGTGCGTCGTGGTCCCGATCAACTACAAGCTGCATCCGCGCGAAATAGTGCAGATCCTTCAGGACGCGGGCGCCGCGCGGGTATTCGCGTCGTCGCCCATCGCTGCCGCGCTTGCGCCCCTGACCGGGGCCCCTACGGAAATCCTTGATTCCGAGGGGTTTTCGCGGCGGTTTGCCGTCGACCCAGCGCGGCCGCCGCGCACGGACCAGTCGGCGCTGGCGTGGCTGTTCTACACCAGCGGAACCACCGGCCGGTCGAAGGGCGCGATGCTTTCGCACCGCAACCTCACCGCGATGACGGTCGCCCACCTCGCCGACATCGATGCCCCCGACGAGGGCTGCAGCCTGGTGCACGCGGGGCCGATGTCACACGGGTCCGGACTCTACGTCCTGCCGTACGTGCTGCGCGGCGCCCGACAGGTGGTGCCCTCGTCGGGGGCATTCGATCCCGACGAGTTCCTCGATCTCTGCGCATATCACCCGGGCGCCAGCGCATTTCTGGCCCCGACGATGGTGCAACGGCTGGTCGAGACGGGCCGCAGCCGCCCGGCACATCTGCGGGCCATCATCTACGGCGGCGGACCCATGTACGTCGACAGCCTGCGCAAGGCGATCACGGCATTCGGCCCGATCTTCGCGCAGATCTACGGCCAGGGTGAATCGCCGATGACCATCACCGGGCTGCGCCGCGCCGATCACGACTCGGACGACGACGCGATCCTCGGGTCGGTCGGCTATGCGCGGTCCGGCATGGACGTCGCGGTGCTGCGCGCCGACGGCAGCCCGGCACCCGTCGGGGAGATCGGCGAAATCGTCTGCCGCGGTGACGCCGTCATGTCCGGGTACTGGGACAACCCCGAAGCGACCCGCGGCGCGCTCAAAGACGGCTGGCTCTACACCGGGGACATGGGTTCGTTCGACGCGCGCGGTTTCCTCACGCTGCGGGATCGGTCGAAGGACGTGGTCATCAGCGGCGGCAGCAACATCTACCCGCGGGAGGTCGAGGAGGTACTCCTCGAGCACCCCGGCGTCGCCGAGGCGTGCGTGGTGGGCGCCCCCGACGAGGAATGGGGTGAGGTGGTGGTCGCGTTCATCGTCGGCACAGACGATCCCGTCGAGCCCTCGGCGTTGGACGCACACCTGCTGACGCGCATCGCCCGCTTCAAGCGGCCCAAGCGCTACGAGTTCGTCGACGAGCTACCGAAAAACAGCTACGGCAAGGTGCTCAAGCGCGAACTGCGCGCCAGCCTGGCTCATTGAGCCCCGCCAAGCCACGAAAGGGAGGTCGCAAATGAAGTGTCGTGCCGCCGTCATCCGCGGGGTGGGCCAGGACTGGGAGATCCGTGAGATCGAGCTGGACCCGCCCCACGCGGGTGAAGTCCTGGTGCGGATGGCCGTCGCCGGGATCTGCCACTCCGACGACCACCTGTTCACCGGCGACGTCGTCCCGACGGCCGAGGCGATCGCCGCCAGCGGTCGGCCGGCACCGGATTGGTTCCCGCTGCTCGGCGGTCACGAGGGTGCCGGCGTTGTCGAAGAAGTCGGGCCCGGCGTGACGTCGGTGCGGCCGGGGGACCACGTGGCGCTGTCGTTCATTCCGGCGTGCGGCAGTTGCCGCTTCTGCGTGAACGGCCAGAGCTACATCTGCGACATCGGGGCGAGCCTGTTCGTCCGGGAGATGCCCACCGACGGAACCTGCCGCCGGCATCTGGGCGACGAAGACCTGTTGGCCTATGGGCAACTCGGCACGTTCGCCGAATATGCGGTGTTGTCGGAGAGGTCGGTCATCAAGATCGACGACGCGATCCCCTTCCATGCCGCTTCGCTCGTCTCGTGCGGGGTCAGCACCGGCTGGGGTTCCGCGACGATCTCCGCGGGCACCGAGCCCGGTGACACTGTCGTCGTCCTGGGCGCCGGGGGTGTCGGGATGAACGCCCTGCAGGGGGCCCGCGCCGTCGGAGCGAAGTACGTCCTTGCGGTGGATCCGGTTGAGTCCAAACGAGATTCGGCCAAGATCTTCGGCGCCACGCATACCGCCGCCTCCGCACAGGAGGCGATCCCGCTGGTCAATGAGATCACCGCGGGCCTGATGGCGGACCGCGTCGTGATCTGCCCCGGCGTGGTGCATGTCGACTTGCTGCCGTTGGCGATGGCGCTGCTGCGCAAGGGCGGCGTCTGCGTGCTCACCGGCATCACCCCGTTCACCGAGCCGCCGGTTCCGCTGGTGCTGCAGGAGATGACGCTGTCGGCCAAACAACTGCGGGGCGCGCTGTACGGCGGGATGAATCCGCGCACCAGCGTGCCGATGCTGTTGTCGCTGTACCAGGCCGGCGCCGTGAAACTCGACGAGTTGGTCACCCGTCACTATCGGCTCGAGCAGATCAACGAGGCGATGACGGATCTGCGGGAAGGCCGCAACATTCGCGGCGTGATCGATTTCGCCGGCGCGTGATCACCCGCTCAACCGGACGCGAAGTGACTGCGGATGCCGGCCAGCATCTTGACGTGCGCCTTGACCCCTTCGCGGATGGTCACCCCGGCCAGTGGCCGCGGGGCGGTGATCGAAATCCGCTCGGTCACCCGGGTGCCGCCGTCGGCCGGCTCGAAGCTCACCGTGCCGCGCAGCCGCACCCCCGGTGACTGGCCGGCCTCGGTGACCACTTCGCCGCGCACGGGCACGTGCAGCCGGGCCTGATAATTGGTGCGAAGGGTGAACGGTCCCAACGGAATCCGGTCGACGACGCGGTAGGTCTGCCGGTAGCCGTCCGGGGTTTCGCTGCGGGACACCGTTTCCACGGACACGATCAGCGGATGCACGAGCTTGATGTTGTTCAGGTCGACGTAGAAGTCGCGGACCGCGTCGGGGGCTGCGGGCACTTGTTCACTGAGTGTCCGGTCGGCATGCACGGTCCACCAGCTCATGGAAGAAATCTAGCCCTGCGGCGGCGCCCCGCTTACCGTGGACGCAGAAGCGAGCGGAGAAGACATGGGCACGCACGGTCAGGTCGTCGAGCGTTACCTGGAATGCCTGGCCGCTCACGACTGGGACGGACTCGCCGCCACCATCACCGAGGACGGCCTGACCCGGGAGGGGCCGTTCTGCGACGTGGTCGAGGGCAAGGCGCGCTACGTCGCCTACTTGCGCAAGGTCTGCACCAGCCTGCAGGGGCACCGGTTGGCGGTGCGGCGGGTCTCGCAGGTGGATTCGCGGGTGTGCTACGCCGAGCTGTCCGAGACGTTCGAGATCGACGGCGTCGCGACCACCTGGCCCGAGTGCATCCTCTTCGAGCAGGGCGACGACGGATTGATCTGTCACGTCAGCGTGTTCTTCAAGCAGCGGCAACCCGATCCCACGTAACGGTCTATTCCCTCGCCTGCTGAATTGACCTAACGTGTCATGAATGGAGGCAGATGGAACTCCGGAGTCGGTGCCGGTCGAGAAATTGCACTCGGGCGACCCGATCACCGATTGTGGTCAGCGGTACATAGTTCTCGAATCGAAATCCTTCAGCGATAGCTGCGTGGTGCTCGAGCTGGAGTCCAGGGTCGATCACCAGCTGCAGGTCATCGAGAAGTCGTTTCCGACCGGGTACCAGGTGGGCAGGGCGAACCACCGAATTCTGTAGCGAATTCTTATTGCCCGAATATTGCGCGAGTAGCCGGTGACGGCTACCGCGCATTCATGTTTTGCGGGCTTTGTCACCCTGGGCGCGGCGGCACGGTCCAAACCCACTGCGGTGCTTAGCTTTCGCGTGGCGGCCGGATGTCGTTGGGGTCGTTGGGGTCCGGCTCGCCGAACCAGCGCGACGGCTCGTGCGTGCCGTACGCATCGTGCCAGTCCCACCATTCATACGGGGCGCTCTGCGGGTAGCCCTCCGGCGAATCCTCCCAGTTTTCCTGGCGTCCCAACGCGGTCATATCCAGGAAGCTCCACGTGGTTCCGAGCGCCTCGTCGCCGCGGTTGTTGATGAAGTAGGTGCGGAACACCCGGTCGCCGTCGTGGATGAAGGCGTTGGTGCCGTGCCATTCGTCGACGCCGAAATCGCTGTCGAATCGATCGGTGATGGTGTACCACGGCATCTTCCAGTCCATCCGCGCCTTGAGTCGCTCGATGTCGGCCTGCGGCGCGCGCGAAGCGAACACCAGCGTGGTGTCGCGGGCGTTCAGGTGAGCCAGGTTGCCGACGTGGTCGGCGATCATCGAGCAGCCGCGGCACGCGTGGTCGGGCCAGCCGTGGATGTCGGGCCCGTAAAAGGCGCGATAGACGACGAGTTGGCGCCGGCCACCGAACAGGCCCAACAGGTCGACCCTGCCCTCGGGTCCCTCGAATTCATAGGTGGAGTCGACGGCCGTCCACGGCATCCGGCGCCGCATGGCCGCGAGCGCGTCATGGGCGCGGGTGAGTTCCTTCTCCTTGACCAGCAGTTGCTGATGCGCCCTGGCCCACTGCTCGGCCGACACGATCGGCGGTGTGTTCATCCTTGCCTCCCTTTTCGATCTTCGGGTCTCAGGTAAGCGGCGAGAGTCCGGCCGCGGTGAGCAGATACGCGTCGTGGTCGGTGGCGGCGCCGGTCGCGATCTCGAGCACCGACGTGCCCACCTGTTCGGGGGTGAGTGCGGGCCCGGCGGCCTGCACGAAGGAGTCGACGTCGACGCCTTGGCGCCCGGCGTAGGCCGCGACGGCGGCCGCGCCCAGGTCCGTGGCCGGGGTCAGCCGCGGCAGCACGGCGGTGAAGCCGATCCCGAGACCCGCGCGTTGCGATTCGGCGGCGGCGTAGCTGGTGATGAACCTGACGGTGGCCTTCGCGCCCGCATAGCCTCCCGACAGCGGTGATCCGTTCACCGCGGCGCCGCTGGACATCACGATCACCGAACTGCCCGGCGCCAGCGGGTGCCGCAACGCGCGGCGAACCCAGTGAAACGCCTGCGCGACGTCGCAGTCCCAGTTCGCGCTGAACGTCTCCCACGTCTGGTCCTGCAGCGGCGCCATGCGCGGCGTCGCGCCGGCGCACAGCACCAGCGTGCGCGGCCGGTATTCGTCGATCAGCCGGTCGGCCGTGGCGGGATCGGCGGCGTCGGCCACCACCGGGATGAAGGCGTCGCCGAGCTGGGCGCGCACCTCGTCGAGTTGTGACCGGGTGCGCGCGACCCCGACGACCCGCGCGCCGCCCGCCACCAACGCCGCCGCGATGGCGCGGCCGAATCCGCGGCCCGCGCCGGTCACGATCGCCGTGGCCCCCTCGGCGTGGGCGGTGCCGGTTTCCTTCATGGTCGTGGTCCCTCTCTGCTGTGGTCCTGCGGCCGGGGCCGCGCCTTCACTAATTCAGATACGGCGCCGCGGCCGGATTCATCGCGTGCGGCCGATGAATTTCGGTAGCCCGATGTCTCTAAACGAGTAGGTTCTTCACCCAGCCGAAAGGAGGGGCCGTGCCGGCGCAGGACGATTTCGTTGAGCAGGCGGCGCCTTTTCGCGCCGAGCTGATCGCGCACTGCTACCGCATGCTGGGTTCGGTGCACGACGCCGAAGACCTGGTCCAGGAGACATACCTGCGGGGGTGGCGCGGCTATCAGGCGTTCGAGGAACGCGCGGCGCTCAAGACGTGGCTGTATCGGATCGCCACCAACGCCTGCCTGCGCGCGCTGGAGAACCGGGCCCGCCGCGTGCTGCCGATGGGGGTGGGCGACGGATCGGTCGACCCCGACGCCGATTTCGACGCCAAGGCCGGCGCGCACGCGTGGCTCGAGCCGATTCCCGACGCAATGATGTTCAAGAGCCCGGAAGACGACCTGACCGCAAAGCAGAGCGTGCGGCTGGCCGTGATGACCGCCCTGCAAGAGCTTCCGGCGCGGCAGCGCGCCGTGCTGATCCTGCGCGACGTCGTACAGTTCAGCGCCGCCGAGGTTGCCGAGCTGCTCGAGACCACACCCGCGGCGGTCAACAGTTCGCTGCAGCGCGCCCGGGCGCACCTTGCCGAACTCTCGCCGGCCGAGGAGAACATGTCCGAGCCCGGCGACGCCCAGCGCCGCGAATTGCTCGACCGGTATTGCGCGGCATTCGAAAACGCGGACATGGCGGCGCTGACGGCGCTGCTGCAAGCCGACGTCAAGCTCGAAATGCCGCCCATGCCAGTGTGGTTCACCGGCCGAGACGCCGTGCTGCGGTTCCTCGCCGGACGCGCCCTGGCTCCGCGAGGCGACATTGTGATGATCCCGACAGCAGCGAATGCGCAACCCGCCGTTGCCGAATACCGCCGTAGCGCCGACGGGACCATGCGGGCGCACTCCATCCACGTCTTGACCACCGGCGTCACCGGGGTCGCGAGCATCACCGTCTTCCTCGACGCAGGGTTGTTCCCCACGTTTGGTTTGTCGGCAACCCGGTAACCTCTGCACAGGGACGTAATCGCACCCCTTGCTCACTAAGGGAGGCCCGACCTGCACCGGCTTGCATTGTCGAGGTGTCGTCGCACGGTCTTACCTTCCCGGCCCACGTGTGGACAGGTCCTCCACACGTCAGGATCATTAGGCGCGGTAGACGTAGTGAAGGGTGACGAGTGAAGATTCCCGGCGTTTCCAGCGTCGTCGCCAGCGTAGCCGGCGGAGCCGCGCAGGTGGTGCGGGCCGGTGTGTCCACCGCGGCGGGGGCGGCGGGCGCGCTGCAGACGTTGGCCAGTCCGGTGACCGAACTAGCCGGCCCGGTCATTCAATCGGTTGCTCAAACGACGGGCCGGGCGATCGGACTGGACGGTTCGTCCAGCGGCTCGCCCACCGCGATCTTGCCGCCGGTGCGCTGGCACAGCGGGCACCGAGTGCACCTCGATCTCGATCCGCTGCTGCCCTTCCCGCGTTGGCACGAGTACGCGCCCGCCGTCGAGGAGCCGGTGCGCCGGATCCCCGGTGTGGCCAAGGCCCATGTCGAGGGCTCGCTGGGCCGGTTGGTGGTGGAGCTGTCCGACGACGCGGACGGCGACGCCGTCTTGGACGAGGTGCGCGCGACCGTCTCCTCGATCGCCTCGGACATCACCTGGTCGAAATCGGAGTCGCCGCCGCTGTCCGCGCCGTTCGCCGACCCGGGCAACCCGCTGGCGATTCTGGTGCCCCTGACCGCGGCGGCCATGGACGTCGTCGCGATGGGGGCCGCGGTCACCGGATGGGTCACCCGGTTGCCCGCCGCGCCGCAGACCACCCGCGCCGCCGCCGCGCTCATCAACCATCAACCGCGGATGGTGTCGATCCTGGAGGCGCGGTTGGGCCGGGTCGGCACCGACATCGCGCTGGCCGCGACCACGGCCGCCGCCCACGGACTCACGCAATCGTTCGGCACCCCACTGCTGGATCTGACCCAACGCACCCTGCAGGTCTCCGAGGCGTCGGCGCACCGGCGGGTGTGGCGCGACCGCGAGCCGCAGCTGGCCTCCCCCGACCGGCCGCAGGCCCCGGTCGTCCCCGTCATCTCCTCGGCCAAGTCGGAGCTGCCCCGGCACAGCTGGGCCGCGTCGGCCGCCGGGGAGGCCTCCCACGTCGTGGTCGGCGGCACCATCGACGCGGCGATGGACAAGGCGAAAGGCTCGATGGCCGGGCCGGTGGAAAGCTACGTCGATTCGGCGGCCAACGGCTCGCTGATCGCGGCGGTCAGCGCGCTGGTCGCCGGCGGCGGCACCGAGGACGCGGCCGCGGCCATCGAAGCGGGGGTGCCCAGGGCCGCGCACATGGGCCGCCAGGCGTTCGCGGCGATATTGGGCCGCGGGCTCGCCAATTCCGGGCAACTCGTCCTCGACCCGGGCGCGCTGCGCCGCCTGGACCGGGTGAAGGTGGTCGTCATCGACGGCGCCGCGCTGCGCGGCGATCACCGCGCGGTCTTGCGTGTCCGCGGCGACGCTCCCGGCTGGGACGACGACCGCGTCTACGAGGTGGCCGACGCGCTGCTGCACGGCGAAGAGGCGCCCGAGCCCGACGCCGACGAGTTACCCGCGACCGGGGCGCGGCTGAAATGGGTTCGCACCCAAGGACCTTCGGCGACACCCGCGCAGGGCCTGGAAAGCGCCGACCTGATCGTCGACGGCGAATGCGTGGGCAGCGTCGACGTGGGCTGGGAGGTCGACCCCTACGCGATCCCGCTCTTTCAGACCGCCAACCGCACCGGCGCGCGGGTGGTGCTACGCCACGTCGCGGGCACCGAGGACCTCACCGCCAGCGTCGGCACCACGCACCCGCCCGGCACGCCGCTGCTGAACGTGGTCCGCGAGCTGAGAGCCGACCGTGGGCCGGTGCTGCTGATCACCGCGCTGCATCGCGACTTCGCCTCGACCGACACCCTTGCCGCGCTCGCGATCGCCGATGTCGGTGTGGCCCTTGATGATCCGCGCGCCGCCACGGCGTGGACCGCCGACATCATCACCGGCACCGACCTGGCCGACGCGGTACGCATCCTCTCGGCGATCCCGGTGGCCCGCTCGGCCAGCGAATCGGCGGTGCACCTGGCGCAGGGCGGCACCACGCTGGCCGGCCTGCTGCTGGTCACCGGCGAGCAGGAGGCGGGCACCAGCCCGGTCAGCTTCCGGCGCTGGCTCAACCCGGTCAATGCCGCCGCGGCCACCGCCCTGCTGGCGGGGACCTTCTCGGCCGCCCGGGTGCTCCGGCTGCCCGACCCCACGCCGCAGCCGCTGACCGCCTGGCACGCACTGGATCCCGAGATCGTCTACTCGCGGCTGGCCGGCGGCGCGCGCCCGATGGCCGTCGAAACCGAGCCGTCCTGGCGGCGTCGCCTCGACGACCTGTCCTACAGCCCGGCGCTGCAACCCCTGCGCAAGCCCCTGCACAACGCCGTCCGGCTGGCGTCGGCCACCCGGACCGAACTCGCCGACCCGCTGACGCCGATCCTGGCCGTCGGCGCGGCGGCCTCGGCGATCGTCGGCAGCAACATCGACGCGCTGCTGGTCGCCGGGGTCATGACCGTCAACGCGATCACCGGTGGGGCGCAACGGCTCCGGGCCGAGTCCGCCGCCGCCGAACTGTTCGCCGAGCAGGACCAGCTGGTGCGCCGGGTGGTCGTTCCGGCCGTCGCGACGACCCGCCGTCGGCTCGAGGCCGCCCGGCACGCGACCCGCACGGCCACGGTGTCCGCGAAGTCGTTGCGGCCCGGCGACGTCATCGACCTGGCCGCACCCGAAGTGGTGCCCGCCGATGCCCGCCTGCTGATCGCCGAAGACCTCGAGGTGGACGAATCCCTGCTGACCGGCGAATCGCTTCCGGTCGACAAGCAGGTGGACCCCGTCGCGGTCAACGACCCCGACCGCGCCAGCATGCTGTTCGAGGGCAGCACCATCGTCGCCGGGCACGCCCGGGCGATCGTGGTCGCCACCGGCGTCGGCACGGCCGCGCACCGCGCGATCTCGGCGGTCGCCGACGTCGAGACCGCGGCCGGAATCCAGGCCCGGCTGCGGGAACTCACCAGCAAGGTGCTGCCCCTGACGCTGGCCGGCGGCGCGACGGTGTCGGCGCTGGCGCTGCTGCGCCGCGCCCCGCTGCGCCAGGCGGTCGCCGACGGCGTGGCGATCGCGGTGGCCGCCGTGCCCGAGGGCCTGCCCCTGGTGGCCACCCTCTCCCAGCTCTCGGCCGCCCAGCGGCTGACCGCGCGCGGGGCCCTGGTCCGCGCGCCGCGCACCATCGAGGCGCTGGGCCGCGTCGACACCGTGTGTTTCGACAAGACCGGCACGCTCACCGAGAACCGGCTGCGCGTGGTGTGCGCGGTGCCCGAGGACGTCGACCCGCACGACCCCTTCCCCAAGCTGACCGACCCGGAATCGGCCGGGCTGCTGCGGGCCGCGGCGCGGGCGTCGGCCCAGCCGCAGGAAGGCCAGGGGCATGCACACGCCACCGACGAGGCGATCCTGACCGCGGCGAGTTCGCTGAACGGCCAAAGCGATTCGGACTGGGCGATGCTCGCCGAGGTCCCGTTCGAATCCAGCCGCGGCTTCGCCGCCGCCATCGGCACCGTGGGGCACGACAACGGGCACCCCGCCGACGCACCGGTGCTGGTCCTCAAGGGGGCCCCCGAAGTCATCCTGCCGCGCTGCAAGTTCGCAGACCCGAAAGCCGACCGGCAGCGGGCCGAGGCGGTGGTGCACGGTCTCGCCGAGCAGGGGCTGCGGGTGCTCGCCGTGGCGCAGCGCGGCTGGAAGCACGAAACCGACGACGACGACACGGACGCCGACGCCGTCGACGTCGCGGCGAAGAACCTCGAGCTGCTCGGCTACGTCGGCCTGGCCGACACCGCCCGCGCGTCGGCGCGTCCGCTGATCGAGGCGCTGGTGGACGCCGACCGCGACGTCGTGCTGATCACCGGCGATCACCCCGTCACCGCGCGGGCGATCGCCCGGCAACTGGGCCTGCCCGAGGGCGCCCGGGTGGTGACCGGCGCCGAACTCGCCGGTCTCGACGAGGACGCGTGCGCCAAGCTGGTCGCCGACGTGCAGGTGTTCGCCCGCGTCAGCCCCGAGCAGAAGGTGCAGATCGTGGCCGCGCTGCAGCGCTGCGGCCGAGTCACCGCGATGGTCGGGGACGGCGCCAACGACGCCGCCGCCATCCGGATGGCCGACGTCGGTATCGGGGTGAGCGGTAGGGGCTCGTCGGCCGCCCGCGGCGCCGCCGACATCGTGTTGACCGACGAGGATTTGGGCGTGCTGATGGACGCCCTGGTCGAGGGCCGCAGCATGTGGGCCGGCGTTCGCGACGCCGTCACCATTCTGGTCGGCGGCAACGTCGGTGAGGTGCTGTTCACCATCATCGGCACCGCCTTCGGCGCCGGCCGCGCCCCGGTGGGAACCCGTCAGCTGCTGCTGGTCAACCTGCTCACCGACATGTTCCCCGCGCTCGCGGTGGCCGTCACCTCGCAATACATCGAGCCGGACGAGGCCGAGTACGAATCGGCCGAGGCCGCCGAAGAGGCGCGCCGCCTGCACCGCCGGGCCGTGCTCACCGGGGCCACGCCCTCGCTCGACGCACCGCTGATGCGCCAGATCGTCACCCGCGGCGCTGTCACGGCCGCCGGGGCGACGGCCGCCTGGGCGATCGGGCGCTGGACGCCGGGCACCGAACGCCGCACGGCGACAATGGGTTTGACCGCGCTGGTGACGACGCAGCTGGCGCAGACCCTGCTGACACGCCGGCACAGCCCGCTGGTCGTGGCGACCGCCCTGGGCAGCGCCGGCGTCCTGGTCGGGATCGTGCAGACCCCGGTGATCAGTCAGTTCTTCGGGTGCACGCCGCTGGGGCCGGTGGCCTGGTCCGGGGTGCTGGGGTCGACGGCGGGTGCCACCGCGATCTCGGCGCTGGCACCCAACTGGCTGGCCAAGCAGGTCGCCGCCCTGGAGCCCGGGGAAGACTGACCGCTAGCCGGACAGCTCCCGGCGCAGCACCTTGCCGGTGGGGTTACGCGGAATGCTGCCCACGACGTTGATGTCGCGGGGCTGTTCGAAGCGGGAGACCCGGCCCTTCAAATATTCGCGCAGCTCGGTGGCGTCGATCTCGCTGCCCGGCTGGGCGACCACGAACGCCGCCAGCCGCTGACCGAACCGTTCGTCGGGGACCCCGATGACCGCGTTCTCGGCGACTGCGGGGTGCTGGGCGAGCGCGTTTTCGACCGCGCGCGGGTAGACGTTCTCGCCGCCGGAGATGATCATGTCGTCTTCGCGCCCGACGATGAAGAGCCGGCCCGCGTTGTCGAGATAGCCCATGTCGCCGGTGCTGGTCATGCCGTCGACGACGGCCTTCGCGGCGCCATCGGTGTAGCCGTCGCTGGTCAGTTCGCCGCCGACGAAGATCCGCCCGGTGACCCGCGGACCGACCGGCTTGTCGTTCTTGTTGAAGATTCGCACCGGGCATCCGACGACCGGTCTTCCGACGGTTTCTGGCGCTTCGCGCAGATCCGCGGGCGTGGCCAGCGCTCCGATGCCGACCTCGGTGGAGCCGTAGCCGTTGTAGAGGATGTCGCCGTAGGCGTCCATGAACCGCTGGCCCAGCGTGGGATCGAGGCGGTCGCCACTGGAGATGACCGTCCGCAAGTACGGCAGCGGGTTGCGCGCCCGCACCTGCTCGGGCAGCTCCAGGATGCGCGCGAGCACGACGGGCACCGCGGTGAAGGCGTCGGCGCGATGCAGCGACGCCTGGGCCAGCGCGGTTTCGGCGTCGAACTCGCGGCGGGTGAGCACGGTCCCCCCGAGCGCCAGGGTCAGCATCAGCATGCCCAGCCCCAGGCCATGAAACATGGGCATTGCCACCGAGGTTCGTGAACCGGTGTGCAGCCGGGTGCGATCCAGGATCGTCACCCACACGCCCAGCGCCGAGCGCAGCTGCGGCGTACGGGGCACCCCTTTGGGGGTGCCGGTGGTGCCCGATGTCAGCAACACGATGCGGCCGGGGGAGGCCACGGCCGGTCTGCGGGCGCCCTCGTCGGTGCCGGCCGTCGCCGGATCGACGGTGACGACCGATTCGTCCGCGGCCCGCAGCCGCCCGGCGAATTCGCCGTCGGCGACCACGGTCGCAATGCGGTGCGCTCGCACCGCGGCCGCCAGGGCGTCGCTGCGGAACTCCGTACTCATCGGCACGACATCGGCGCCCAGCAGGGCGGCGGCGAACACACCCGCCACGAATCCGCGTCCGTTGCGGCACATCACCCCGACCACCTGCCCGGGTGCAACACCGTCATCGGCCAGCCGCCGCGCCAGCGACTCGGTCGCTTGTTGGAGCTGTCGATAGCTCAGCGCACCGTCGTCGTCGACGATGGCCGTCCGGTCGGGCCAGCGGGCCGTCGTGACCGCCAGCAGCGTGTAGGGGCTGGTGCCGCCCCGGCGTGCCTCGCGCAGCAGCCGGAAACCCGCGAGCGGCGTCGGCGGGCTCAGCAGGCCCGAGCGCAGCAGGGCGCGGGCGGCGGTGGGAATCACCCGGTCAGTCGTCATCGTCGGCCTCGTCGGTGTCGGACTCGCTGAAGAATCGGCGATGCCACAGCCGCGCGGCGTAATCGGCCGGCCCGGCCAGCAGCACCGAGGCCAACTCGGCCGGCAGCACCCAGGGGGGTTCGATGGTGCGGGGCCGTTCGATGACCGCCTTGGCGATGGCGTCGGCGGCCTCGTCCGCCGACAGGCCGGGAAGCCGGGTCAGCAGCGGGGTGGGCGCGATCATCCTGGTTCGCACCAGCGCGAAGTAGACCGTGGTCACATCGACGCCGTCGGTGTGCAATTCCGGCGCCACGCTGCGCAACCAGCGGTCGAAGGCGCCCTTCGACGCCTGATAGGCACCCCATTGCGGACCGGGCGCCACCCGCACGCCGACACTCGACACGTTCACGATGTGCCCGCCGCCGCGGCCCCGCATGGCCGGGAGCAACCCCAGGAGCAGCCGCACCGGCCCCAGGTAGTTGATGTCGATGGTGCGCTGGAAGTCGTGCGGCCGGTCGTATTGGTCATGCAGCGAGCGCCGCAACGATTTGCCGGCGTTGCTCACCACGATGCCGGGCGGGCCGTGCTCCTCGACGATCCGCTTGGTCAGCGTGCTCACCGCGGATTCGTCGGTGAGGTCGGTCGGGTAGGCGACCGCGTGGCCCCCACCGGCATTGATCGCCGCCGTGAGGTCGCACAGTCGTTCCTCGGATCGCGCGACGACGAGGACGGTCGCCCCCGCGGCGGCCAGGCTGCGCGCGGTCGCCTCACCGATGCCGTAGGAGGCGCCGGTCACCAAGACGGTCTTGCCACAGACGGCGCCGCGCAACCTGTCGAGATCCGACACCCGCGCCGGGTTGGCCACGTGGTCCGTGACCATGTTCAAGGCCTGCGTTAGTGCGTTCAACTTCGCTGCCGCATTCACTCGAGCCGTTCGCCGAGGTCGGCTGTAGCTTCACCGTGACCCCGGCTCGTAACTACGAGTAGCAGACCACACTGCGGAACGGGTCCGCCGTCCGGCCCTGCGGCGTGCTTACGGGGCGACCTCGGCGACGAGTGGGCACGGCGGGTCCGGGCGCCCGCGCCGGATAGCGTCGCGCACAACCGAACTCGGCCCGTCCGCAGTCGCGGCGGTTATTTTATGAGAACACGGTAATTTCGGTGTTTCGGGTGTTTAAGCGGCGTGTTGCCTGGGCACAATGGCGGCATGATCGCACGTCACGTCATTCGTTCCCTCGGTTCAGCCGTAGTTCTCGCAGCGTCGGGCGTGGCCGTTTCGGCCCTGTCCGCTTCCGTTATCCCCTCCGCGTCGGCCCAGTGCCCGGACGTGCAGGTGGTGTTCGCCCGCGGCACCGGTGAAGCGCCGGGCGTGGGCCCCACCGGTCAGGCCTTCGTCGACGCGCTGCACCAACGGGTGGGCGGACGGTCCTTCGACGTCTACCCCGTCAACTACCCCGCCAGCGATCAATGGGCGACCGGCATCGACGGTGTCAGAGACGCGGGCGCCCACGTGAATTCGATGGCCCACGACTGCCCCAACACCAAGATGGTGCTCGGCGGCTACTCCCAGGGCGCGGCCGTGATGGGCTTTGTCACCTCAGCCGCCGTGCCCGACGGCATCGACCCCAACACCGTGCCCAAACCGCTGTCCCCCGACGTGGCCAACCACGTCTCCTCGGTCGTGCTGTTCGGCATGCCCAACGTGCGGGCAATGAACTTCCTCAACGAACCGCCCGTGGAAATTGGCCCGTTGTATCAGGACAAGACCATCAAGGTGTGCGCCACCGAAGACCCCGTCTGCTCCGACGGCCTCAACTTCGCCGCGCACAACACCTACGCCGACGACGGCGCGATGATCGACAAGGGAGTCGCGTTCGCCTCCAGCCACCTGGGCCTGGACGGGCCGGGCGCAATGGCTGTCGCGTCGCCGCACGGCGGCTTCGGAGAGTAAGCAGCCCGACCGGGATTCCTGGCTAATCCCTGACGAACCCCTTGTTGCGCATCAGGGCATCGGCCAGGAATCCGTCGTGCGGAACGTGCGGTGCGTGCCACCACGTCGGGTGGTGCCCGCAGTAGACGTTGCCGACGGTCGGCTCGGCGAGCAGATCGTCAATCAGCGCCTCGTCGCCCGTGATCGCGGCGACCACCAGCGAATGCCGCAACGACACCACCCCGTCGCGGCGCGACCAGGCCGACACCCAGACACACGGAAAGGGCAGCTCCAGGTTGAGTCGGTCCGCGTCGGGTTCGGCCATCAGATGCAGCGCCGGGCACAGCGCGGCATAGCCGTCGCCGAGGTCGGCGACCACCTGGTCGGCGCCGAGTAGCGGCGTCGTCCCGACGGCCTTGGCCGCCAGGAAGTTCGCGACTGCGCGTGCCTTCTCGACGGGCTGGGTGGGCAGGGTGGCTCGCTCGTCGTCGGTGGGCAGCGGTTCGATCGTCGCCAACCGTGCGGCGATCGCGCGCGCCAGCGCGCCGGGATCGCCCTCGTAGAGCACCGCGGTGGTGTTGACGCATGCCATGCCTCCGTGGTTGGCGATCGAGTCGACGATGACGTCGAGATAGTCCCGCCAGTCGCGGTCGGCGGTGATCACGATCTTGCTGCGCCCCGGTCCGTTGACGATCACCGCCGGATCGTCGGCGTACTTGTCGACCACCTCCTGACCCCCGTACACCATCGCCAGGTCGGCCGCCCGGATGATCTCGTCGGCTGCGCCATGATCGGTAGGCAGATAGACGGCGTCCTCGGCGCGAAACCCGGCCTGCCGCAGCGCACACCAGCCGATGACCCGTCAGCGGCTCGCGGCGCGAGGGGCGCACCGCGACCCGGTAGCCCAACGCGAGCGCCTGCGGCCAGAGCCCGTGGACGCCCGGACCGTTTCCGGCCGCGTGCACCGCGAACACCTCGCCGCGCCGCACCCACAGCGCACCGCCCGCGCGGGTGCGCTCCTCGCGCCAGTCCAGGCTCGCGCCCACCGGGCGCGCCGGCCGCACCGCATCGACCGCGCCGCCCACCGCGTCGGCCACACCGCGCGCCCCGGCTCGGGTGATCGCGATCGGCATGCCCGAGATCCGGGCGGCCAACGCCACATAGGCCTCGAAATCCAGCCCCGCGATCACACCGTCGGCGAAGATGCCGGCGGCCCGGGACAGCGCGTCCGCGCGCCCGGCGGCCGGCAGTGGCGCGGCCCTGCGCTGCGCGCCCAGCGTGCGCGAAACATACAGCGGCGGCACCAGGCTCAACTCGGCGACCGCGACACCGGCGGTGGTGGTGACGAGTTCGCGTTTGCGGGTCCGGTACTCGCCGTCCACACCGAGCGCGTCGAGGGCGACCAAACCGGTTGCCGCGCGGCCGCTGTCAGGGACCACGCTCAGTACACGCCCTCGATGACGGCCTCGCCCTCGAAGGTGGACACCGGGCGCACCGCGCTCACCGAATCGCTGAGATCGCCCACCGGTCCGGGCATCCTGATCGCCAGGTCGCGCTCCAGGTTGTTGGGGATGAACATGCCCTTGCTGATGTGATGCATCACCACCTGACCCGGCTGCCCGTACGGCACCCGTTCCCCGGTGTCGGGATCGACCACCCAGAACACCACATACGGGGTGCGCGGATCGAAGACGAAGCAGTCGTCGTCGCCGGCCCGGGTGACCGCCTGCGAGAGCACCATGGTGCTGCCGAACGCCATGGTGATGGTCGTCGCGGGAAAGATGTCGCGCAGCAGGTCGAGCGTGTCGGCGTCCACGTGCGCCCCACTGAGCAGCAGGTAGCGGATCTTGTCGTTGATCAGGTCGACCACCCGGTCGTCGCGGGCGATCGCCTCCAGCAGCGGCGGGGTGGTGTGCAGGTTGGCCACCGCCTGCGTCCGCAACACGAAGACGGCCTGCTCGACGACGTGGTCCACGTACGCCGACACCTCGGCCGCCGCGCCGCGGGCGGCGAGCTTTTTCACCCAGCGGGGATCGATGTCGATCGCGTGGAAGACGGCGCCGAGGCGCTGCGACACCAGCCGGGAGAAGTAGCCGACGCCGTGCGGACCGCTCGGCATCAGGCACAGAAAGCCCTGGCCCCGCCGGAACCCGCCCGCGGCGAAGTCCTCGGTTTGCCATTCGACGACCTGTGCGACCCAATCCGGCAGCTGCACAGTGCGTTTCGGGGCGCCGGTGGTGCCACCGGATTCGAAGATCTGGGGTACCGGGGGCGGCGCCCCGTAACCGCGCGGAATGAGGTCTTCCACTGGGACAGTGCGTAATTCGTTGACCAGGTTGGGGAACAGCCGCAGATCGGCAAAGGTGTGGACGTCGGTCAGCGGGTTGAAGTCGAACGAGCGGGCGGCCCGCAGCCAGAACGGCGAACCGGTGTCGTCGCCGAAGTGCCAGGCGATCGCCGCCCGCAAGTAGGCCTGCGCGTCCGCGACGGGTGCCGCCCGCGGGACGTCGAGCACCGAGAAATCGACTGTGGCCATGTCCCCGATCCTGTCGCATCGAGACCGTTACGCCAAGGACAACGGGCGCCCGCGCCCGCCGCCGCATCGCCGTATCCGCTTATTTCACAGGGAGTTTCATCTGCGTGCACGCGGTGTTCAGCGGGAGCCGCCCGGCCTAGCTGCCGAACATGGCGGTGATCGTCTCGTTGAAGCGGGGGTAGATGTCGTCGTAGGTGCCGTCGCGCTCGGCGAACCGGAACATCTTGGCGCGCTCCACCACGATCTCCCTGGCCTGCGGCTGCGTCTGCAGCAGCGTGATCGTCTCGGTGATGTAGTCCTCCAGCGGCATCGCCCGGGGGTCGAATCCCCGTTCGCCCTGCAGCGCGGTTTGCACGTGCGGCGGGATGATCTCGATGACCTGCACCGAGGTGTCGCGCAGCTGGAAGCGCAGCGATTCGGTGTAGGAGTGCAGCGCCGCCTTGGAGGCGCAGTAGCTCGGGGTGAGCGCGCTGGGCATGAAGGCCAGACCGGACGTGACGTTGAGGATGGTGGCGTGCGGCTTGCGCAGCAGCGCGGGCAGCAGGGTAGAGGTCAGCCGGATGGGGCCCAGCAGGTTGATGGCCACCGACTGCTCGGCCAGTCCGACGTTGCCGGTGGTGAGGTCCTCGACCCGCTGGATGCCGGCGTTGTTGACCAGCACGTTGAGGTCCGGGTAGTGGTCGGTCAGGTGGGTGGCGAACCGGCGGATGTCGGCGGGGTCCCCCTGATCCAGCGACAGGGTCTGGATGCCCGGGTTGGCCTCGGCGACGGCCCGCAACTGGTCGCTGCGCCGGGCGGCGATGATCACCTGGTTGCCCAACCGGTGGAAGGACTCGGCCAGACCGCGACCGATGCCGCTGCCGCCGCCGGTGACAAGAACGGTGTTGCCCGTCATCTGCATCGCGGTTCTCCTTCGGGTCGCCCTGCCATCGGCTCGATCGGCGGCCCACTGGGCCGACGTAGCGGAATGCCCCAATGCGCAGCCGGCTAACCACCATGCCCTATCCACGGGCGCGGTGTCACGGACTTCGCCGCGGCGACGACGAGCTGCCGCGGACCCGCTACGCGGCCGGGCGGTTGTGCAGCCGGCGCGGGTCGACGCCCGCGCGCTCCCACGCCGCGGCGGCCCAGCTCGTGTAGAGCGCTCGGACGGGCAGCCGGTTCAACAGCGGGTTGAGCGCTCGGACGGTCGCGGCGAAGCGCTGAAAGCGCTTCTCCTTCTTGGCATCCCACTGCAGCTGGCACACCTCGCGCATCTGCGGTGGCAGCGTCCCGACCACGACCAGCCGGGTGTAGGCGTTCAGCGGCGCCGAGAGGACCTTCCACACCGGCTTGGGAATCCGCCGGGGGCCCGGGATGCCCTTGCGGATGTAGCCGGTGCCGTACAGGACGGTCTTGTGCGGCACGAACCGGTCGAGCATCTCGTCCCAATAGGCGAGGAAGTCGTCGAAGGTCTGCGGTTGCCCCCGGTCGCTGACACCGTAGAGGCTGTACCAGAGTTTGCCCTCGTTGAAGATCTGTTCCTTCTCGGCGTGGCTGAGCCGGCGGATGAACATGTCGGTGTTGTAGATGACCTGGTCGACGAAGCTGGCGTGCGCCCAGTAGAACAACTCAGGATTCAGCGCGTGGTATCGCGAGCCGTCGCTGACGGTGCCCTTGATCGTCTTGTGGAAGTCCCGCACCTTGCGGCCCCACTCGTGCGGTTCGTCGGAGTAGACGGTGTTCATCAGGGGCGGCGCGGTCCGCTTGGCCCGGCCGAGCGTGTCGCTGAAGATGACGGAGTGGTCCAGCACGCCCTGGGCGAGCTGCTCGATGCAGTTCTCCACCCCGGCGGTGCGCTGGAACCCGAAGAGCTGGGTGCGGACGTCTCCGTAGAACTTCCAGATCAGCGAATCCGGCCCCAGCCGCGGGGAGGCGTCGGCGATCGCGTCGTCGACGGGCATCGGTATCGCCTCGCGGACGCCGGTGTCGAAACGCGGCCCGGCAGTCGCCGCGGCAAACTCGTCGTTCTGGGCGGTCATGCCCACCTCCTCGCCGTACCCGCGCTGGGCGACGGCAATCCATGTGAACCATTGACACAAAGACGTATCTTTGTTCCAAGCGTCTCGAACACTAGCAGGCGCGGGTCGCCGTCGCACCTGCCGAGTCCGGTCTCGATGTCGAAAAAGTCGGCCATGGAGCACGCCGAGGAGTTGATACGATGCCGCCAATCATGCAGTCCGAACCGGGCTCTGCCACTGCCGAGGCGCTCACCGATCTCGATCGCACCATCTTGGACACCGCGCGCAGCGTGTTCGAGACCTACGGCGTGCGCCGCGCCAATATCGACGACGTCGCCGCCCGGGCCGGGGTCAGCCGCAGCACCATCTACCGCCGCTTTCCGACGAAGGAGAACCTGTTCGCCCAGGTGGTGCGGCGTGAGGCCGGCCTGTTCTTCACCACGCTGGACCAGGCGACCACGGGTTGCGACCCGCAACAGGCGGTGGTCGAGGCGTTCGCGCTCGGCGTCCGCCTGGTGCAGGACTCCGCGCTGTATTCGCGGATCGCCGAAAGCGAACCCGAACTGTTCGGCATGTTCTCCCGGTCGCAGGCCTTCCCGATCCGCCAGTTCGCCGACGGGATCGCCCACACCCTGCGACGCTGCGGCGCCGACCTGGCCGAGGCCGACCTGGACAACATCGCCGACATCCTGCTCCGCGTCGCCCTGGGCATCATCGTCTTCCCGACCGACCGGCTCGACACGTCGGATCCGGCGGCGGTTCGCGACTACGCCGCGCGCTATCTGGTGCCGATCATCAGTCGGCAACCATCCCGCTAACAGACCTCACATTGTCGGCGCCCTGAACTAGCCTTGAGCCGTGGCTGGGAGTTCTGCGGCTCCGCGGACTCGGTACGCCAGTTGCGGCGAGATCGACATCGCCTATCAGGTCTTCGGCGATGGCCCGATGGACCTGCTCATGCTGCCGGGCCCGCTGATCCCGATCGACTGCGTCGACCTCGAGCCCTCGATGTACCGCTTTCATCGTCGGCTCGCGTCGTTCTGCCGGGTGATCCGCTTCGATCAGCGCGGCATCGGCCTGTCCTCGAGGGTTCCCTCCCTCGACATGCTCGGCCCCCAATCGTGGGCCCAGGACGCGCTCGCCGTGATGAACGCCGTCGGCTGCGAGAAAGCCACGATCTTCGCCCCGGGTTTCACCACGCTGGCCGGTGTGATCCTGGCGGCCGATCACTCCGATCGGGTGAACAGCCTTGTCATTGCCAACGGCGCGGCACGCACGTTGCGCGGTCCCGACTACCCCATCGGCGCCGAACTCGACGACGCCGATCGATTCACCTCGGTCGGGATGGAGCCGGACGCCGTCGAGCAGGGCTTCGACATGCTCGGCATCATCGCCCCCAGCGTCGCGCACGACGACGCATTCCGCTCGTGGTGGGACATGGCCGGCAACCGGGCGGCGTCTCCCAGCATGGCCCGCGCGTTCATCAACAAGGTCAGGCAGGGCGACGTCCGCGACAGGCTGCCGCGCATCGCGGTACCCACGCTGATCGTCCATCGCGACAACCCCGGCTTCAGCCCCGTCGAGCACGCGCACTACCTCGCCGAGCGCATCGCCGGGTCGCGTCTGGTCGAACTGCCCGGCGAGGACGCCCTGTACTGGGTCGGCGACACCGGCCCGATGCTGGACGAGATCGAAGAGTTCATCACCGGAGTGCGCGGCGCTTCCGACGCCGAGCGCCTGCTCACCACCATCGTGTTCACCGACATCGTCGGCTCCACCGAGCGCGCCGCCGCGCTGGGTGACCACCGCTGGCGCGACCTGCTGGACAACCACGACAGGATCGTGCGCCACGAACTGCAGCGCTTCGGCGGTCACGAAGTCAATACGGCCGGAGACGGTTTCGTTGCGACGTTCAGCAGCCCGAGCGCGGCGATCGCCTGTGCCGACGCCATCGTGGACGCCGTTCATGTGCTGGGCATCGAGGTGCGGGTCGGCATTCACGCCGGCGAGGTCGAGGTGCGCGGCGCGGACGTCGCGGGCATGGCCGTTCACATCGGCGCGCGGGTCGCCGCGCTCGCCGGGCCCAGCGAGGTGCTGGTGTCGTCCACGCTGCGCGACATCGTGACCGGCTCGCGACACAGGTTCGGTGATCGCGGTGAGACCGCGCTCAAGGGCGTGCCCGGTTACTGGCGGCTGTACGCCCTGGTCCGCGAGCACGCCGCCGTCCGGCGGTAGCGGACCGAAAATCGCAGCGGTCGAAGCGTCGGGGCCCGCGGCGTAGGCTGCGGACGGGGACTTTCCGCAGCCGTAGCGTCCCGGCTTTCCGTTCGATTTCTGGCGTCCCGCTTGGTATTTCATCGAAGGAGTACGCATGACCGACGTGCACATCTCGCTGCCTCCCGCGCTTCGGCGCGCGCTGGACCTGCTCATCGATCCGCCGGCCGAACCCGACGTGAGCCGGGGTTACCTCGACCTGCTCGGCGCGGCCGGGGACGGCGTCGTCGAGAAGAACACCGGCCCCATCCAGGCGGCGTGGGCCTCACCGATCGGGTCGCTGCTCTACGACAACGCCCAGGCGCTTTCCCGGCGCTGGATCAGCGCATGGCAGCTGCCGCTGGAGTGGTTGGACGTCCCGCAGGGCGGTACGGCGCTGGACGTCGGCTCCGGGCCGGGCAACGTCACGGCGTCGCTGGCGCGCGCGGCGGGTCCGCAGGGTCTGGCCCTCGGCGTCGACATCTCCGAGCCCATGCTGGACCGCGCGGTCCGCAACGAGGCCGGGCCCCAGGTCGGCTTCATCAAGGCCGACGCGCAGCGTCTTCCGCTGCGCGACAGCACCATTGACGTCGCGGTGTCCACCGCGGTGCTGCAGTTGGTTCCGGATCCGGCGGCCGCCCTTGCCGAGATCGCGCGCGTGCTGCGCCCCGGTGGCAGGCTGGCCGTCATGGTGCCCACCGCCGGGCGCCTGGCGCGGTATTGGCGGATGCTGCCCAACGTCGGAGCGCACGCGTTCGACGACGACGAGATTGGGGATGCACTGGAACACACCGGCTTTGCCAGCGTGCGGGTGAAGACCCTCGGGACGTTCCAGTGGGTGCGCGCCAAGAAGGGCTGACCTATTCCGGCGATTGTGCCAGCAGGGCGAGCCGATCCATCGACTCGCGCAACATGTCGGTCGTCGTCGCGCGAGCGCGCTCGAGCCGGGTGGCGTCGGTGAGCTCCGTCCAGTCGTAGGTGTGGGTCACCGTGGTGAGTTCGGCGTTGACCGGGCTGAGTTCCCAGCGCCACAGGTGACCCGGCGGTTGCTTTCCGGGTTCGGCTGGGCGCCAAGCGATTACACTGCCCTCGACGAACTCGGTGACGTGGTTCTCGCGCACCGCGCCGTTGGTCAGCGTCGTCTTGAAGACGTCGCCCACCCGATGGACACGCTGGCCGGCAGCAGCCGACGCCAGATTGTCGTTGCCGTCCCAGCTCGGCTGGCGCGACGGGTCGGCGATCAGTTCGAATATCCGCGCCGCATTGGCCGACATCACGCGGGTGGCGCTCACAATGCGTTCAAGTTCCGACATGTCGCTATCCAAACACGTGCGGCCGTGCGCCGCGCCGGTGACGTTGGCCCGCGAGGTCGAGGACCTTTGGCCGTCGCGGCATCGACGGGCGGATGCGACGGTAGGCAGTGCCGGGACAACCCGGCGGTCTGTCCGAAGTGCAGAGAGTCCAGTTTGGGCTCCGAACCAAGCGGAGCCACCGCAAGGGCCCGCTTGCCCGACCGTCACACCACGGGAATCTGCCTTCGGACAGACCTTCATGCCTGCGGCCGGTTCACCCCATCCGCGGCAGCGCCTCGACGGGTCCGGCCAGCGCAGCCTTGACGTAGCGGGTGTCGTCGTCGGCGAGCACCTCCGTGTCGTCCCGCTCGATGCCGTCGACGATCGCGCGGGCCACCTGGCGCGGATCGTTCTTGGGCGCATCGAAGCCGACGGTCATGTCGGTGTCGGTGAAGCTGAGGTGCGCCGCGACGACCAGGGTGCCCTGCTTCTCCAGCTCGATGCGCAGCGAATTCGTCGTCGACCACAGTGCCGCCTTGGAGTCGCCGTACCCGCCGGATCCGGGCATCCAGGACAGGATGGACGCGATGTCGACCAGCGCACCGCCGCCGTTGCCGGCCAGCACCGGGGCGAACGCCTTGGCCACGCGCAACGCGCCGAAATAGTTCGTCTCGAACACCGCTCGCACCTCTTCGATGTCGCTGTCGAGCAGCGTCCGGGCGCCCAGAACACCGGCGTTGTTGATGACGATGTCGGCGTCCGCCGCCGTGGAGGCCAGCGCCGCGACCGACTCCGGCCTGGTGACGTCCAATTCAACGCTGACCACGCGGGGGTCCTGGCTGGGCTTCGGCGCCCTCGCCGTGGCGTAGACCTTCGCCGCGCCCCGCTCCAGCAACTCGGCCACGATGGCCTTGCCGAGACCGCGCTGCCCGCCGGTGACCACCACCGTCGATCCCTTGACGTTGACCATGATCGCACTCCTCTGACATAGGCAAAACTGCTTTGCTTACGTCATGCTAATTGACCGGCGAGACATAGTCAAGTACTGTTTGATTATGTCTCCTACGTGGGTGTCGTCACAGCGCTATGGCTGCGCGGACGCTCCAGGAGGGCTGGCCCTGGTCCAGGACTTCCTCAACACGAGGGCCATCGACGGGTATGGGCCGGATCTGCTGGCCGATCGGGGCCTGGCCGCGGACTGGGCGGCCGCCACGGTGCGGGCGTGGTCGTCGGTGCGCGATGTCGACTTGTCGGCCCCCGAGCTCGGTGACGCGGACCTGGCCAAGCTTCGCGCGGTGCGCGCCACCATCGAGCAGCTGGTGGCCGGCGAACAGCCGCGGTCTCGTGGCGCCGACGGTGTCGCCGCATCCTTCGCGCTGTCCGATGCCGGCGAGGTGCGGATGGATCCCAGTGGCAGCGGTTGGCGTTGGCTGGCGTCGGCGCTGTGGGGCGAGATCCTGCTGAGCCAGCAAGCCGGCACCTGGCGGCGGATCAAGCGCTGCCACAACCACCGGTGTGGCGCGACGTTCTACGACCGCTCGAAAAACAACAGCGGGGTCTGGCATGACGTCAAGACGTGCGGCAATGCTGTCAATCTGCGGGCCTCCAGGGCGCGGCGACGCGAACGCGAGCGCGCGGCCAGATCAGGCGTTGCGCCAGAGCAATAGGTAGCGGTAGTAAAGCCCCCGCCTGATGCGGGCCCCCGGCAGGACGCCTTCGGCCGCCCGCCGGATCTCGGCCAGGCTTTCGTGTGGATCGGCGACGGGCACGCCGATGTTGCGGGTCTCCCGGTGCAGCCATGACCCGGCGCGCACCGCCGGTAAACACAGGCCCGACCACACCCAATCGGCGACGCTCTTGTTGGCGGACAGCCCCACCACGGCCAATTGGCCCGCGGGCCGCAGCATTTGACGCGCCTTCCGCAAGGTGTCGCCTAGCGGCAGATGATGCAGGCTGGCGACGAAGGTGATGAGGTCGAAGGACGGCTTGGCCTGCTCGAGATCCTCGAAACGCCGCAGTTCCGCCGAGGCGTTTGCGATCGGTTGCAGTCGCCGCGCAGCGCGCCGCACCGATGCGGGGTCGGCATCGATCCCGACGACGCTGCGCGACACCGCGGCGAGTCGCTGCGCCAGCAGCCCTTCCCCGCACCCGACGTCCAGGACGTCGCCGCGATGTCGCGAGGCAATGCCGACCAGCCACGGGTGATAGGCGCTGTTGTGGTTCCAGTAGTCCTCGTGTTTCGCGTAGTCATCCACCGTCGACCCAGTCTGCCCGACCGGGCCCTCAACAGCGCTCGGCGCCCCGGGACATCAACCTCGGGCCCGCGGCGGACGGCCGTCGCGTGCTCTTGAGCATCGCCTGCCATGCGTCGGAGGCGCGCGCCTTCAGGGGCGCGACCACGTCGAAAGTCGCGGGAGCCTGGCTGACCCAGGCCGGAAGTGTGGCCACCGTGTGTTCCTTTGTTCTGTCGGCCTGTGCGCCGACTCATTCAATTGCACCCCAGCCGTTTTACGGGGGCGCCGCGCCGCGGTAAACGCGGCGAAAAGCCAATCTGTGGTCTACGGCACACGCGCGGCACAAAGAAAGCTGCGCAACAGTGCGCCTAGTGAAAACCCCTGAACCTGCGCAGATACCCGGGCAATCGGTGTGCGGGCACAGCCTTGGGCCAGTCGTCGGGACGAAAATAGGCGTCGGTACCGCCGTCTACGAATACTACACTGCCGCACAGAAAGTCGGCGGCATCCGACAGCATGAAGCACATCCAGTCGGCCATGTGCCCCGCGTCACCGAATCCCCCCACCGGGACGGGAAACGACCGGACGGCCTTGGCCTGCCTCGGATCCGAGAGTTGTTCTTGCAGAAGCGGTGTCATGATCGCGCCCGGCGACAGGGCATTCAGCCGCACGCCCGACCCGGCCCATTCCGGTGACACCGCGTGGCGACGCACCCAGCGGCTGATCGCGATCTTGGAGGCGGCATACATCATGGTCGGCGCCGCCGGCCCCAGTAGCCGCACCGCTCGCCCCGCCTTATCGGCATCGTGGGCGAGCAACGCGTTGACGGCCCGGCGCGGCACCGCGGGCACCGTCGTCGTCGAATTGCTGGCCACGACAACAACCTTCGCGTGTTCGGCGGCGGCCAGCGCAGCACGCCAGGCGATGAGCAGCTCGACCACTCCGAAGTAGTTGACCGCAGCGATCTGGCGGGCGCGATCCCTTCCGCGGCCGGGGCCCAGCCCGGCAGCCAGCACGGCGCCGTCAAGCCTGTTGCCCGCGGCCGCCAGGACGCGCTCGGCGGCGTCTGTGCGCCCGTGGGGTGTCGACAGGTCGGCCACGACATCGGCATCCTTGATGTCGACGCCGATGACGGTGTGGCCGTTGTCCCGAAGGCGCTGCGCGGTCTCACGGCCCATCCCGGAAGCCGACCCGGTTAACGCATAGGTCCCCATTGACTCCTCCGTTCCCAGCGCAGTATGGCCGGTTACCCGGCTGCTCCGACTGGCACGGCCCACCCAGCGGGCACCCTGTTAAGTTGCCAGCATGCATGACCCCACGCCCTGCATCGATTTCAGCCAGCTCGAGTCGGTGTACGCGCCGCTGGCCGAATCGGTGCGCCGGCTCCTCGACATCAGCATCCGCACCGAAGCCGGGCCCGCGGCGGTAGCGGCTGCCATCGCCAGGATCGACAGTGCGACAGACGAATTGAGCGATGCGCTACTGCCCGGCCCGTTCGGAGTGCACCGCACCCCCGACGGCCGGACCATCGCGTGGGGCAACGCCGTGGTGGGCATGCGCAACCCGGTCGCCCCGCCGCTGGTGATCCACCACGATCCCGACGGACTGGTGTGGTCGGAATTCGAGCTCGGCGCCGCCTACGAAGGCCCGCCGGGCACGGTTCACGGCGGCGTCTGTGCCCTGGTGCTCGACCACGTGCTCGGCGCGACGGCCCACCAGCCCGACCGCCCCGCCTACACCGGCACGCTGACCCTGCGCTATCGCCGGCCGACCGCGCTGGGCAGGCGATTGCGTGCGGAAGCTCGCGTCGAGCGCGTCGACGGGGTCAAGACCTTCGCCGTCGGCCAGCTGGCCGACGAGGAGGGCGTCACCGTCGAGGCCGAAGGCGTCTTCATCCACCCCAAGCAGCCACCGGCATAACCGGCGGGGCCGGTTCAGCTTCCGGCCGCGGCCCGTTCGACGTCGAGCAGCTGCTCGCCGCGTCGTTCCTCGTCGTAGGCCTCACGTCCGCCCCGCAACCCGAACAGCCGTTTGGAGACCAGCAGGTAGATCACGGCGGCGACGTTGATGGTGAAGGTCACCACCCGGGTCATCGTGATGCCCTTGGCCAGGTCGTGGATCTCGAGCGGCAAGAAGACCGAGGTGGCGATCACCGCGAAGTATTCGCCCCAGCGATTCAGCAACCACAGGCCCACCCCCTCGACGACCTCGAGCAGGGCGTAGCCGGCCAGCATCAGGGTGAGCAGGGCCAGGGTGGACGGCTTGGTCGCCAGCGCCTTTTCCAGTTCGTGCACGACGGTCATCTGGTCGACCTTGAAGCCGGCGGTGCGAAAGATGGGCAGGTCGCGATCGAGGGTGGCCTGGATGGCGCCGCGCGCTCCGCGGAACTTCCACACCGCGTAGGCCGCCAAGGCGATCACCACCGCCCGCAACAGGCGTTCCACCGCCAGGGTGCGGATGATGATGGCCTGGCGTAATGCCTTGCCGCGCATGATCATCGGAGCGTCTTCGGCGCGCCCGCGGCCGTGCGGCTCGCCGACGGTGAATTCGCCGCAGCGCAGGCAGCGCCACACCTCCCCCAGCCCGGTGCTGCCGCTCAGCCGGTCGGCGAGGGACTTCTCCTCGGGTGCGTAGGTGGCGTGACCGGCAATCGCGCAGGTGACCAGCTCCCAGCGATTGCGGCCGTGTTCTTTACCCATGGCCCGGATCATTCATGGCGGCCGGTCGGCCACGCAAGGGGGCGCGCTCGATGTGCGTCAGAAGCGTGGCTTGCTGCGCGCGCACCCAGCGATGGGACGCACCGACCCGAGCAGTCCGGCGAGTTCGGCGACCTCGATCTCGTCGAGCCGAGCCACCGCGGCGACGATGTCGTCACGCAGCGACTCGTCGCAGAAGGGTTCGGCGAGCCAGCCGAACTTGTCCACCACGCGTTCCCAAGACATCGGGCGGGTGGGTGACCCCTCGTAATCCGATTGCTCGCGGCTGAATTCCCGCCCGTCGTGGGTGATCACGTGCACCCGCGCCGCCGTGCGGCGCGGATAGTCCGCGGTGAGGTCGGCGGCGGGCCTGACCTCCACCCGCGACAGCAGGTCGGCGACGTCGCTTCGCGAAACCCGTTCGTTCTCAAGCTGTTCGGGACCGACACCACCGTCGAGCAGGGCGACCGCGGTCAGGTATTTGAGGTTATAGTCGGCCTGCTCCTTGGTGATCGGGTGATCCTTGCCGCCGTAGGCTCCCCCGCCGGCGAAGTCGTAAGCCCCCTGGAAAACCTCGAGGACCACCCGCGCGACGTCCCCGCCGCGCAGGCCGTGCTCACCGCGCACCGCCAGGATCGCGTCGATGACGACCTGGCCGTGGATGAGCGAGCAGTATTGCTTCAGATAGGTCTGCTCGACACAGGTGAGGCCCCGGTCGGCGGTCTGCAGATCGATGGGCTGATCGAACAACTGGACCAGGCCGTGCGGGCCCTCGAAGAGCGACTTGGGTCCGGTGATGCCCCGCCCGGCCAGCACCGTCGTGTACACGGCGCGCATCCCGGTGATGGCCGGGGAGATGCCCTTCCAATTCGACACCGGTTCGGCGTGCACCGTCGCCAGTGACACGTTGTCGGCCGCCGCGGCGGCGATGGCGTTGGCGGTCTGCGCGGCGCTCAACCCCAGCAGCTTCGCGCTGCCCGCCGCAACCGACATCGACAGCTGCAGCGCGTGGTTGAGCCCTCGGGCCATCACGGGAACCGCTGCGCTGAAACGACATTGGATCTCGTAGGCGACCGCCAGCGCGAGCAGGAAGTCGGCGCCACTGGCGCCAGTGTGCTCGGCCACGGCCAGCACGGCACCGACGTTGTCGGCGGGATGGCAGAGCCCACCAACCGTGAGATAGGTGTCGAGCAGATCGGGGTAGCGCACCAGCACCGCATTGAAGAGCGCGGCCTGGTCCACCGATGCGCGCCCGCCCCCGACCAGGGTGGCCGTCGGCGCGCCACCGAACTGGGCGGTGTGGTCACGCAGGGTCGGGATGAGCTCGCCGTCCAGGGCGCCGACGGCGCACGCGATGCTGTCGAGCACGTTGCGTTTCATCAGTGCGCGCGGCCGCCCGGTCAGATCCTCTGGCCGCGCACCTACGACGAAATCGGCCAGGTCGTCCACAACGTAGTTCCGTGCCACCAGTTTTCGCCTCTCCGCTCTACACCTGTCAGTGAAGCCGCGCGCGGAGGCACCGTCCACGATCCATCCCTTATGAGTGGTTGGTGCAAGTTCTCACCGCACGCCGGCGCCGGTGTCGAGGACGCCTCGGTGGGGATCGTCGGACGGGGTCCACCACCGTCCGCTGGGAGGCCTCAGCCAGTCACGACCCCGCGCAACCGCCAGCAAGGAAGTCACGACACCGCGCACGCTCGGCCGGTCGTCGTCCCGGCGGTGCAGCAGCGACCACGTCCACAGCGGTATCGGGTCGGCGACGGGGCGCCGGCTCAACCGGGGCGGAAGTGCCGCGGTGTGGCGCTTCGGCGACGCCAGCACGGCGCCTCTGACCTTGCGGACGTGTGCGTAAAACGCGTCGCCGGTAATGCCGCCGTCATTGATGGCGATGACGCGTGCGCCGGTGTCGGCGGCGAAGTCTTCGGCGAACCGATTCCACGATGACCAGGCCGACGCGTCATCGTCGACGAGCACGCTGACGTCTTGTGCGCCAACCGGTTCCGAAGACGCGGCCCCGGGGGTGACCGCGCTCAGCGGCTCGGCGCGTAGCAGGTGGGGTGTCAGGCCCCGTTGCTTGGCCTGCGCGTCGGTGATCCACGCCAATGCGATGTCGAGGGTGCCCTCGGCCACCCGGTCCGCTTGCGCGTGGGACGGCAACACCCACTCGTCGAGGCGCAAGGCCACCGCGGGCCCGACTAGGGCGTGGATGTCATCGGGCAACCAGCTGACGTAGCCAAGCCGCACCGGCGAGCTCTGCGCGGCCGTCCGCTGCAGCCGATGCTTGGCGTCGTCGGCCAGTGACAGAATCCTGCGCGCGTCCGGGAGAAACGTACGGCCCGCTTCGCTCAATTGGACGCTGCGGCGGTCGCGCACCAACAGATCGGTGCCCACTTCGCGCTCCAACGCGATGATCTGTTGCGACAGCGCCGGTCCCGAAATGTGCAGGCGCTCGGCGGCGCGCCCGAAGTGCAATTCTTCTGCGACGGCCACGAAATAGCGCAGCTGCCGCAGTTCCATGGGTCGAGCTTAAAGCGGCCCCGCCTGCGCCGGGAACCGCCTGACCAGTGATCGTGAACGCGTAGCGGACTCACCCGTGCCCGGTCAGGCGCCGCGTTCGCCGGCCGCCTCGATCGCGCCGGGCTGCGGCGATCCGCTGACCTCGGTCGTCTCGTCGGTCAGGTGCTTCCCGATGTCCCGAATCTGGCGGGCGCTCAAAGCGCACAGCGGGTGCACGGCCACCATCAGGGCAACGCGGCCCCGCTCGTCGAAAACCGGTGCGGCAATGGTCACCACGGGTTGCTTGCGGCGGCCCGGGTTGTCGTCGGAGAGGAATCCGATGGTGGTGAACTCGACCAGCAGCTGGTCCATGATGTGGCGCACCGGAGTCGGCATCTCGCTGCTGTCCAACGTGCCGACCACCTGCACCGCCTGCGCGAGCGCCGGCGTTGTCCAGTCGACGTCGAAGCCACGGTGCCGGGTGTGCGCCAGCACCTGTTGGAGGCGCTGGGCGCGGACGGCATTACCGCCGGCACCCCGCCGCACCCAGGCGCGTTGTTCCTCCTCGGTGTCCCAGGCGGCCATCGCCACACCGAACGGTGGCGCGTAGGGGATCCGATCGCCCGGTATCCCCGACGGCTGCGTGGCGGGCTCGCCCTCAAAGGCGGTGACCACCAAGGAATCACCGAACTTCTCGACCACCGAACAGGCGTAGCCGACCTCGCGGGAAAGTCGCAGCGCCGCCGACCGCGCGGCATGGGCGAGCGGACGGGCGGTGTCCGTGCGGGCCGCCACCACGGCGAGTGCCGGGCCCAGCGCGAAAGTCTTTGCGACCGGATCGCGGCTGGCCCAGCCGCGGTCGCACAACGTCTTCAGGATCGCGTGTGCGGTCGCCTGGGTGAGATCCAGTTCGCGGACCACGTCGGAGAAGCGCAGCCGCGCATGTGGCGACCGCGCCAGCAGCTCGACGACATCGAGCACCCGGGCGGTCGGCGCTGACGTCGACCCGCGAATCGCTTGACTCCTTTGCGACGGCGTTTCTACAGTTGTACGAGCATTCGAGATTTTATATCGATTATTCGAGAAAGTGAATCGGATTGCGCGCTGTGGTGCTGCGAGACGGCCGGTTACAGGACATCACCACCGCCACCCGCCAGGGCGCGACCATTCAGTTCGGCGGCGGGCCGCACCCGCAGGACCGGTACGGCACACTCGACGCCATCGAACAGGCCCGCAGGTCTCAGGGTCCGCCGCGGGTCGTGGTGCGTCCGAATGGAGATATCTCGTGACCGAACGTGATGACCGGCAAGACATCTCCGAACTGCTGGTGCGCTACGCGACGGGGATCGACCGGCGCGACTGGCCGCTGTTTCGCACGGTGTTCACCGATGACTGTCAGCTCGACTACGGCGAGATCGGCACCTGGAGCGGCGTCGATGCCGTGGCCGACTTCATGGAGCAGGTGCACGCCCTGGCGGGACATACGCTGCACCGCCTGACCAACCAGGCCATCACCGTCGACGGCGACACCGCCACCGCGCGCACCTACATCGACGGCCTGATCATGGCCGGCGACAACAACTCTGGCGTCAACGCGATCGGTTTCTACGACGACGACGTGGTGCGCACGCCGGCGGGATGGCGCATCGCCCGCCGCCGCTACACCCAGGTCCGCATCACCACGGTGGGGGGCGAATAGATGGCGTTCGTAGCGAAGTACGGGCCGTGGGCGCTGGTCGCCGGCGCGTCCGACGGCGTGGGCGCGGCGTTCGCCGAGGGGCTTGCCGAGCGCGGTGTCAACGTGGTTCTGCTGGCCCGCCGGCAAGCCGTGCTCGGCCGGGTGGCCGCCGAGATCGAAGCCAAGACGTCCGTGCAAACCCGCACTGTCGCCATCGATCTGGTGCAACCGGGCGCCTCGGCGGCGATCGCCGCCGCCACCGCCGACCTGGAAATCGGCATGCTGGTGTATTGCGCAGGAGCCGACCCGAACTTCAAGCCCTTCCTTGCCAATTCGATCGAAGCCGCCGAAGCGATGGTGCAACGCAACTGCATGGTGCCCATGCAGCTGTGTCACCACTTCGCCCCCGCGATGGTGGCGCGCGGCAGCGGCGGCATCGTCATCTTCGGCTCCGGTGCGGGACTGGCCGGCGGACCCAACATGGTCGCGTACGGCGCCTCCAAGGCCTTCGACATGGTCTTCGCCGAAGCGTTGTGGGCCGAACTGCACGACAAGGGCGTCGACGTCTTGGGCCTCATCCTGGGCAAGACCAACACACCGGCACTGCGTGAACTCGAATACAGCCGCGGACAGCTCGGCTCCCCCGACGAGGTGCCGTCGGACGCGGCGGCCGTATCCGACGTCATCGCCGAGGCGTTCGAGAACCTTGGCAACGGCCCGACCCTGATGGTGGGCGACACCATGCGAGCCGCCGCGCAGCTGCTGGCGTCGCTGAGCCGCAACCAGGCCGTCGAGCTCTTCGCCCAGGCGGCCGCGGCTGCCATGGGTCCCGACGCCTAGCGGGCGGCAGCTACAGTCGTTCGCTGCGCGTCGCGCCAGGGAGCGCGAGGTTTGCCAAAGTTCCGAATCAGGGCACCCTAACTTTTGCGTCCGCACGGCCCTGTGCAGCAAATATAGGCTTGGGAGTGCCGCTGCGTTCGCAGACCCGCTGCGTTGCTGACCGTTACTGCCGCGGGTAACTTGGGTACCCGGCCACTGCGCCGACATAGCCGCCACATATCCACCCGATCGCCAGTGCGAAGGATGACGATGCTCGCCATTGACAGGCCCGCAGCCACCGTCTCGCCGACGGCAAGCTGGCGGCGTCGCACCCTGACCCGTTCCGGACTGATCACCGGCGCGTTTGTCGCGCCGGCCGTGGTGGTCCGCGTCACCGGCCTACACACCGGCGCCGTGCTGGCCCTGCTGATCTTCGGGGCCGCGGTGGTGGCGGCCAGCTTCCTGCTGGCATGGGCCGCCGAGGCGGCACAGATCGACGTCTCCGGCGGCCTCGCGACGGCCCTACTCGCCCTGATCGCGGTGCTGCCCGAATACGCCGTCGACCTCTACTACGCCTTCGTGTCCGGCCACAACGCGGATTACACGCAATACGCCGCGGCCAACATGACCGGGTCGAACAGGTTGTTGATGGGTCTGGGTTGGCCCGTCGTGGTGCTGGTGAGCACCCTGGTCGCCCGCAAGTCCGGTTCGGACAAGACCACCGGTGTGACGCTCGAGCCAGCAAACCGCGTCGAACTCGGATTCTTGTCGGTCGCCGGCGTGATCGCGTTCGTCATCCCGGCGAGCGGCCAGATCCATCTCGGGCTCGGGCTGGCGTTGCTGGCCTGGTTCGGGTTCTACCTGTACAAAATCAGCCACGGCAGCGTCGAAGAACCCGACCTGATCGGCACCGCGGCCGCGTTGGGGGATCTGCCCGACGGTCGGCGCCGCGCCGTCGTGGTCGGCCTCTTCCTGGTGTCCGGCGGGGTGATCCTGCTGTGCGCCAAGCCCTTTGCCGACAATCTGGTCGCCGCGGGTACCGAGCTCGGCATCAACCGCTTCCTGCTGGTGCAGTGGCTGGCCCCGCTGGCCTCCGAAGCACCGGAATTCATCATCGCGATCATCTTCGCCACCCGCGGCAAGGGCACGGCGGCCATCGCCACGCTGATCTCCTCCAAGGTCAACCAGTGGACCCTGCTGATCGGGTCGCTGCCGATCGCCCATCTGCTGGGGGGCGGCGGGTTCTCGCTGCAACTCGACCCGCGCCAGGTGGAGGAAGTGCTGCTCACCGCCGCCCAGACGATGATGGGGGTGGCGCTGATCCTGGCGCTGCGTTTCCACCGGGCCGCCGCGTGCACACTGCTCGGCCTGTTCGTCGTCCAGTTCCCGATCTTCTCGACACAGGGGCGGCTACTGCTCTGCGGTGTCTACGCCGCGGTGGCCATCGCGGCGCTGATCATCAATCGCCGCCACGTGGCCGCCACCCTCCGGGCACCGTTCTTCGGCACGGCCATCCGGCACAGCGGTCACCCCCACCTCGAAGCGGACGGTTCCGCCCGCCCGCACTAGCGCGCCGTCATGCCCGCGACCGCCCCGCTCCCGGGCTCGCGACCGGCCGGCATATACGGTCCAGGTATGAATCGAGTGTCGGTGATCACAGGCGGCGCGGGTGGCATGGGACAGGCAACGGCGAAAATCGTCGGCCGCGATCACACGCTGGTGCTGTGTGACGTCAGGCAGGACCGGCTGACGGCCGCGGCGGCAACGCTGCGAGATCTCGGAATCACCGCCACGGCCGTCAACTGTGATGTCACCGACCGGCGGGCGGTCGCAGATCTGCTCACGAGCGCCGGCGATCTCGGCACGGTGGTCTCCGTCATCCACACGGCGGGGGTGAGCCCCAGCATGGGTGCGGCCGCCTACGTCATGCGGACCAACGCCGTCGGCACCGTCAACGTCGACGAGGAGTTCTTCGCGGTCGCCCAGGAGGGCGCCGTGATCGTCAATGTGGCGTCGATGGCGGCGCACATGTTGCCCGCGGAAATCGTTCCGACAGACCAGTTTCCGCGGGCCCTCGACGACGAAGACGGATTCATGGCTGCGATGCTGGCCGCGTGCGACATCGCACCCGATGAAGCCCGGTCCGGCCTCGCGTACGCCATCAGCAAGAGCTTCGTGAAGTGGTACAGCCAGTCGCAGGCGGAGCGCTTCAACGCCCGCGGGCTGCGCATCGTCTCGGTGTCGCCGGGTTCCATCGACACCGAGATGGGCAGGCTCGAGGAACAGGCCGGCGCGGGCGCGATGGTTGCCGACGCCGCGGTCCCGCGGTGGGGCAAGCCGGAAGAGATGGCCGAGCTCCTCGCCTTCTGCGCCAGCGACAAGGCCGGATACCTCACCGGCACCGACATCCTCAACGACGGCGGGGTCATCGCCTCGATGACCGAACGGGCCAGGGCGGCCGCCGCCGGCTAGCCGCGCGCAGCGCACCGGCTATTCGTCGGCCCCGACGCCGACTTTGGCATCGGGCTGAGCGGCACCATCACCCGCCCGGCCATGCGTCCACTCCCGTGCCCGCAGCCGCCAGGTCCGGCGGGCGTAGTTGAGTTCGGTGTACGGCCACTGGGTGACGATGCGGCCGGTCGGCGAACGAAAGTAGCTGTCGCACTGCGTCCAGATGCTGCGCTGCAGGTCCGCGGAAAGCGCTTCGTTGTAACGCTTTTCGGCCTCGGGTCGCACGTCGAGGTATCCGCCGCGACGCGCCAGGCGGCTCACCGCGCTGGCGACCAGTCGCGCCGCGGCTTCGAGGATGTAGACGATCGAGTTGCCGCCCTGGTTGGTGTTGGGGCCATAGAGCATGAAGAAGTTCGGGAACCCGCTGACCGCCACCCCGAGGTAGGCGCGCGGGTCCTCGCCCCAGTGTTCGTGCAGCCGGTGTCCGCCGACACCGATGACGTCGATGCCGGACAGGTAGCGGGACGCCTCGAATCCGGTCGCCAGCACGATGACGTCGATGCCGATTTCCACGCCCGCCGCCGTAATCACCGACGCCGGGCCGACGCGGGCGATGGGATCGGTGACCAGCTCGACGTTGTCGCGCTGTAGTGCCCGGTAGTAGTCGTCGCCCAGCAGCACCCGTTTGCAGCGGAACGGGTAGTCCGGCGTCAGCGCGCGGCGCAGCGGTTCGTCGTCGACGGTGCGCTCGAGAAACGACGTCGCGATCTGCGTGCGCGCCGTCACCACGGGGTCGTCGGCGAAGGTCGCGGTGTTGTCGTGCTGGAACTTCCAGATCTGCCACCGGGTGCGGCGCAGCGCCAGGGGGCTGCGCCGGAATCGTGTCAATTCGGTTGGGCTGTACGGGCGATCGTCCTTGGGCACCATCCAGGGTGGGCTGCGCTGGAAGACCGTGACGCGCCCGGCGGTCTTGGCCAGCTCGGGGACGACCTGCACCCCACTGGCGCCGGTGCCGATCACCGCGACGCTGCGGCCGGCCAGATCGAGGTCGTGATCCCACTGCGCGGTGTGCAGCATCGAGCCGGCGAAGTCGCTCAGGCCGTCGATGTCGGGAAGCTTGACCGAACCGAACAACCCGATCGCGCACACGACGACATCGGCGGTCAGCGTGGTCGGCCGCCCCCCGCGTTCCAGCCGGCACTCCCAGGCGCCGTTGTGTGGATCCCAGCGCAGGCAGCGCACCGTGGTGTCGAGCATGAGGTGGCGCCGCAGGTCGAAATCGTCGGCCACCGATTCGAGGTAGGCCAGTATCTCGGGCTGCCGCGCGTAGGTGCGGCTCCAGGATGCGTTGGGGGCGAAGGAGAACGAGTACAGGTGGCTTTGAATATCGCAGGCGGCGCCGGGATAGGTGTTGCGCCGCCAGGTGCCGCCGACGCCGTCGGCGGCCTCGATGATCACCAGGTCGTCGATGCCCGCGCGGCGCAGCGCGACGGCCGCGCCCAGGCCGCCGAAGCCCGCGCCGATGATCGCGACCTTCGGTCCGCGGCCACGCCGGGTTGCGGCCCGCAGTCGCCCAATGGCGTAGAGGGAACGGGCTTTTCGGCTAGTCACGACCCATCTCCGGCGCGGCGGATCAGCATGCCGGCCAGGTCCCCGTCGGCACGCCACCGCTGCAGGATGTCGGCGTACTCGGTGGGTCCGCCGAAGAAGAAGCTGCCTTGGCGAGTCTTGGCGTCGGCCTTGCCCTCCCGGTTGTAGTAGCCGGGCGTGCACACCTTGGCCCGCTCGGCGCTCGCGGCCGAGCGGGACACCACGGTGTCGACCCAGGCCGCTTCGGCGGCGGGCGCCGCCTCGATTTCGGTGATGCCCTCGGCCAGCGCGGTGGCAATGATCCAGGCGACGTGGCCGGCCTGCACGTCCAGCAGGTACGGAAAGTTCACCGTCAGACCTGCCTGAGCGATGCTTTCGATGAAGCAGTTCGGGAATCCGGTCGTGCACAGGCCCTGAAAGGTACGCACGCCGCCGTCCCAGTGTTCGGTCAGTGTCACGCCGTCGCGGCCGATCAGCTCGAACCCGGTGCGGCGGCAATAGTCGGTGCCGACCTCGAAGCCCGTTGCGAAGATGAGACAGTCGAGCTCATAGGCGACACCGTCGACCACCACGCCGGATTCGGTGATGCGCTGCACCCCGCGGCCCCGGGTGTCGACCAGCGTGACGTTGTCCCGGTTGAATGTCTGCAGATACTCGTCGTGAAAACAGGGCCGCTTGCAGAAGTAGCCGTACCACGGTTTGAGCGCCTCGGCGGTCGCGGGATCGGTGACGATCGCATCGACACGCGCCCGGATCTCGTCCATCTTGGCGAAGTCGGCCAGCTCGATGTCGCGGCCGCGTTGTTCGGGATCGACGAGACCGTCCCCGTCATGGCGCATGACGGGCAGCTTGCGGGTGATGCTCGTCCAGGCGTCGGCGACCAGATCCTGGTCGGCTTGCCCTCCGGCGGTGAGAATCTGGAAGTTCTGTATCCGCTCGCGCTGCCAGCCGGGCCGTAATGTGTTGGCCCACTGTGGGTCGGTGGCGCGGTTGGCGCGTACGTCCACCGAGGACGGGGTGCGCTGAAAGACGTAGAGCCTACGAGTGGCGGCGCCGAGGTGCGGCACGCACTGTATCGCGGTAGCGCCGGTTCCGATGATCCCGACGCGCTTGTCCGCCAGATTCTGTAGCGTATCCCCGGTGTACCCATAATCCCAACGGCTGGTGTGGAACGCGTGACCGCGGAATGCCCCCAGCCCGTCGATGCCCGGCAACTTGGGCTTGGCTTGATACCCGTTGGCCATGGAGACGAACCTGGCCCGCATCTCGTCGCCCCGGTCGGTGCGGATGATCCAGCGCGATCGCTCTGCGTCCCAGCGGATTTCCCGCACATCGGTCCGCAGGCAGGCGTCGCGGTAGAGGTCGTAGTGTTCGGCGATGCGCCGGCAGTGGGCAAAGATTTCGGGACCCTTGGCGTATTTCTCGGTCGGCGTGTAGCCAAGCTCCTCGAGCAGCGGCATGTACACGTACGACTCGACGTCGCAAGCGATTCCGGGATAGCGGTTCCAGTACCAGGTGCCCCCCACGTCGGCGGCCCTGTCGATCAGTCGCACGCTGCGCACGCCGAGCTGGCGTAGCCGCGCCCCGGTCAACAACCCGCCGAATCCGGCGCCGACGATGGCGACGTCCACCTCGTCGGTGAGTGGGTCGCGGACGAAGTCCCCGTCCACCCACGGGTCTTCGGCAAAGCGGGCGAACGCGCCGGCCGTCTCGACGTACTGGGCGATCCCGTCCGCGCGCAGGCGGCGCGCGCGCTCTTCGGCGTACTTGCGTCGCAGCGCGTCGACGTCAAGCGCCTGGCGAACAGTCTCGGTCACGGCCTCGGGTTCCTCTCCGTGGCCTCGACCCTATAGTCATTCGTTTGTTAATCTCAATGCGCGGCCGGCTTGGAACGCCGTCGCGGCATCCGGCCGCAGCGCCTTAGCCCGAAGTCATTGCGCGACAAAGCGACTGAGGCGGCTATTCAGCGGAACGCTCGCTACCCACGGCCGCCAGGGCGTCACCCAGCGTCCACACCGCCACGCCGAGCAAGACCAGGTCCTTGATTAGAAATTGGCCGGGCAGCGCTGAGAGCACCGGAAAACCGTGGGTGTACGCCATGACCACCCCAGGGGTGGTGAACAGAAAGCTCAGCGTGCCCAAGAACAGCACCACCGCCAGGGCGCTGCCGGCCGCCGAGATTCGCGGCCACAGCGGCCGCACGGCGATGAGCAGGGCGGCAACGATTTCCATCGTTCCGAGTGCACGAGCGACGAAGGTGAAGCTGAATACGTCGTAGACCCAGCTCATCAGCGGGCTGTGCTGAATGAGGACCCTCGCCTCCATTTTCACGTACTTGCCGATTCCGATCCACGCCAGAACAAGCACCAGGCCGTAGCGGCTGACAAGCTGACCCCAACGGGTCAGGGCCGGCGCCAAGGTTTGGTCGATCATCGGGCGAAGTCCTTTCAGCCGAAGCGCGGTCATCCACCCAACCCACGAGTCAGGGCACGGTTGCGTTCACTTCTCCCAGCCGTTCGAGGCCGGCGACGATGAGCCGCAACCCGAACGCAAATTCGTCAGCCAAGGCAACGGGCAGGTCGTCGGCGGCGGTCACCGTCGCGGGAAAGCGCGACGAATCGAGCCGGTGAAACGCCGCCGAGAGTTCGGCGTCCTGTTCACCGCCGTCGGCCGTCGCGCCCGCCAGTTGTAGCGCAAAGCCCAGGACGTAGCGCGCCAGCGTCGCGTACGCGCGCGCGGCGACCGGCGGGGAAAAACCGTTGTCGAGGAAAACGGCCAGGCAGCGCTCGCGATTGGCCAACGCGTTCGGCCCCGTCGGGGTGTACTCGACCAACAGGGGCGCGACATTGCCATGGCGGCTCAGCGCGTCAAACATGGACTGCGCGAACAGGATACAGGCCCGCTGCCACGGCATCGCGGCGATCGCTTTGGGGTCGAGGTCGATTTCGCCGAGGATGTGGTCGATCACCAGCGAGACCAATTCGGACCGGCTGGAGAAGTGGCGGTACAGGGTGGCGGTGCCCGATTCCAGGCGCTGCGAGAGCGACCGCATCGACAACGCCTCGGGCCCCTGCTCGTCGACGAGCTCGACGGCCGCACTCAGGATGCGCTCCATCGGCAGGGCCGGGCGTCCGCGGGAACGGCGTGGCCGTTCGCCGTCGCCCTCATCGGGCAAGGCGGGTCTCCTAGCGCTTGACGCGTCCAACTATTTATGGCGACACTGTATCCATAAAAGCGGTCTTGATCAACCGCCCTCACAGCAAGGAACATTCGTCATGCTCCTCCCCCTGGCGGCAGAGCCCTTCACCGCTCCCACCGACCGCGACATGCTTCCCTCCGAACGACGCGAGTTCGTGCGCACGCACCGCACCTGCGTCTTCGGCTATCGTCGCCGCAACGACGGCCCCGGCATGTCGATCGTGTACTACATCCCCACCGATAACGACGAATTGCTCGTGTCCACCATGGCCGATCGCGGCAAGGCTCGGGTCATCGAACGGGACGGGAAGATCAGCCTGTGCGTGCTGGACGAGCGCTGGCCGTTCGCCTATCTGCAGGTCTACGCCGATGCGACCCTCGACCGGGATCGCGAGCTGGCGGTCGACGTGATGATGGCGGTCGGCGGCCGGATGTCCGGCCGACCACTGGGCGACGAGGCCCGCCCACACATCCGGGAGATGTGTGAACGCGAAAACCGCGTGGTCATTCGTTGCCGGCCCTACTCGACCTTCGCGACCCCGCCGCGCCATCTGCACCGCAACGACCAGGCCAACGAACTCAGCCACTGGGTGTCCGGTGTGATGCCTTGGGACGCAGCCGATCCCGTGGCCGACTGATCACTTAGCGTAGCGGTCACGCAGTTTGCTCAGCGTCGCTTCGATGCCCGAGGCGTTCGCCTTGGCGAAACCCATCCGCTCGTAGTACTTCAGCTTGTTCTTGAGCGCCCCGGCGTCGCGGTAGTCGAACGTCTCGGTGACCGTGGTCTGGGTCGGCGACACCGCCTCGAACTCCCACCGCCACCGGTGACCCAGCGGGTGGCGCCATTCGACCAGCTCGTTCGGCATCAGCGCCGTGATCGTGCTGGTGATGCGATAGGGAATGCCGAACATCTTCATGTGGGTCGAAAACTTCGAGCCCGCAAGGAGTTGCGGTGGCACGGTGATGTTGTCGCCCACCGTGCCCGATCCGTCCAGTTCGTGGTGCCGGCGGGGATCGGCGACCAAGGCGTACAGCTCCGCGGCCGGGGCGGCCACGTCGACCCTGCGGCTGACCTGGCGGGGGCCCCGATCGACAACAGTGACGGTCATGATG
>NZ_JCALDN010000008.1:0-168916 GCF_059812885.1 Mycobacterium sp. NGS33 | reverse complement strand
GATGCAGGCACCAGTACGCACAGTTATCGGCGAACCGAGAGGAATGAGAAATGAACGTCAGTGACCTGATCGCGGAGCTACAGAAGTTCCCTGAACTATCCACCGTTTTCGTCCAGTGCGCCGATGGCGAGATACGGCGAATCGACTCTACGCACGAGATTTGGGTCGAATCACCAACCGGCATCACTGGTCCGTACACCGAGATTCCAGAGGATGCGCCCGGTCCTGCGTTCGACTCGGCCACCGTCGATTACGGCGTGCTGATCTACGCCTGACTTAACGTAAGGCTGAGCCTATCAGCTAGCTGCTACCCCTAGCTGGGACTCTACATGTAACTGCCACTGACTCGGGCTTGTCACCGTCAAGGTGACGCCCGCGTCGGTGAGCATCTTCCTCTTCTCTTCTACCGTGGCCGTAGGCCACACCTCTCCGTAGGTCCGGTCGCTATCGACCTCGACCCACCCAGCCCGTACGACGGGCATCTTCTCTAAGGCTCCTCGCTTAGCGAGTAGAGCCGTCATCTGCTGGCGGTACGTCAGCTCATCTTCGGGCGCGGTGAACAACCCCAGAGCCCGGTCTTCCCTTAACGATTCGATAGTCCTCTTGGTCTGCTCCAGCTCGGCTGAGTTGTCCGACCCCGGCTGCCACACGCGGGATCTGATCCTGCGGCCGGTGTGCGTCTCCAGGAAGCTCTGCTCCACCAGCTCCTCGGCGTTTTCCGCTCGGATCGACACCTTCGGGCACTTGCAGACGTAGTACCGGTACTTCTCGTGCTTGGACTTCTGCCACATCGACCTGCCGCACACAGCGCACTTCACCACCCCGAGAAGGGGATTCACCGAGTGCCTACGAGCTCGGGGCTCGCCGGCACGCTGCTCCAGCTCCGACTGCAACCTGCCCCACGTCTCAGCGTCGAACGACGCCGGCCCCACCAGAACAGGCTCGCCTTCAGCGTCGAGGATCACTTTGCCTTTGTACGTTTTGATCCCCTGCGTCAGCGGGTTGCTCAGAAGCTTCCTGAGCTTGTCGACGTGCCACCGAGATCCTCTGGCGGGGTTACCAGCCCTCACCCTCTCCCAGTCCTGCGGGCTGAGGACGTTCTCGGAATTTAATCGAGCCACAATCGACGTGAGCGAACTTCCAGCGAGAAACTGGGTCGCTATACCGGAGAGGATCTTTTGTGCCTCTACGTCGAAACCAAGGGCCTTTCCCTTACCTGACGGGTGCGGGACGGTCTGAAACCCGAAGGGGGCGTGCCCCCACCCCCAGCGGTCGGTGTCCCGCAGGTAGGTAACCCGGTCTCGTGCCCGTTGCACAAACCTCTGTCCCTCGATCTCCGCGAAGACGGAGGCGAGGATCAAGAACACCTTGGACATAGCCCCGGCGAATGCGTCCTTCGCATCCTCCGGGTTGTAGTAGTCCAGCTTTATGCCGTCGTCCACCAGGACGAGAATCTTCTTATGGTTGCGGCACCATTCAGCTAGTTTGACGCAGTCCGCTGCCGACCTAAAAACGCGGTCGGTTTTAGCGAAGACCAGAGCGTCCCACTCATCTGCTTTATCCAGCCAGTCTTTCAGGTCGGGCCTCTGCCACGGGGACATCTTGATGGCTGACACATCGAGGTCCTCGAACACGCCTACGACGTCCCACCCGAGGGACTCGGCGTAGGCTTGTCCCTTACCTCTCTGGGTGATGTGCGAGGTCTTCTCCTCGCCTTGAACACGCGATACGCGAGCACCTACAACAGCGCGGATAGCCATTCGTAGGAGTGTACCCTAGTACTTGTACTGCGCGACGGCGATCTTGCCCTTCTCGTCGACGACGAAGGTGGAGCGGATGACGCCCGTGACCGTCTTGCCGTACATCTGCTTCTCGCCGTAGGCGCCATAGGCCGTCAGGACCTTGCGGTCGGGATCGGACAGCAGCGGGAACGTCAGCTTCTCGGTGTCGCGGAACTTGGCCAGCTTCTCGGGCTTGTCGGGGGAGATGCCGATGACGTCGAGGCCGGCCCCGTTCAGCTCGGCCAGGCTGTCGCGAAAGTCGCACGCCTGCTTGGTGCATCCCGGTGTCGAGGCGGCCGGGTAGAAGTACACGACCACGCGTCTTCCCTTGTAGTCGGCCAGCGAGACCTTGTTGCCGTCGGCGTCGGGCAGGCTGAAGGAGGGCGCTTTGTCGCCCGGTGCAAGCCGCGTGGTCTCGGTCAAGGTGGGGCCCTTTCTGTTCACCGGAGCGTCGGGGTTACCGCCAGCTGATCTAGGGTAGTTCGGGCAGGTGCATGAGCCGGATAGCGGGCGACTTGGAGGACACAGTGGCGGACCGGGACCCCGAAGCCATCAAGCAGGACATCGACGTCGCCCGTGACCAGCTGGCGGCCACCGTCGACTCGCTTGCCGAGCGGGCCAATCCTCGGCGCCTCGCCGACGACCTGAAGGTTCGGGTGATCGGATTCGTGCAGAAGCCCGTGGTGCTGGCGTCGCTGGCGGGGGTGGGGGCCCTCGTCGTGGTAGTGGCGGTGCGGCGCGTCAGGAATCGGTGACGCGCCCGGACTTGGACGTACACCGGAATGTCGTCGGCCCAGGGCTGATTGGTGGCCATGTCGTCGACGTCGCAGTAGCCGCGTTCGAACTCGCCCGTCGCCGCGTCGACCAACCGGTATTCCTGCCGCTGTTGGTGGATGGGCTGAGCGTCGAGGATCACCACCCGCACCTCGCCCGGCTCGAACCCGCACCGTTGCTGCAGTGCCTCGATCAGGCACTCGTTGTGCATGTGCCCGTCGCCGAAGTTCCAGCCCAGCACCATTGAGCACAGGACTTCGCCCTCACACAGGTTGTAGTCGTCCTCGTCGTAGTCGGCCATGGCCCGGTGCGCCAGCGTGAGCAGCGCGCGTCCGTGGGTGTTCATGCCCCGGAACGCCAGGGCCAGGTGCAGCGGGATCAGGGTCTCCTCTTTGCTGCCGTACAACCGCTCGAGCTGCAGGTGCTGCATCGGGCCCAGAGCGCGCGAGCCGACGCGGAACTTCTCGTCGGCCGACGGCCGCACGCACCACAGGGTGGTATCCCAGTTGCCGGCGTAGTAGCGCATGCCGGGCAGGAAGGAGACCTTGCGCGGGTAGAGGTTCCCGACGACGACCGTGCCGGCCATCACCGCGAACAGGACCGCGATCGGCAGCGGGTGGGCGATGTCGGACAGCCCCAGGCGCGCGTGCGCGACGAACAGCCACAGCACCCCGAAGATCATGAAGACGTTCCACTCCAGCGGCACGCCCATCGGGAAGGCCAGCAGGATGTTGAGGTGGAACACGATCATGACGAACGCCGCGATGGCCGTCGGCCAACCGCCGTGTGAGAACAGGAGCACCAGCGGTACCAGACCCTCGACCGCGGTCGAGAAGTGCGCGATGAAGCCCGCCAGCGCGCTGGGCCGCAGGTCGTCGGGGTGGTGTTTGAACATCGACCGCTTGAGCGGCCCCGAGGGGATGAACGGGTTGTTCGCCAGCATGGTCGAGATCACGAACGGGAAGTGCCGGTTGAGTTTGGAGGTCGCCGCGCCCAGCCAGATCACCATGAACACGACCTTGGCGCCGACAATTGTGTCTGCCCCGGCGAACAGGAACGCCAGTGCCAGCGGCGCATACACCTCGCTGCGCGCGGCCAGGAAGATCACCTTGTCGCGCAGGCTGAGCACGGCCAGGACCGCCAGGATCGCGACGGTCCGCCACCGCGGCAGCACACCGATCGTGGTGCCCAGGCCGGGAATCGGCCCGCCGCCGTCGGATAACAGCGCGGTCACCAGCAGCAACAGCAGCATCCCGTAGAGCAGCGCGTCCAGCGGGGTCCGGGTGCTGCCCCTGGTGAACGGCACCCGGTCGGGCCACGGCGGCAACCGGATGGTGCCGGGCCGCAGCCAGTACAGGATCGACCCCATCGGGGGGAAGTAGCGCCCGGCGAGCGGCCCGAAGCAGCAACCGAGGCCCACAACCTCGAACAGCATCGTGTAGAGCACGGCCTTCTGGAAGACGATCGGCTCCGGCCACCACGCGCCGACCGCTGTGAAGCCGCCGATGCCGGAGGTCGACCACGCGAAGAGCCAGCCGCCGAGGATGTAGAGCGCGATCTTCACGCCGTACATCACGTGCATCACCAGCGGGGTGCCGAAGCCGTGCTCGGCGATGTGGCGTGCCATCGGCACGATCCGTTCGGCGCGTGAGCGGGTGGTCCACTCGGCCATGTCGACGACGGGCAGGTTGGGCCGGATGAACCCCATTGCAGCTCCTTCGACGCGGCATGTCCCAAGGGGCCTGTCGGCGCTGTCGGCGCCAACCGGTGCCAGCAAGAAATTACCTGTCGGAGGGGCTGTTGCGGCGGGATACGACGCCAAAATTCGGGGCGGCGCCGCGCGAGGGTAGTCGGGGCTACTCCCAGCCGGGCGGGTCGTTCTCGGCCATGTAGGCCTCCCACGCTGCGCGCCGCACGGCCCGGGTGTGCAGGTCTTGACAGATCGCCTGCGCCTCGGCGGCGCTGCCGGCCCGGCCCAGGTCGTGGTGCACGAAGCCGTCATCGACCCGTTCGGCGCGGAAGCCGCCCGTCGAGACCAGATGGACCCGGTACTCGCTGCGGTCGTCGATGTTGGCATGGAAGTGGCCCTCGAACGGCTCGACCCACTTCAGCTCAGTTTTCACACGAGCCCTCTGAAAAATCCCACCGCAGCGATGCTAGGACCCGCAGGGTTACTGGGAAAGGGATTGCCCGGAGATCGCTACCCATCGGGTCAACCCCCTGAAGTGCGGAAGCCACCAAATAACGAACTATTCGGTGAGCTGGTGCGCCGTCAGGGTTTCGAACCCCGGACCCGCTGATTAAGAGTCAGCTGCTCTACCAACTGAGCTAACGGCGCTTGTGCTCGGCCGAGACCGCGTAGGCGACAATAACAGGCGTCCCGCCGTCCCGTGAAATCCCGACCGCGTCCCAGAATAGCCGCTCGGCCGCCAGTGAACCCCTTGTGTCGGAGCACTCCAGCTCGGCGGGCGCACCAGCGGCGCGTGAGGGCGGGCCAGAGGTGCGGCGGAGCCGCCGCCACGGGTGATCCGCCCGCGCGAGACACGTCACCCGCAACGACTCCGAAACAGTCTGCGCCGCAACCTGATCGTGGCCCCACGGCTATCAGAAGAGCGTGCCGCAGTAAGGCACCCGGTCGGCGGCGAACATGGCGTCCAGCGTGCGCAGCGTGCCCGGCTTCAGCTCGGTGATGCGGTTCGCCCGGTGAAGTTCCGATGGGCGGTGCGCCCCCATGAAGATGGTCCCAAGATCACCGAGGCTGATCTGGACGTCCGCGGGCCCGTCGTGCGGGGTGCACTCGCCGACACCATCGCGTGTCTGCAGCCGGAAGTGTCCACCGGCGACCGTGAGCGGGTCCGTGATGTCCAGGACGACGTCGGCGTCGGCCGAATAGCCGCGGGCGCCGAGTGCGACGGGCACGTTCATGATTCGCAGCCACAGGAAATCGCTCATGCCTACCGTTTTCGCGGCGAGCTGGTCTTTGAGTTTGAGTGGGAGCGGGTCATCGACGGGGACCTCCATCACGATGTTGTCAAACGTTTTGGAGCCCACCAGAGTCGCCAGCAGTTCGTCGTGGGCTTCATTCGTGACCGCGCAGAAATCTTGGACGATCACGCTGCCGAATGGCCGCCGATAGGCGTGCGGCGACGCTCCCTCGACGCGGTAGGTCGCAAAACCGTCCGGATGAACGATGAAATTGAGCGTCGATCCGTTGTCCCGCTGGGTGATCCTGTCTTCCAGGATGTCGTCCCACCACGCATCATCTCGGCTCAGCGCACCCGGAGTGATGGCGCGCCACCGCTCGTAGAGCGGGGGCAGCAGGCGTGCCGCCTGGGATGCGTCGACCTCACGAGCCCGATTTCGGTCGGGTTTGGTGCGCAGCTGGGTGAAACGCGGCTCGATGTCGTAGGTCCTGGCATAGCTGGCCACTCCGGCTCCAAGGATTTCGTAAACCGTTGGCTGGGTGGGAACGCCGCAAAGAATGGGATAACCACGCTCCTGCAGTATTGCGAAGCCCTGGATGCTGAGCTGTTGCCAGATTCCTTGTCCCTGATGCGTCGCCGCGACTGCGATCATCGACAGCCAGGCGGCGTCGAGACTGGCGCCCCCTGGCACGGTGAGCCGCAGTGGGTAGTAAAGGGAAGTTCCGACCAGGTGCGGATTTTCCGGATCGGACATGTCTTCGGCGATCAGGATGTCTTGCAGGTTGACCCGCCGCGTCCAGGCTGCGACGTCATGCGGGTCCACGGCAATCCCATATGCGCGCGCCTGGTTCTCGTAGACGGCCTGCCAGTCCTTCTCGGTCGGATGCTTGACCCTGATGGCGTTCTTTGTTGTATTCATCGCTCATCCAATTCGTTACTGGCCCAGCTGAATTCGCGATTTGCACGCCGAATCCAACAAAGCTCGTTTACTGGAATGCCGCCCTTCTTCGGTACCCGAGTCTGGGGTGGTGAAACGTCGCAACGACGATGGTGACGCCGCCGACAAGCCGTCATAGTAGGGGCAGGGGTGTAAGGCAGATCACCGGTGTGACGGAATCATTTGCGCCAACGCGGCCGTCTTACTGTTGCATAAGGCACGCGTGCGTCTCCGACGCATCGGTGGAAATGACGGCCGGAAGGGCGTCAAACGGGCCCTGTATGGGTATAGAGCTAGGCCGGAGGCGCCGGAAAAGAAAGGACGCCAGTGCTGCGAGGAATTGCTCGAATTGCCATCGCGGCGCCCAGACGCATCATCGCGGCCGCCGTTTTCGTCCTGGTGCTCTGCGGGATCTTCGGGATTCCGGTGGTCAACAGGCTGTCGGCCGGCGGCTTCCAGGACCCGACCTCGGAATCGGCGCGGGCGACCGAACTGCTCAGGGACAAGTTCGGTCAAACCGACCAGAAGATGCTCATCGCGCTGACCGCGCCCGCGGGTGCCCGCAGCGACAAGGCGCGCCAGGTGGCCACCGACATCGTCGACCACCTGAAACGATCGCCGTGGGTCATCGACGTTTCTTCGGCGTGGACCTCGCCCCCCCAGACCGCGGCGCAGCTGGTCAGCAAGGACGACAAGTCCGGGATGATCGTGGCCGACCTGCGAGGCGGGGAGAACAAGGCCCAGGAGTACGCCAGCACGCTCATGCGTGAGGTGGTCCACGACCGGGATGGCGTCACCGTTCGCGCCGGTGGGATGGCTGTGGCGTACGCGCAGATCAATCAGCAGAACCAGCGCGACCTGATGCTGATGGAGTCGATCGCGATTCCGTTGAGCTTCGCGGTGCTGGTGTGGGTGCTTGGCGGTGTGGTGGCAGCGACGCTGCCAATCGTGTTGGGCGCGTTGGCCATCGTCGGCACCATGTCGGTGCTGCGGCTGATCACCTACGTCACCGACGTGTCGACGTATGCGCTGGACCTGAGCATCGCGATGGGCCTGGCCCTGGCGATCGACTACAACCTGCTGATCATCACCCGCTATCGCGAGGAGCTGGCCCGAACCGACGATCGGGACCAGGCGTTGTTTCGGACCATGGCCACCGCCGGCCGGACCGTGCTGTTCTCGGCCACAACCGTCGGGCTGTCGATGGCGGTGATGGCCCTGTTCCCGATGTATTTCCTCAAGTCGTCGGCCTACACGATCGTGGTCACCGCGATCATCGTGGCCCTCGCCGCCGTCGTGGTGACGCCGGCCGCGATCGTGCTGCTGGGGCCGCGGTTGGACTCATTGAACGCCCGTCGGGTGATGCATCGCGTGCTGCACGGGCAGCGGCCGTTCCGCGATCACGCGCACCAGCCCCTCGAGACACAGTTCTGGTACCGGTCGACGCGCTACGTGTTGCGCCACGCCATGTCGGTCGGTCTGAGTGTCGTGGTGTTGCTGTTGTTGCTCGGTGCGCCGTTTCTCGGGGTGAAGTGGGGCTTCCCTGACGAACGGGTGCTGCCCAAAGGGGCATCCGCGCGCCAGGTTGCCGACATGCTGGACAACGATTTCGCCAACGGGCTAGGCAGCGGGGTGTCCGTCGTCGTCCCCGACGCCCGCGGCATGGCCCCCGCCGACCTGGAGCGCTACGCCGCCGAACTGTCCCGGGTGGCCGACGTCTCCGCGGTCAGCGCGCCGGCCGGCACGTTCGTGGGCGGGAAACGGGTGGCGCCGCCCGCCGAGGCCACCGGCATGGCCAACGGCGCCGCGTTTCTGACGGTGTCGAGCACCGCGCCGCTGTATTCGAAGGCCTCCAACACCCAACTCGACCGACTGCATCAGGTCGCTGGGCCGGCCGGCCACTCGGTGCTGCTGACCGGTCTTGCGCAGATCAACCGCGACAGTGTCGACGCCATCACCAAGCGATTGCCGCTAGTGTTCGGGCTGATCGCCCTGATCACCTTTGCCCTGCTCTTCCTGCTGACCGGCAGCGCCGTGCTGCCGCTGCAGGCGCTGGTGTGCAACGTGCTGTCACTGACCGCGGCCTTCGGCGCGATGGTGTGGATCTTCCAAGACGGCCACCTGGGCGCGCTGGGCACCACACCCAACGGGACGTTGAACGCCAACATCCCAGTGTTGTTGTTCTGCATCGCCTTTGGGCTGGCCATGGATTACGAGGTATTCCTGGTCTCGCGCATCCACGAATACTGGCTGGCCTCGCAGGCCATCCGGGAGACGTCGCCGACGGCGGCCGAGGCACGCGCCGCCACCGACGAGAGCACCGCGCTGGGTATCGCCGGGATCGGCCGGGTGGTCACCACCGCCGCCGTGGTGATGTCGATCTCCTTCGCCGCCTTGATCCCCGCGCACGTGTCGTTCATGCGCATGCTGGGCCTGGGCCTCACGCTCGGCGTGCTCGTCGATGCCACCCTGGTCCGAATGGTCTTGGTGCCGGCCTTTATTCACCTGCTGGGCCGCTGGACCTGGTGGGCCCCACGGCCGTTGGTGTGGCTGCGGGAGCGGTCCGCAACCGGTGAAGAGGGCGAGGTCGCGGTGGGGCGGGGCCGCTGGGCCCGCGACGCTCCGAACGGGGGCCGGTCATTGACCAGACGGTGGGCCGACAGGGCCGCCGCCGAGCGCACCTGACCCGCGAACATGCGTTGCGCACCAATGGTTTTCCAATACCGCGAAGTCCGCCACGCCGGACACCGACGGAGATTTTCATGTCGCACACACTGATTGCCGCTCTCCTCTCGCTGAGTTCCGCGCTATGCATTGCCACGGGCGACGTGCTGCAGCAACGCGCGGCGCAGCGCATCACCGACCGGGCGCTGGGCTCCGTCGAATTGTTCGCCAATTTGCTTCGCAGCCAACGCTGGTGGTGGGGCACGCTGCTGTTGGCGGCGAGCATCGCGTTGCAGGTCGCGGCCCTGGGCGAAGGGTCGGTGCTGCTCGTCCAGGCGTTGCTGATGTCGTCGGTGCTGTTCGCCCTGCCCCTCAACGCCAGGTTGTCGCACCGCACCGTGACCGGTGGGGAATGGGTGTGGGCCGCGCTGCTGACGGCCGCGGTGGTCGTCGTCGTGGTCGTCGGCAATCCACAGGCCGGCCATAGTGGCGCATCGCTGAGAACCTGGGCCGTGGTGGCGATCGTCTTGGGGCCGCTGCTCGTCGGCTGCGTGGTGGCCGGCCGCATCCGGGGTGGCGCGGTGGCCGCCGTGTTGTTCGCCTTCGTGTCGGGGGCGCTGTGGGGCGCCTTTGCGGCGCTCACCAAGGAGGTCGTCGCTCGGCTCGGCGACGGGCTAGGCGCCGTGACCCGCGCTCCAGAGCTCTACGCCTGCATCCTGGTCGCGCTGGGGGGCGTGGTGTGGAGCCAGGCCGCATTTCGGGCGGGGCCGCTGACCGCGTCCATGCCCACGCTGCAGGTGTCACAGCCCGTGGTGGCGGCGGTGCTGGGCGTCGTCGTCCTCGGCGAGACGCTGAACACGGGCCGCGCAGGGGCGATCGCCCTGGTGGCGGCGGCGCTGGTGATGACCGCGGCCATCGTCAAGCTCGCGCGGGTGGAGGCCGTCACTGCCCGCGGCGGGGGCCAGGGGGAGCTGCACGAAGAGTACGGATTGCCGGCGTAATCGGTCCCGCGGCGAGGCACGGACCTCGCGCGAATGACGAATACATTGCGGTGATGACACCGAACGGCCGCCCCGGCTCGTGTGGCATGGGAGTGTCGGCAGATGCCATTAGAATTCCTGCAGCTACCTCGCTGGTCAGCGGTGACCACCTAGAGAATTGACTGGAAGGTCACTGGATGGCGCATTTGCGGAGACGACGATCATGGCTGGTGGCTGCCATCGTTCCGATTGCTGTGTTCGCCGCCGCCTGCAATGGCAACCACGCTGCGGCACCGGCGAAGGTCATCTTCGACAAGGGCACCCCGATGGCCGATCTGCTGGTCCCCAAGCTGACCGCCTCGGTGACCGACGGCGCCGTCGGTGTGACCGTGGATGCGCCCGTCACGGTGAGCGTCGCCGACGGCGTGCTCGCCTCGGTCAGTATGGTCAACGAGAACGGCCGGTCGATCAGTGGGCAGCTCAGTCCCGACGGCCTGCGCTGGTCGACCACCGAGCAGCTCGGCTACAACCGGCGCTACACGCTGAACGTGAAGGCGACCGGCTTGGGCGGCGCGGCCAGCAAGCAGATGACGTTCGAGACCAGTTCACCCGCCCACCTGACCATGCCCTACGTCAGCCCGGCCGACGGCGAGGTGGTGGGCATCGGCGAGCCGGTGGCGATCCGCTTCGACGAGAACATCGCCAACCGGGCGGCGGCCCAGAAGGCCATCAACATCACCACCAACCCTCCGGTGGAGGGTGCGTTCTATTGGCTGAACAACCGCGAAGTGCGTTGGCGCCCAGAGCGTTTCTGGAAGTCGGGGACCACCATCGACGTGGCGGTCAACACCTACGGGGTGGATCTGGGCGACGGGATGTTCGGCGAGGACAACGTCAAGACGCACTTCACCATCGGTGACGAGGTGATCTCGACGGCCGACGACACCACCAAGACGGTGACCGTGCGGGTCAACGGCGATGTGGTCAAGACCATGCCGACGTCGATGGGCAAGGACAGCACCCCAACGGCCAACGGCGTCTACATCATTGGCGCCCGGTTCAAGCACATCATCATGGATTCCTCGACCTACGGGGTTCCGGTCAACTCGCCCAACGGATACCGCACCGAGGTCGACTGGGCCACCCAGATGTCCTACAGCGGCGTCTTCGTCCATTCCGCGCCGTGGTCGGTGGGCGCTCAGGGCCACACCAACACCAGCCACGGCTGCCTCAACGTGAGCCCCAGCAACGCCGAATGGTTCTACGACCACAGCAAGAGCGGTGACATCGTCGAGGTGGTGCACACCGTCGGGCCGACGCTGCCCGGAATCGAGGGGCTGGGCGACTGGAACATTCCGTGGCCGCAGTGGAAAGCGGGCAACGCCAACACCTGAGGCGCAGATCAGTCGATCTTGTGCCAGCTCCCGCAACTTCGGGTCATGAACGCGGTATCGGTCGGCAAGATCCGGACCACCTGAGGGCCGTCGCCGACGTTGTTGTCGATGATGTCGTTGGTGTCGAAGCTGCGCAGCCTGGCCCAATAGCATCCGGACTTGGCGCCATCGGTGCGATAGGTGCCCGCCGCGATGTCCTTGTTGACGATGTAGGTGCCGTTAGTCTCCATGGAGGTCTTGGGCCCCGGCGGGGGTGGCGGGGCGACGGTCTTGGTCACCGTCTTGGTTTCAGCGGGCAGCGTCGACATCACGGTCGTCGTGGTGTGGCTCGACCCGCCGCAACCCGCGAGAAACAGCGCGACCCCCGCGACGGCCGCTGGCCCCGGGCGCAAGCGCCGGGATCGGGGCGGGGCGGGACGTTGTCTGTTCACTGCTTTCCACTCACGGGTGCCTCGGCGTTCGCGGAGTCGCCAACACCATAAAAGGTCAGGGAGCGGTGAGGCTCCCTGACCTGTGGGGTGAGTGACGGGACTCGAACCCGCGACATTCAGGATCACAACCTGACGCTCTACCAACTGAACTACACCCACCACGGCCGCAGGCCGACCGGCGCACGATGTCGGTCAACGAGCGGCGACGTCGATACTAGCCGGTTGGCGGCGCGGAGGCCGAATCGCTTGGCCCCGGTGCGTCTTTTCCGCCGTCGAGGGCGGCGACGATCGCCTCGATTTCGCTGGTAGAGGGGCCCGGCGGCGAGACGAACGCGGCCTGCCGATAGAACTGCAGTTCGCGGATGGACTCGTGGATGTCGGCCAATGCGCGGTGGGCCAGGCCTTTTACGGGCTGACCGAAGTAAATCCGCGGGTACCAGCGGCGGCAGAGCTCTTTGATCGAACTCACATCGATCATGCGGTAGTGCAGGTAGGAGTCCAGTGCGGGCATGTCGCGCACGAGGAAGGCGCGATCGGTGGCGATGGAGTTTCCGGCCAGCGGCGCCGTTTTCGGTTGCTTGACGTGTTCGCCGATGTAGTCGAGCACCATCGCCTCGGCGGTCGCCAGGTCGACCGTCGAGGCCCGCACCTCGTCGGTGAGCCCCGAGCGCGAGTGCATTTCGGCGACCACGTCGCCCATCGCCGACAGCGCGGCGTCGTCGGCGTGGATCACCACGTCGACCCCGTCGCCGAGAACGTTCAAATCGGCGTCGGTCACCAGCGCCGCGATCTCAATCAGCTTGTCCGAACCCAGATCAAGGCCGGTCATCTCGCAGTCGATCCACACCAATTCGTCTCGCACAGCGCTCAGACTAGTGGCGACCGCAAGCGCGGCGGAGCCGGGCGCGGCGGGTCGCCACCATCGGGCCGGTGGCGACCGCAAGCGCGGCGGAGCCGGGCGCGGCGGGTCGCCTTGGCGCAGGTGATGCCCGTGCCGGCCCTCGCCCACGTATCCGCTGGAGACGTAGGGTGAGCGTGGTCGAACTGCATGCCGAATCACTGGGGAAGAGGGGCGCAGCACGATGAGCACCGATTCAGCGGCCACGGCCGCGGCGCGGATCGCGGAGGGCTACGCCTTCGGCGGCCAGGCACTGGAATTGGGCACGGTCGTCATCGATGGCGCCGCCGACCCGGCGGCGCAGATCCGTATCCCGCTGGCCACCATCAACAGGCACGGCCTGGTGGCCGGGGCCACCGGGACCGGCAAGACCAAGACGCTGCAACTGATCGCCGAGCAGCTCAGCGCCGCGGGTGTTCCCGTGCTGATGGCCGATGTGAAGGGTGACCTGTCCGGGCTGGCCCGGCCCGGCCTGGGCAACGACAAGACGGCCGCGCGGGCCCAAGACACCGGTGACAACTGGGAGCCGACGGGGTTTCCCGTGGAGTTCTTGTCGCTGGGCACCGATGGCGTCGGTGTGCCGATCCGGGCCACGGTGGCCAGCTTCGGGCCCGTCCTGCTGTCAAAGGTGTTGGGGCTCAATGCTACTCAGGAGTCGACGCTGGGCCTGATCTTCCACTGGGCCAAGGAGAACAACAGGGCGCTGGTAACCCTGGATCAGCTGCGTGATGTCATCACCCACCTGACCAGCGATGCGGGCAAGGAAGACCTGAAATCCCTTGGCGGAGTGTCGCCCACCACGGCCGGGGTCATCCTGCGGGCGCTGGTGAACCTCGAGGGCGAGGGCGGCGACACGTTCTTCGGCGAGCCGAAGCTCGACCCGCGGGATCTGCTGCGCGTCGAGCAGGGTCGCGGCATCATCTCGCTGCTGGAGTTCGGCGGTCAGTCGTTGCGCCCAGTCATCTTCTCGACCTTCCTGATGTGGCTGCTGGCCGACCTGTTCACGGTTTTAGACGAGGTCGGCGACGTGGACAAGCCGAAGCTGGTCTTCTTCTTCGACGAGGCGCACCTGTTGTTCGCCGACGCGTCCAAGGCCTTTCTCGAGCAGGTCGAGCAGACCGTGAAGCTGATCCGGTCCAAGGGCGTCGGGGTGTTTTTCTGCACCCAGCTGCCCACCGACATTCCCAACGACATCCTCTCCCAGCTGGGCGCCCGCATTCAGCACGCGTTGCGGGCTTTCACGCCCGACGACCAGAAGGCGCTGAGCAAGACCGTCCGCACGTACCCGAAAACCGATGTCTACGACCTGGAATCGGCGTTGACGTCGCTGGGGATCGGCGAGGCCGTGGTCACCGTCCTGTCCGAGAAGGGCGCGCCGACGCCCGTCGCGTGGACCCGCATGCGGGTGCCCCGCTCACTGATGGCCTCGATCGGCGACGAGGACATCGTGGCGGCCGCGAAAAACAGTGCGCTGCAGTCGAAGTACGGTGAGACCACTCCCCAGCCGGCGCGGCCGCAGGCCGACCCTTCGGCACCGGAGCCCCAGGCCGCGCCGCGCTCGCCGCAAGCCCAGTCGGACTATCCGCCGGTCCCGTCGAATGAGCCGGTCCCGCCGATGCCCGAGCCCGCGGAGCCGAAGGGGCCCAGTTTGTTGGAGAGGCTGTGGCACGATCGGGAAGTGCAGCGCGCCGTAGACATGGGGATCCGCGAGGTCATTAAGGCGAAGTTCGGCGGCACGGGCCGCCGCCGCCGAAAGTAAATGCGGCCGCTCGCGAGCACGTGGCCTGTGGCCGTCGCCGCCGGAAGTAGCGTCTACCCGCCGCCGAGCTTCTTGTAGAACGCGCCCACGATGGGCGCCACGATGGCGCGCGGGCCGTACCCGCTGGCCACCGACATAGCCTTCGACGTCAGGCCCGGCACGACGCGCATCTTGTTGCGCGCCAACGCATCCAGCGACACGCGGGCGGTGTGCTCGGTGGAGATCCACAGAAAGTCGGGCACCAGCCGCTCGACGATCGAGGCCTCGGTGTCGTCGGGCAGGTCGGTCCGCACCGGGCCCGGCGCAAGCAGGGTCACGTTGACGCCGGACCCGCGCAGCTCGCCGCGCAGCGATTCGCTGAAGGTGTTGGCGAACGCCTTGGTGGCCGCATAGGTGGCGTTGTAGGGGATCGGCGAATTACCAGCCGCCGAACCGGAAATCAGGATGCCGCCGGACTTCCGCTCGACCATTCCCGGCAGCACGGCCAATGTAAGGTCATGAACCCCAAGGACATTCAGCTGCAGTTGCGCCTTCTCGCCGGCCGGATCGAGCGTGGCGACCGGACCGAAGGTCGCGGTGCCCGCATTGGCGCACAGGATCGAGATGGGGCGGGCGGCCAGCTCATCGCACAGTTTCGCCCGTTCGCCCGGGTCGGCCAAGTCGGCGGGGCGCACGTCGACGGTGACGCCGTACTTGCCGGTCAGGCGGGCGGCCAGGTCGTTGAGCAGGTCCTCGCGCCGTGCGGTGACGATCAGGTTGTGTCCGCGCGCGGCGAGTTCGGTGGCAAGCGCCTCACCGATGTTCTGCGAAGCTCCGGTGACGACGGCGCGCGCCTCGGCGCTTGGGGCGGGTAACGGCATGCGCCAATCGTAGACAGCGCGCGCAACGCGGCCCGCGGGCGATCGCGGGCGCCTATAGAGTGCCGGGCATGACCCAGCCGGACTCGCGTGCCGCCACGCCCGTGCGATCGCGCGTGGTGGCCTGGGCGCTCTGGGACTGCGGCTCGACGGGCCTGAACGCGATCGTGGCGACCTTCGTCTTCTCCGTCTATCTGACCAGCAGCGTTGGGGTGGGCATATCCGGTGCCACCACGCCGGCGAGCTGGTTGGGCCGCGCGGCGGCCATCGCCGGGCTGACCGTCGCCGTGCTCGCACCGGCCGTCGGCGTGTGGGTGGAGTCGCCGCATCGCAGGCGGGTGGCGCTGAGTGTGTTGACCGCCACAGCGGTGACGCTGACCTGTGCCATGTTCTTCATCCGCGACCGCCCCGGCTACCTGTGGGCGGGCCTGGTGCTGCTGGGGGCGACGGCGGCGTGCGGCGATTTGGCCAGCGTCCCGTACAACGCCATGTTGCGTCAGCTCTCGACGCCGCAGACGGCCGGGCGGATATCCGGATTCGGCTGGGCTTCGGGCTATGTCGGAAGTGTGCTGCTGCTGCTGGTGATCTACACGGGGTTCATCTCCGGATCCGGCGGCGGCCCCGATGCGACGCGCGGTCTGCTGCGAGTTCCCTTGCGCGACGGGCTTTATGTCCGCGAGGCGATGGTGGTCGCCGCGATCTGGTTCGCGGTGCTGGCGCTGCCCCTGCTGTTCGTCGCGCACCGGCTGACGTCGTCGTCGGAGGTCTACCAGCCGACCAGCATGCTGGGGGGCTACCGGAAGTTGTGGACCGAGGTCAGCGCGGAATGGAGGCGCGACCGCAATCTGGTGTACTTCCTGTTCGCCAGCGCGCTCTTCCGGGACGGGCTGGCGGCGATCTTCGCGTTCGGCGCGGTGCTCGGCGTCAACGTGTACGGCATCTCCCAGGCCAACGTGCTGATCTTCGGGGTGGCGGCCAGCGTGGTCGCCGCGGTGGGCGCGGTGCTGGGCGGGTTCGTCGACCACCGAGTCGGATCGAAGCCCGTCATCGTGGCGTCGCTGCTCGCGATCATCGTCCTGGGGCTGACCCTGATGGTGCTGTCCGGCCCGGTGGCCTTCTGGGTGTGCGGGCTGCTGTTGTGCATGTTCATCGGCCCGTCGCAGTCGTCGTCGCGGGCCTTGCTGCTGCACATGGCCAAGCACGGCAGGGAAGGCGTCGCGTTCGGCCTCTACACCATGACCGGGCGGGCGGTGGCGTTCGTCGCGCCCTGGCTGTTCTCGGTGTTCGTCGACGTCTTCGGTGCCGTGCGGGCCGGCCTGGGCGGGATCTCGCTGGTGCTGGTCGCCGGGCTGGCGGCGATGCTGGCGGTCCGGGTCCCGCTGCGCGGCGGCCCGGTGGCCGAACCCGCGGTCGAGCCGTCCTAGCTGGGATAGCGCCTAGCCGCGGGCGTCGCAGATTGTCAGGCCGCCGCCGACGCGCTTACTGATCTGCACCCCGTCGACGGTCAGCGTGCAGGTGACGCTGTGCCCGATGTTGACGATCGTGACGTTGGCCGGGTGGTTGGCCGACTTCGACAGGCTGACCTCCTTGCTCCAGGGCAGCGCGACGTTGAACTCGGTCTGGATGAGGCCGCCGGTATCGATGTACATGATGCTGATCGCGCGGCCCTCACCCGAGACGGTGTAGACGACGTCTTGCATCGCGGCCGGCCCGGTCGTCTCGGGGGGCTGCGCGGGAACGCTGGTCGGCGGTATCGGCGCTGGAATGAGCGACGGCGTCCGGTGCGGCGACGTCGTCGGGGTCTGCGTGCTCGGCTCCGGCATCGCCGGCAACGGCGGGACGGCGGTCTGGGTCTTGATCGCGTCGTTCGCGAGCACCAACGCGATCACCAAGGCGACGACCAGCAGTACCGCCGCGCCGGCGCCGATCCACAGCCATCGCGACGATTTCGGGCCGCCGGGTGGCGGGGCAGCCATGCCGGTCGGCAGCTCGCCCGACGGGGGCAGGTCTTGCTGCCAGTACGCGGGCAGCCGCTTGGTGGTATTCGTTTCGTTCGGGGTGGGCGCCCACGGTGACGTCGTCCCGCCGTAGCTCTGCGCGTACGGCGTCTGATCGGCGTACGCGGGATCGGCGGAGGGCGAATACCTCGGCTGCTGCGGCCCCGGCTGCGATGTACTAAACCGCTCGGTGGGACGTGAATCGTTCATGTCCACCTCATGGCTTGCAGGGTACCTGGACTGAAGTGTTAAAGCCCTGAGTCACCTTACGACGCCGAGCTCAGGGGCACCGATTTCCGGCCGCGAGCGCGGCCACCGTCATCGCCCGCATGACGGCGCGCGACCGCGCCGCGCCGACGTTCTTGCCCCGCGAGGCATCCGAGGACTTCATGCTGTGCGGGGTCGAATTCAGCAGTCCGAACACGGCGTGCGCGGCCAGCCGGGCGTCGGCCTCGGCCAGCTCGGGATTGAGCTCCCGCAGCACACCCACCCAGACCTCGACGTATTGGCGCTGGGATCTACGCACCTGCTTTTCGGCCGCCTCGGGCAGATGGGCGAGGTCGCGATCCTGGATGCGAATCAGGTCGGGTTCGTCGAACACGAAGTCCAGATGAAAGTCGATCAGCCCGTCCAGCACGGCGGCGGCGTCACGGTTGTCGGCCCGCACCCGCCGCGCGCCGGCGAGCAGCCGGGTGCTGATGCCCACCAGCAACTCGACGAGCAGCGACTCCTTGTTCGGGAAATGCCGGTAGATCGCCGGCCCGCTGACACCGGCGGCGGCGCCGATGTCTTCCAGCCGCACCGCCAGGAACCCGCGCTCGGCGAACAACCGCTCGGCGGCGGACAGAAGTTGTAGGCGGCGGTCAGACTTCAACTGGCTCCGGCGATTTGGAGCGTCGGAGCCACCGGCCTGACCGTCGGAGGCGGACGTTGTCATGACGGACCTCCGTTGATTAACTGGCCCTAACGTAGCACGAGTTATTCGCGATTAACTCGGGCTTGTCGACACGGGTGGTCCTGCCTGGACCGGCAACGGCGACGATGGTATTCTCAGCCCTTGAGTTAATGAGCATTAACTCAAGATTGCACGATCGCACGACGGCAAGGAGGCTGCTGCGGCGATGGACAACGTGGTGACCTCGCCCGCGAAGACGGAGGCGTCGTTCTCCGATGAGCACCGCCGGCTGGTCGGCGAGCTCAACGCCAAGCTGGCTGCGGCGGCACTGGGCGGTAACGAGCGCGCGCGGGAACGCCACGTCAGCCGGGGCAAGCTGTTGCCCCGCGAACGGGTGGATCGCCTACTCGACCCGGGCAGCCCGTTCTTGGAGCTCTCACCCCTGGCCGCAAACGGCATGTACGACGACGAATCCCCCGGCGCCGGGATCATCACCGGCATCGGCCGCGTGTCGGAGCGCGAGTGCGTGATCGTCGCCAACGACGCGACGGTCAAGGGCGGGACCTACTACCCGATGACGGTCAAGAAGCATCTGCGCGCCCAAGAGGTGGCGCTGCAGAATCGGCTCCCGTGCATCTACCTGGTGGACTCCGGGGGCGCGTTCTTGCCGCGCCAGGACGAGGTCTTCCCCGACCGCGAGCATTTCGGACGCATCTTCTACAACCAGGCGACCATGAGCGCCAAGGAGATTCCGCAGGTGGCCGCGGTGCTCGGATCGTGCACGGCCGGCGGCGCCTACGTGCCCGCGATGAGCGACGAAGCCGTCATCGTCCGTGAGCAGGGCACGATCTTCTTGGGGGGCCCGCCCCTGGTCAAGGCGGCGACCGGCGAGATCGTGTCGGCCGAAGACCTCGGCGGCGGCGACCTGCATTCCCGGGTTTCCGGCGTCACCGATCACCTCGCCGACGACGACGAACACGCCCTGCGGATCGTCCGTGCGATCGCCGCCACGTTCGGCCCCCGCGAGCCCAGCCCATGGGAGGTGCGGTCCCCGGTCGCACCCAGGTGCGCGCAGACGGAGCTTTACGACGTGGTGCCGCCCGACCCTCGCGTGCCCTACGACGTGCACGAGGTCATCGTGCGGCTGGTCGACGGCGGCGAATTCAGCGAATTCAAGGCCAACTACGGCAAGACGCTGGTGACCGCGTTCGCCCACATCCATGGCCACCCGGTGGGGATCGTGGCCAACAACGGCGTGCTTTTCAGCGAATCCGCTTTGAAGGGAGCGCATTTCATCGAGCTGTGCGACAAGCGCAAGATCCCGCTGCTGTTCTTGCAGAACATCGCCGGGTTCATGGTCGGCCGCGACTACGAGGCCGGCGGCATCGCCAAGCACGGCGCCAAGATGGTCACCGCCGTCGCCTGCGCGCGGGTGCCCAAGCTGACCGTCGTGATCGGTGGATCCTATGGGGCGGGCAACTATTCGATGTGCGGCCGGGCGTATTCGCCGCGCTTCCTGTGGATGTGGCCCAACGCCCGCATCTCGGTGATGGGCGGCGAACAGGCCGCGTCGGTGCTGGCCACCGTCCGCGGCGAGCAGCTTGCCGGCGCGGGCAAGCCGTGGTCGGCCGACGACGAAGAGGCGTTCAAGGCGCCCATTCGTGAACAGTACGAGAGTCAGGGCAACCCCTACTACTCCACGGCCCGGCTGTGGGACGACGGGATCATCGACCCAGCCGACACCAGAACCTTTGTTGGGCTTGCCCTTTCGGTGTGCGCCCAAGCGCCGCTGGAACCGGTCTCCTACGGCGTCTTCCGGATGTGAGTGCAGTGTTCGAAACCGTCTTGGTGGCCAACCGCGGCGAGATCGCGGTCCGGGTCATCCGCACCCTGCGCCGACTGGGCATCCGCTCGGTCGCCGTCTACAGCGATCCCGACGACGGCGCGCGCCATGTGCTCGAGGCCGACGAAGCGGTGCGACTGGGTCCTGCCGCGGCCCACGAGAGCTATCTGAACATCGACAAGGTCGTCGCGGCGGCCGTGCGTACCGGATCTCAAGCGATCCATCCGGGATACGGATTCCTCTCCGAGAACGCCGATTTCGCCGCAGCGTGCGAGCGAGCCGGGGTGGTATTCCTGGGGCCCCCTTCACGGGCGATCCAGGTGATGGGCGACAAGATCACCGCCAAGAACGCGGTAGCCGCCTTCGACGTCCCGGTGGTGCCCGGGGTCGCCAAAGCCGGGCTGAGCGACGACGAACTGGTCGCCGCGGCCGACGAGGTCGGATACCCGGTGCTGATCAAACCTTCGGCGGGTGGTGGCGGCAAGGGCATGCGCCTGGTGGAAGAGCCCGGCAGGTTGCGCGAGGCCCTGGTGGGGGCGCGGCGCGAGGCCGCCTCGTCTTTCGGCGACGACACCTTGTTTCTGGAGCGATTCGTGTTGCGCCCCAGGCACATCGAGGTGCAGGTGCTCGCCGACACGCACGGCAACATCGTGCACCTCGGCGAGCGCGAGTGCAGCCTGCAGCGCCGCCACCAGAAGGTCATCGAGGAGGCGCCGTCGCCGCTGCTCGACGAGCCGACACGGGCGCGCATCGGGGAGGCGGCCTGCAACACCGCACGCAGCGTCGACTACGTCGGTGCGGGCACCGTCGAATTCATCGTCTCCGCGGCCCGGCCCGACGAGTTCTTCTTCATGGAGATGAACACCCGCCTGCAGGTTGAGCACCCGGTCACCGAAGCGGTCACCGGGCTGGACCTGGTCGAGTGGCAGCTACGGGTGGCCGCCGGCGAGAAGCTGGCGTTCGCCCAGGACGACGTCGACATGCGCGGGCACGCCATCGAGGCCCGGGTGTACGCCGAAGATCCGGCGCGCGGGTTCTTGCCGACGGGCGGACGGGTGCTGGGTGTTTCCGAGCCGTCCGGTGACGGTGTGCGAGTGGACTCCTCGCTGTTGCCGGGCACGCTGGTCGGCAGTGACTACGACCCGATGCTGAGCAAGGTGATCGCCCACGGGGACGACCGCGACGAGGCGCTGGCGAAACTCGACCGGGCATTGAGCCGCACCGCAATCCTGGGCGTGCAGACCAACATCGAGTTCCTCCGGTTCCTGCTCGCCGACGCACGCGTGCGTGCCGGTGATCTGGACACCGCGCTGCTCGATGAGCGGCTGGCGGACTTCGCTCCGCTGCCGGCTCCCGACGACGTCCTGGCGGCGGCCGGTCTGTACCGGCAATCGGCGTTGGCCTTCCGGGCCCGCCGCTTCGCGGGCGATCCGTGGGCGGCGCCGACGGGATGGCGGGTCGGCGGTAGCCCGGCGCCGGTGCGCACCGACATGCGGACCCCGCTGCGCAGTGAGACGGTGTCGGTGTGGGGGCCGCCCGAGGCCGCCAGCGTGCGGGTGGGCGACGGCGAAACGCTGTCCGCAACAGCGCAAGTCGAGCCGTCGCGGATGAACGTGACGCTGGACGGGGTGCGCCGGGAATACCGCTGGGCCGAAGACGACCGGCACTTGTGGATCGCCGACGAGCGTGGAACCTGGCACCTGCGTGAGGCCGAGGAGAACAAGATCCACCGCGCCGCGGGCGCACAGCGTGCCGAGATCGTCAGCCCGATGCCCGGCAGCGTGATCGCGGTGCAGGCATCCTCGGGCACCGAGGTTTCCGAAGGCGACGTGGTGGTCGTCGTCGAGGCGATGAAAATGGAACATTCGCTTGCCGCACCGGTTTCCGGACAGGTGGAGGTACTGGTCTCCGTCGGCGATCAGGTGACGGTGGATCAGGTGCTGGCCCGGCTGGTGCCCGATGAATCCAGCGCGGCAAGCGATTCGAGTGAGGACGCGTCATGACCACATCCATTACCGCGGGGACCCTACCCAAGGAATATCAGGACCTGCGCGACACGGTGGCCGAGTTCGCGCGCACCGTCGTCGCTCCGGTGTCGGCGAAACACGATGAGGAACACAGCTTCCCGTACGAGGTCGTCGCCAAGATGGGGGAGATGGGCCTGTTCGGGTTGCCGTTCCCCGAGGAGTACGGCGGCATGGGCGGCGACTACTTCGCGCTGTCGCTGGCGCTCGAGGAACTCGGCAAGGTCGATCAGTCGGTGGCCATCACCCTGGAGGCCGGCGCCAGCCTCGGCGCGATGCCCATCTACCGGTTCGGCACCGAAGAGCAGAAGCAGAAGTGGCTGCCGGACCTGACCGCCGGGCGGGCGCTGGCCGGTTTCGGGCTGACCGAACCCGGGGCGGGGTCGGACGCGGGAGGCACCCGCACCACCGCCCGGCTCGACGACGGCGAGTGGGTGATCAACGGCAGTAAGCAGTTCATCACCAACTCCGGCACCGACATCACCTCACTGGTCACCGTCACCGCCGTCACCGGAACCAACGCGAACGGCAAAAAAGAGATCTCATCGATCATCGTGCCCAGCGGCACACCCGGATTCACCGTCGAGCCGGTGTACAGCAAGGTCGGTTGGAACGCGTCGGACACCCACCCGTTGAGCTTCGACGACGCACGCGTCCCGCAGGAGAACCTGTTGGGTGCGCGCGGCACCGGCTACTCGGGCTTCCTGTCGATCCTGGACGAGGGCCGCATCGCGATCGCCGCGCTGGCGACCGGCGCGGCGCAGGGCTGCGTCGACGAAAGCGTCAAGTACGCCAAGGAACGACAGGCGTTCGGCCAACCGATCGGCGCCTACCAGGCGATCAGTTTCAAGATTGCGCGGATGGAGGCGCGTGCCCATGTGGCCCGCACGGCCTACTACGATGCGGCTGCAAAGATGTTGGCGGGCAAGCCCTTCAAGAAGGAGGCGGCAATCGCGAAAATGATCGCCTCGGAAGCCGCGATGGACAACGCCCGCGACGCTACGCAGATTCACGGCGGCTACGGCTTCATGAACGAATATCCGGTCGCCCGGCACTACCGCGACAGCAAGATCCTCGAAATCGGCGAAGGGACCACCGAAGTGCAGCTGATGCTCATCGCGCGATCGCTGGGGCTCTCGTGACCGACCAAGGCGGCAAGTCGGTTGTCCAGCGGGGCTTGTGGTTTGACGAGTTCGAGATCGGCACCACCTACTTGCACCGCCCCGGCCGCACGATCACCGAGGCCGACAACGTCTTGTTCACCACGCTCACCATGAACACCCAGTCGCTGCACCTCGACGCGGCGTGGGCGGCCGAGCAGCCGGGCTTTCGCGGCGAGCGGCTGGTCAACTCCATGTTCACCCTCTCCACGCTGGTGGGGCTGTCGGTGTCGCAGCTGACGCTCGGCACCATCGTGGCCAACCTGGGCTTCTCCGAGGTGTCCTTCCCCAAGCCGGTGTTCCACGGGGACACCCTGTACGCCGAGACCGTCTGCACGGCCAAGCGCGAATCGAAGAGCCGCCCCGGCGAGGGCATCGTCACCCTCGAGCACACGGGACGCAATCAGCACGGCGACGTCGTCGCGCGCGCGGTGCGCACCACGCTGGTGCAAAAACGCCCGGCCGACCAGGAGGCCAAGTGAACCTGCATGCCGCCGGCCCCGGATGGTTGTTCTGCCCGGCCGACCGGCCCGCGCGTTTCGCCAAGGCCGCCGCTGCCGCCGACGTGGTGATCCTCGACCTCGAGGACGGTGTGGCCGAGGCGGATAAGCCCGCGGCGCGCAAGGCCTTGCAGGAGACGCCGCTGGACCCCGAGCGCACGGTCGTGCGGGTCAACGCCGCAGACACCGCGGAATATCCGCTGGACCTCGAGGCCCTGGCCGGCACCGCCTACACCACCGTGATGCTGTCCAAGACGGAATCGGCCGCGCAGGTGACGGCGCTCGCGCCCCGCGATGTGATCGCGCTGCTGGAGACGCCGCGTGGCGCGGTGTTCGCCACCGAAATCGCGGCGGCGCCGGGCACCGTCGCGCTGATGTGGGGCGCCGAGGATCTGGTCGCCACGCTCGGCGGCAGCTCCAGCCGCAAGGCCGACGGCACCTATCGCGACGTCGCGCATCACGTGCGGTCGACGGCACTGCTCACGGCGTCCACCTTCGGCCGGGTCGCGCTCGACGCCGTGCACCTGGACATCCGGGACCTCGATGGCCTGCGGGCCGAGGCCGAGGACGCCGTCGCGCTGGGTTTCGGCGGAACGGTGTGCATCCACCCGAGCCAGATTCCGGTGGTGCGCGAGGCGTACCGCCCCAGCGAGGAGCGACTGGACTGGGCGCGGCGGGTGCTGACGGCGGCGCGGTCCGAACGCGGCGTCTTCGCGTTCGAGGGCCAGATGGTCGACTCTCCGGTGCTCAAGCACGCGCAGATGACGTTGCGCAGGGCGGGCGAGACCGTCCCCGACTGACGACCCCGCGAACCGCCCGGGCGAGGGGCGCGCGCCGAAGCGCGACACGTTGCGCCGTCTTCGCAATCAACGCGGTCTCTTCCCGTTTGAGCGCATAATGGTGGTACGTCAGTGTCGCGGCGAGCGAAGCCTTTCGTGTAGCTGGCGATCGACTCCCGCTCGCGGTGGACCCCGGCTGACCGTTTGCCGGGACCCGCTGTGGCTCACCGGGCCACGCGGCACCCGGCGAGGAAGGCGGTGTGGCGCAGATGTCTTCGGTGCCGATGGCTGTCGACCTGGAACCGGTGCAACTCGTCGCGCCCGATGGCACACCGACGCCCGAACATCGCTACAGCCGTGAGCTTCCCGCAGAAACGCTGAGCTGGCTCTACGAGATGATGGTGGTCACCCGGGAGCTGGACGGCGAATTCGTCAACCTCAAGCGGCAAGGGGAACTGGGGCTGTTCGCGTCATGCCGCGGTCAGGAGGCCGCCCAGGTCGGCGCCGCGGCGTGCCTGCGCAAGACGGATTGGTTGTTCCCCCAATATCGGGAATTGGGCGCGTTTTTGGTGCGCGGCATCCCGCCCGGGCATGTGGGGGCGGCGTGGCGCGGAACGTGGCATGGCGGCCTCGATTTCACCAAGAAATGCTGTGCGCCGCTGTCGATCCCGATCGGCACCCAGACCCTGCACGCCGTGGGCGCGGCGATGGCTGCCCAACGCCTCGGCGAGGATTCGGTGACGGTGGCCTTCCTCGGCGACGGCGCCACCAGCGTGGGAGACGTGCACGAGGCGCTGAACTTCGCGGCCGTGTTCGCCACGCCCTGCCTGTTCTTCGTGCAGAACAACCAATGGGCGATCTCGATGCCGATATCCAGGCAGACCGCCGCACCGTCGCTGGCGCACAAGGCGATTGGCTACGGAATGCCCGGAATCCGGGTGGACGGCAATGACGTTCTCGCCTGCTATGCGGTGACGGCCGAGGCGGCCGCCCGCGCCCGGGCCGGCGGCGGGCCGACGTTGATCGAGGCGGTCACCTACCGCCTGGCCCCGCACACCACATCCGACGACCCGAGCCGATACCGGACGCAAGAGGAAGTCGACCGCTGGGCAGCGCTGGAACCGATCGGGCGCTACCGCAGCTACTTGCAGGGCCAGGGCCTGTGGACGGACCGGTTGGAGGAACGCGTTGCGGCCCGGGCGAAGAGGATGCGGGCCGAATTGCGCGACGCGGTGTTTGACGCGCCGGACTTCGACATCGACGAGGTGTTCACCTCGGTGTACGCCGAAATCACGCCGGGACTACAGGCGCAGCGGCAACAGCTGCGGGCCGAACTCGACCGAAGCGATTGAGAGGCGTCCATGACCCAGCTCGCTGATCGCCCGGCCGGCCACGACGAGACACTCACCGCGGCACTGGAGAACGTCGCGCTGGGCGCGCAGTCGTTGACCATGGTGCAGGCGCTCAACCGCGCCCTGCACGACGCGATGGCCGCCGACGACCGGGTGCTGGTGTTCGGCGAGGACGTCTCCGTTGAGGGCGGCGTGTTTCGGGTCACCGAGGGGCTGGCCGCGGCGTTCGGCGAAGCCCGCTGCTTCGACACGCCGCTGGCGGAGTCCGCCATCATCGGGATCGCGGTGGGGCTGGCGTTGCGCGGCTTCGTGCCTGTTCCCGAGATCCAGTTCGACGGGTTTTCCTACCCGGCCTTCGATCAGGTGGTCAGCCACCTGGCGAAGTACCGCACCCGCACCCGCGGCGAAATCAACATGCCCGTGACGGTGCGCATCCCCTCGTTCGGGGGAATCGGTGCGGCAGAGCATCATTCGGATTCCACCGAGTCGTACTGGGCGCACACCGCCGGCCTGAAGGTGGTGGTGCCGTCCAGCCCCGCCGACGCGTATTGGCTGCTGCGGCACGCGATCAGTTGCCCGGACCCGGTCATGTACTTGGAGCCGAAGCGCCGCTACCAGGGTCGCGGCCTGGTTGATGTCACCCGGCCGGAACCACCGATCGGGCGGGCGATGGTGCGCCGCCCGGGCACCGACGTCACCGTCGTGACGTACGGCAGCCTGGTCGGCACGGCCGTCGGTGCCGCCGAAGAGGCTCAGCGGCAACGCGGTTGGAGCCTGGACGTCATCGACCTGCGCTCGCTGGTGCCGCTGGACTTCGATACCGTCGCGGCGTCGATCCACCGGACCGGACGCTGCGTGGTGATGCACGAGGGCCCGCGGAGCCTGGGATACGGCGCGGGGTTGGCCGCCCGAATTCAGGAGGAGTTGTTCTACGAGCTGGAGGCGCCGGTGTTGCGCGCGTGCGGCTTCGATACCCCATACCCGCCGGCGCGGCTGGAGAAGTGGTGGTTGCCGGGCCCCGACCGGCTACTGGATTGCGTCGAGCGCGTGCTGGAGCAGCCGTGAGCGAGGATCCGATCAAGTCGTTTCGGGTTCCCGACCTCGGGGAGGGCCTGGAAGAAGTCACGGTGACGCAGTGGCACGTGGCGGTGGGAGAGGACGTCGAGCTCAACCAGGTGCTGTGCACGGTGGAGACGGCCAAGGCCGAAGTGGAGATCCCCAGCCCCTACGCGGGTCGGATCGTCGAAAGGAACGGCGCCGAGGGCGATGTGCTCGACGTGGGGGCGGTGCTGCTGCGGATCGACACTGCGCCGCTCGGCGGTGATGCACCGGCCGCCGAGACGGCGGCACCCACGCTGGTCGGTTACGGCGCTGACTCCGGCATCGACGTCAGCCGGCGCACTACCCGTCCGCTGGCCGCGCCTCCGGTGCGCAAGCTGGCCAAAGAGCTGATGGTGGATCTCAACTCGGTGCAGCATCGCGCGGGCGCGATCATCACCCGGGAGGACGTGCTTTCGGCCGCCGGTGGCAATGGGAACGGCGCCGACGCGCGGCCGGTCCGCGGTGTGCAGGCCCGGATGGCGGAGAAGATGACGCTGTCGCACAGGGAGATTCCGCCGGCGAAGGTCGGTGTCGAGGTCGACTGCGCGGAGTTGCTGCGGTTGTCTGACGCGTTCCGTGCGGATCAGGAGACCATGACGCCGTTCGTCCTCACGTTGCGATTGTTGGTCATCGCGTTGCGGCACAACGAGCTGTTGAATGCGACGTGGGTCGACTCGCCGCAGGGACCGCAGGTGCGCGTCGAGCATCGGGTGCATCTGGGCATCGCGGCGGCCACCTCACGTGGCTTGCTCGTGCCCGTAATCGCCGATGCCCACACCATGACGACCCGCGAACTGGCAACCAAGGCGGCCGAATTGATCGCCGGCGCGCGTGCGGGCGGCCTCGGGCCGGGGGAGTTGCGGGGCTCGACCTTCACCGTGACGAACTTCGGGGCGCTGGGCGTGGACGACGGGGTGCCGGTGATCAACCATCCCGAGGCCGCCATCCTCGGCATGGGAGCGATCAAGCCCCGGCCCGTCGTCCGGGGCGGCGAAATCGTGGTGCGTCCGACCATGTCGTTGACATGTGTGTTCGACCATCGCATCGCCGACGGTGCGCAAGCCGCCCAATTCGTCTGCGAGCTAAGGGATCTCATCGAGGCACCGGAAACGGCTTTGCTCGATTTGTGAGTTCGGGTTCAGGAGTGCGGCGGTACGGGGCACCAGAACAGGCCGCAATTGAAGTTGGGCTGATGAAACGGCGGCGGGGGCGGGTACGGGGGTGGATTGTCGGTGTCCCAGCACTGGTTCCAGTACTTGTTCTCACCCCACGCAGGGTTCCACGGCTGATTCGGGCACCAATGCGCTCGTGGGGCCGGCCCCGGTTGGGCGTTCGCGGTACCCGCGGTCAGCGCGAGTCCCGCGGTGGCGAGTCCACTGGCCAGCAGGGCTCCGGCGACAAGCCGGGCGACGGTGTGGTGAAGCTGCACGCTGCGTTCCTTTGCTCGGGCGCCACGTCGGTTGGCGTCGTCGCTGCCCAGTGCATCTGGCCCACCGCGCTACCGATCCCAACCTGCGCGCGTGCGGGGGAAGGCCTACCGGCGTTGCGCGGCGGCCAATCGCTGTGCGAATTCCGGTGATTGGATGGAATACGACTGCGGACCGAGCTCGGCGCGCATGGCGAGCTCGTGTTGCTCGTTGTCCAGCGACCCAGGACTGACGGTGGCGCGCATGGTGGCCTTGGTGGACAGCACCACGTCCCGCGGAGCCGCCGCCGGGCCGGCGGCGAGCTCCAGCGCCGCGGCGACCGGATCGTCGGCGACGCTCAGCGCCAAGCCGTGCCGCACGGCGGCGTCGGCGTCGAAGCGCATGCCGAACAGCAGCGCCGCGCGCGCCACCTGCGGGCCGACCGCCCGCTGGAACATCCACGTGGCGCCCCCGCCCGGGTGCAGCCCGAGCTTCTGGAATCGCGCATCGAACACGGCGGCGGGTCCGGCGATGCGCACGTCGGCGGCCAGGGCCAGATTCAGACCGGCCCCGACCGCGGCGCCGTTGACGGCGGCAATGGTGGGCAGCCGGCAACCGCCGACGGCCATGAAGCCGTCGTAGAGCTGCTGCAGGCCGGTCTCGGCGGCCCCGCCGCCCGCGGCGCCGAGGGCGCTGAGGTCTGCGCCCGCGCAGAACGCCTTGCCGGCCCCGGTGACCACCACGGCATGCACCCCGGGATCGGCTTCGGCCCGTTCGACGGCCTCGCGCAGCAGGCCCGACGACTCGGCGGTGATCGCGTTGCGCCGATCGGGATCGTTGACGGTGATGAGCGCGACGCGGTCGGTGACGGTGTACAGGATCGGTTCGGACTGGGCCATCGGGCACCTCCGGCTTCGGGTCTTGGCGGCGGATCCGCCTGGGCGCACCGGGTTATCGGCGGCGGCGTCACGGGCGAGGTAAGACTACTTCGCGCCTCGCACATGAAGTCGGCCGGTGTGAGCGGCGATGAGCGGGAACCGGTAGGAAAAGGCCCGGCATTCGATACTGGCGGTCCGCCGTATGGGTCCCGTCCGACGGCGCACGCCATTCGCGCCGGGCGCGCATCCCGTTGGGCGCCGCCGTGCAAAGGCGGCAGTCTTTGCGGGGCGGGAAGCGGACATCGGAATCTACAAGCACTGCTGTATTTATCAAAACGTTATCTGACGGTTTACGCCTCGCCGGCCGGACCGCGGAATCGACGTGGCGAAACCGCGCGTGGCGAGCCGACTCACGGGGCGGGGCCCGGTGCTGGGGGCCGGCCCCGTTACGCCGCGAACGTGTCGCGGTCCGCTATAGCTCGGGTTTCGCTAACTTTCTCGCCAGCTGATCGAGTTCGGCCTGGCGCTCCCGCACCGCACAGCCTCCCCGCTCCACCCGCGCTCCCCGCATGACGGTCACCGGCAGCGCATCGCTGCGTAGCCTAGTGTTCGCGTAATGTATTGCGGCATCGATCATTTCGATGTAACGCTCGGCATCGTGCTCGGCGCACGACCCCTCGATGCGCTGGACTTCGTCCCAACACGGATAGGAAGCGTAGCGGGCATCAAGTTGTTGCTGCGAGACTTGCGTTCCGAAGTAACAGCGCCAGTCGCGGCTCAACCAACCCCTTGTTTTGACTTCCACTTTGATTCGATTGCCAACGCCGGCTATGAACCTCGGCTCCCCGACGCGCACCACCGGCTGCCAGTCATTCGACGCCATATTCGCCAACCCCTCGAAGAGAAGACGCTCTAAGTAATGATCTCCCCGTAAGCGCCATCTGCTCGTTTTGACACGCTGTTCCCAGAACGATTAAACCGCAAACTTTTGACGGCGACTTCGAATTTTGCGGGTTCGTCAAGAAGTATGGAAACGGCCCTTCGGTGTTACTGATGGTCCGTTGGGGCGGCTTTGCGGCGGTGCCCGAAAACCCTCCGAATATCGCCATGACATGCAGCACTGCCCCGGATGCCGCAGGTCGGGCTCAAGGATCCATAAAGGATCCGCCAAGGCGCGCGCCGCAATCTGATGTCAGCTCGAAAGAGCGTCTGAGAAGTAGGCATCTCCTTAGGAGCGAAGCTCATGCGGAACACGGGGTACAGGACAACGCGGTCCGGAACAATGGCGCACCGGGCGTACGCAAGACCGCGCGATCAACGAATCGGATACACCCGGCTGATGCTGGTCTCCGTTGCGACGGCCGGACTCGTCGGCCTCGGCGTCGGTGTCGCGTGCGTAGATCGACCGCTGGCCGGCCGGCATTGTTCGGTTCCGAACGTGACCACGCAGGACACCGCCGGGCTCACACTGTCGTGCAGCCCGGCATCGACTCGAATCGGTGAGGCGGTGTGGCAGTATGTGCCGTCGTAGCCTCGATACGTCCAGTGGCGCAGCGGATTTCGATCCCATTGACCGCCGCTCGGACATGCTCTGCGGCGCGAACGAACGAGCGCCACCACGATGGTCGGGTAGGCGGCCTCAGAGATGGCCGGCCACGAAAGTGGCGGCCTGACTTGGCATTCCGGATCCCTGATACGACAGATCCGCCGCCGAGAACAACTCGTCGTGCGACGGCAGCGCCAGCGGACCGCCCGGTGTGCACACCGGGTCACCGGGCGCACACAGATCGATGGCCTTCGCCCCGTACCACGGGCTGACCACGCTCACCGGCGCCCCCAGATACCTGGCCGACGGATTTCCGAACAGCGCCAGGGCGGCGACATGGTCGGCCTCGTCGGCCGTCAATATCTGCGGGATCAAGCCCGCGATCGGCGCCTGGGCGATGGTGATCAGGTCGATCACCATCGCGCCCTGCGAATAGCCGCCGAGCACGAGTTTGGTGTTGGGGCAGTTGGCCACCATGGACTGAACGTGCGCGTGCGCGTCGCCGGCGCCCGCGGACGCTGACGGCGCGAAATCCTCGTCCGCGGGGTAGTTGACGGGATACACCCCGAGGGATCGACCGCCGACTTGGGTGCGTAACGAGTCGATGAACGCCTGTCCGACCCCGCCGACACCGGGCGGCTCGGCGGTGCCTCGGGCGAAGGTCACCTCGACGTCGGGGCAGGGCGCGGCGGACGCGGAGATCGCTGGGCACAGCGGCGGCGTGCAGGCCGTCACCGCCGCGACAGCCAGTACACGCGCTAATCGGCGTGCGTTCACGCTCCCATGCTGACACATCGGCATCGCCGCGCAAGGCCCAATCCGCGCGGTTCGCCGGCACCCGAGACGCATCCGTCTAGCATCCGCCGAAGTCGCACAACAAAAAGAGTGCCCCCGGCACGACTCGAACGTGCGACCTAGGGATTAGAAGGCCCTTGCTCTATCCACCTGAGCTACGGAGGCAATGTGCAGGTCAGTCTATCCAACGGCGGCCGTCGACCCGATTCCCCGCCGCCACGCGCTCGAAAAGCCTTCCCGCGCCGCGTTTATCGGTTATCGTGGGGACCCTCGACACACGTGCGACATCGGCCGGTCATGGGCCGTTAACCGCAACGAGGCGTGTGCATAACGTCGAGAGGTGACGTTGCATGAGCGTGGCCGGTAAGCAGACTTCGCCCTGTTCGTGGGCGGGCGCCCAGGTGGCACGGCTGGCGGCCGAAGCGCGGGACGTCTACCAACTCGGCAACCTGGTGGTGCGCGGCGGGCCCTTCGCGCTGGGCTGCTTCGCCGGCTGGCTGTTCACGGAGTTCCCGCCGCACGTGGTGACCGGGCACGCGCTGTCGCGCGTCGCGCATCCGTCCGTCGGCCGGGTCGGCACGACGCTGGCCGCCCAGCGGGCGGATCGAACCCTTACCGCCGCGCTCGAGGAGTCCTTCGGCCCCGACTTTCGCGAACAGGTGTGTCATCCCGCCGCCGTCGGCGCCCTGTGCGCCCCGCGCGGTCGCCTGTTGAGCAGGCCCGGGCCGCACCGCCGGTATGCGGCGCAGACGTCCGACATCGCCTACGGTCCCAGCCCGCGCGACAACCTGCTGGACATCTGGCGGCGCGACGATTTGGCTCCCGGGTGCCGGGCGCCGGTGCTGATCCAGGTGCCGGGCGGGGCCTGGGCGCTCAACGGCAGGCGGCCGCAGGCATACACGCTGATGAGCCGGATGGTCCAACTCGGCTGGATCTGCGTCTCGATCGACTACAGCAAGAGCCCGCGCGCCACGTTCCCCGCGCACCTCATCGACGTCAAGCGGGCGATCGCGTGGGTCCGGGAGAACATCGCGGATTACGGCGGCGACCCCGACTTCATCGCGATCACCGGCGGCTCGGCGGGCGGGCACCTGGCCTCCCTGGCGGCGCTGACCCCGAACGATCCCACGTTCCAGCCCGGCTTCGAAGAGGCCGACACCACGGTGCAAGCGGTAGCGCCCTACTACGGCGTCTACGACTTCACCGACTCCGAGCACATGCACCCGCTGATGCTGCCGTTCCTCGAACAGTTCGTCATGAAGGCCCGTTACGCCGACGAGCCCGAGCGCTTCACGGCCGCATCGCCGGTTTCCTACGTGCACCGCGACGCGCCGCCCTTCTTCGTGCTGCACGGCCAGAAGGACGAGTTGGTGCCCAGCGGCCAGGCTCGCGCTTTCTGCGCGGCGTTGCGCGCGGCCGGTGCGGCCACGGTGGCCCACGCCGAACTGGGCAACGCCCACCACGCTTTCGACATCACGCCGACGGTCCGATCGCGCCTGGCCGCCGATGCCGTCGCCGATTTCCTCGGCGTCGTGTACGGGCGGCGCGTCAGCTCACTGCTGGATTCGCGGCCGCTGTCGGCCACTTCCGCCAGTTGACGGCCAGCTGAGTCCGCGGCCCGGCACTCGCCGCTGCTTTCACCAGCGTGGTAACCCGACTAGCGTTGGGTAGACCATTGGGGTTGGTGTTCCAAGGCAGGAGGCTTGAGCGACGGTGACAACGTTGGCGCGTCGAGCTGATGACCATGACTGAATCCGTCAAGACGATCACGTTGTCCGACGAACTCGGACCGGTCGACTACCTACTGCACAGGGGAGAGGCAAACCCCCGGACCCGCTCGGGAATCATGGCCCTCGAGCTGCTGGACACCACACCGGAATGGGAGCAGTTCCGGAACCGATTCGAAAGCGCCTCCCGACGGGTGCTGCGGTTACGCCAAAAGGTCGTCGTGCCGACCCTGCCGACGGCGTCGCCGCGTTGGGTGGTCGACCCCGACTTCAACCTGGATTTTCACGTGCGCCGGGTGCGGGTGTCCGAGCCGGGCACGCTGCGTGAGGTATTCGATCTGGCGGAGCTCATTTTGCAGTCGCCGATGGACATTTCGCGGCCGCTGTGGACGGCCACCCTCGTCGAGGGCCTGGCCGACGGAAAGGCCGCGACGCTGCTGCATGTCAGCCACGCCGTGACCGACGGCGTGGGCGGGGTGCAGATGTTCGCCGAGATCTATGACCTCGAGCGCAATCCGCCGGCCAAGCCGACGCTGCCGCTGCCCGTCCCGCAGGACCTGACGTCCAATGATTTGATGCGCCAGGGCATTAACCACTTGCCCTTCGCCGTGGTCGGCGGCGTCATGAGCGCACTGTCCGGCGCGGTATCGGCGGCCGGGCGGGCGGTCCTGGAACCGACCGCCACCGTTTCGGGGATCGTCGGGTACGCCATGTCGGGCATGCGGGTGCTCAACCGGGCCGCCGAGCCGTCGCCGCTGCTGCGGCGGCGCAGCCTGGCCACCCGCAGCGAGGCGATCGATATCCCGCTCGCGGACCTGCACAAGGCCGCGAAGGCCGGCGGCGGGTCGATCAACGACGCCTACCTTGCCGGACTGTGTGGCGCGCTGCGCCGTTACCACGAGGCGTTCGGCGTGCCGATCAGCACGCTGCCGATGGCCGTGCCGGTCAACCTGCGGGCCGAGGCGGATACGGCCGGCGGCAACCGGTTCACCGGCGTCAACCTGGCGGCGCCGATCGGCACCATCGACCCCGTCTCCCGGATGAAAAAGATTCGCGCCCAGATGACGCAGCGCCGCGACGAGCCCGCCATGAACATCATCGGTTCCATGGCGCCGGTGCTCAGCGTCCTGCCGACCGCGGTGCTGGAGGGCATCACCGGGTCGGTGATCGGCTCCGACGTGCAGGCCAGCAACGTCCCGGTCTATCCCGGTGACACCTACATCGCTGGCGCAAAAGTGTTGCGGCAGTACGGTATCGGCCCCCTCCCCGGCGTGGCGATGATGGTGGTGCTGATCTCGCGGGGCGGGTGGTGCACCATCACCGTGCGCTACGATCGGGCCGCCGTGCGAAACGAGGCGTTGTTCGCCCAATGCCTGTTGGAGGGCTTCGACGAGATCCTGGCGCTGGCCGATGACCCGCCACCGCAGGCGGTGCCCGCTTCGTTCACCGAGTCGGCCGTGTCCACTCGATCGGCGGCCGGCTCATGAGCGCCTCGAAGCAGCAGGGGGACAAGGGCGAAACGGCCGGAACGGACATGCGGTTGCCCGGGTCGGTGGCCGAGATCATGGCCAGCCCCGCGGGACCGCAGATCGGCGCCTTCTTCGACCTGGACGGCACGCTGGTCGCCGGGTTCACCGCGGTCATCCTGACCCAGGAACGGCTGCTGCGCCGCGACATGGGCGTTGGTGAGCTGCTCGGGATGGTGCAGGCCGGCCTCAGCCACACCCTGGGCCGTATCGAGTTCGAGGACCTCATCGGCAAGGCTGCCGCCGCGCTGACGGGCAGATTGCTCGACGACCTGGAAGAGATCGGCGAGCGAATGTTCGTCCAGCGCATCGAATCCCGGATCTACCCGGAGATGCGTGAGCTCGTCCGCGCCCACATGGCCCGCGGCCACACCGTCGTGCTCAGCTCGTCGGCGCTGACCATCCAGGTCAATCCGGTCGCGCGGTTCCTCGGAATCCCCAACATGCTGACCAACAAGTTCGAGACCACCGAGGACGGCATGCTCACCGGGGGCGTCAAGAAGCCGATCCTGTGGGGGCCGGGCAAAGCCGCTGCGGTGCAACGCTTTGCCGCCGAGCATGGCATCGATCTCAAGGACAGCTACTTCTACGCCGACGGTGACGAGGACGTCGCCCTGATGTACCTGGTCGGCAACCCGAGGCCGACGAACCCCGAGGGGAAAATGGCGGCGGTCGCCAAGCGCCGCGGTTGGCCGATCCTGAGATTCAGCAGCCGCGGTCCGGTCGGTCTGCGGCGGCAGGTGCGCACCCTTGCCGGGCTCGGCTCGATTGTCCCCGTCGGGGCCGGCGCGGTGGCAATGGGTGTGCTGACCGGTAGCCGGCGGCGGGGCGCCAACTTCTTTACTTCCATTTTTTCCAACACCGTGCTGGCGACCACGGGAGTGCATCTCAATGTCGTCGGGAAAGAGAATCTGACCGCCCAACGGCCGGCGGTTTTCATCTACAACCATCGCAACCAGGTTGATCCGGTCATCGCCGGTGCGCTGGTGAATGACAACTGGGTTGCCGTCGCCAAGAAGGAATTGCAAAAGAATCCGATCATGGCCCTGCTCGGCAAGGCGCTGGACGGTGTGTTCATCGACCGAGACGATTCGGCCTCGGCGCTGGAGACGATGCGCACGGTCGAAGAGAGAGCCAAGAACGGGCTTTCCATTGTGATGGCGCCGGAGGGTACCCGGTTGGACACCACAGAGGTCGGCCCCTTCAAGAAGGGACCATTTCGTCTGGCGATGGCCGCGGGCATCCCGATCGTTCCGATCGTGATCCGCAACGCCGAGCTCGTTGCCGCCCGGAACTCGACGGTCATCAATCCGGGCACCGTCGACGTCGCGGTGTTTCCGCCGATCTCGGTGCAGGACTGGACGCTTGACACGCTGTCGGACCGCATCGCCGAAGTCCGCCAGCTCTACCTGGATACGCTCGCCAACTGGCCCGTCGACGAATTGCCCGAGGTCGACCTGTACGCCGAGAAGAAGGCGGCCGAAAAGGCGCAGAACCGGACCGCCAAGGCGCCGGCGAAGAAGGCGGCGGCGAAGAAGGCGCCGGCGAAGAAGGCGCCGGCGAAGAAGACCCCCGCGAAGAAGACCCCCGCGAAGAAGGCGCCCGCGAAGAAGCAACCCGCCAAGAAGGCTGCGCCGAAAGCCAAGGGGCCCAAGGCAACTCCGCATGAATCCCAGGCCGCCCTCAACGACGGCGAGGTGCAACGGCCCGCGTCCAAGGGGGCGGCCGGCAACGCCGAGTCGCCGGAATCGGCGCACCGAGGGCATCCGTGACGGAACCGGCCGCGGATACCAGCGCCATCCTTGCCGGGACAGACTCGCTGATATTGGCGTCGATGACCTCGCCGGTCGAGATGGACCTGGTGACGGCGTGGATGGATCAACAGCGCGCCGGACACCCGGGAGCGAATTTCGACCTGATCAAACTGCCGGCGCTCGACGCGCCGCCGGAAGTGATGACCGCGCTGGCCGAACAGCTCGAATCGCGGGAAGACCGTGCGATCGTGCCGGTGCGGGTGTTCTGGCTGCCGGAGCCGGATCGCGGCCGCGTGGCCAAGCTCGCCGGCCTGCTGCCCGGTCGGGATCCCTACCATCCCAACCAGCGCCAGCAAGAACGGATCGTGCGTACCGCGCCTCAGCGGGCCCGGGTGGTGGCCGGCGAAGCCGCGACGGTCTCCGAGCTGCGCCGGCAATGGCACGACACCACCGTCGGAGACGACCGATACGACTTCGCCCAATTCGTGGTCCGCCGCGCCATCTTGGCGATGGAACGCGTCGAGTATCGAATCCTCGGGCCGCAGTACAAGTCCCCGCGACTGGTGAAGCCGGAGATCCTGGCCTCCAACCGGTTTCGCGGCGGCCTGGCGAAAATTCCCGGCGCCACCGTCGAGGAAGCCGGAAAGATGCTCGACGAACTCGCCACCGGGTGGAGCCGGGCGTCGGTGGACCTGGTCTCTGTTCTGGGCCGGATGATCAGCCGCGGCTTCGATCCCGAAATCGACTACGACGAGTATCAGGTCGCGGCGATGCGGACCGGCCTGGAAGCCCACCCGGCGGTGCTGTTGTTCTCGCACCGGTCCTACATCGATGGTGCGGTGGTGCCGGTGGCCATGCAGGAGAACCGGTTACCGCCGGTGCACGTGTTCGCCGGCATCAACCTGTCGTTCGGCGCCATGGGGCCCCTGTTGCGGCGATCCGGGGTCATCTTCATCCGCCGCAACATCGGCAACGACCAGCTCTACAAGTACGTGCTGCGCGAATACGTCGGCTACATCGTCGAAAAGCGGTTCAACCTCAGCTGGTCCATCGAGGGCACCCGCTCGCGCACCGGCAAAATGCTGCCGCCCAAGCTCGGGCTGCTGGCCTACGTCGCCGACGCCTACCTGGATGGCCGCAGCGAAGACATTCTGCTGCAACCGGTCTCGATCAGCTTCGACCAGCTGCACGAGACCGCGGAATACGCCGCCTACGCCCGCGGCGGTGAGAAGACCCCGGAGGGCGTGGGCTGGCTGTACAACTTCATCCGGGCGCAGGGCGAACGCAACTACGGCAAGATCTACGTCCGCTTCCCCGAAGCCGTGTCGATGCGCCACTTCCTGGGCGCACCCCACGGCCCGGTGGCTCAAGATCCCGATGCTAAACGCCTTGCGCTGCAAAAGATGTCGTTCGAGGTCGCCTGGCGGATCCTGCAGGCGACGCCGGTGACGGCGACGGGTCTGGTGTGCGCGCTGCTGCTCACCACGCGCGGGGCAGCGCTCACCCTCGGCCAGCTGCACCACACCCTGCAGGATTCGTTGGATTACCTGGAACGCAAACACAATCCGATGTCCACCAGCGCGTTGCGGTTGCGCACGCACGACGGCGTGCGCGCCGCCGTCGACGCACTGTCCAACGGACATCCCATCACCCGCGTCGACGGCGGCCGTGAACCGGTGTGGCGCATCGCGCCCGACGAACAGCACGCCGCGGCCTTCTACCGCAACTCGGTGATCCATGCCTTCCTGGAGACCTCGATCGTCGAGCTTGCCCTGGCGCATGCCCGCCACGCCGACGGCGACCGCATGGCCGCGTTCTGGGTGCAGGCGATGCGGCTGCGCGATCTGCTGAAGTTCGACTTCTACTTCGCCGACTCGGCGACATTCCGGGACAACATCGCCGAAGAGATGGCGTGGCACAACAATTGGGAAGGCCACGTCACCGCCGGGGGCGACGAGATCGATGCGCTGTTGTTCGCCAAGCGTCCGCTGATGGCGGACGCGATGCTGCGGGTGTTCTTCGAGGCCTACGAGATCGTCGCCGACGTGCTGCGCGACGCGCCGGCGGACATCGGACCCAAGGAACTGACTGACCTGGCGTTGGGCGTCGGCAGGCAGTATGTGGCGCAGACCCGGATCCGCAGCAGCGAATCGGTCTCGACGCTGCTGTTCGCCACCGCACGCCAGGTCGTCGAGGATCAGGACCTGATCGCGCCCGCGCCGGACCTGGCCGAAAGGCGACGCGCCTTCCTGCACGAGCTGCGCGACATCCTGCGGGACCTCGACTACGTCGGACGGATCGCGCGCGATCAGTTCGTGGCCCGCGAGGCCAAGGCGCGTCAGGACCTTCTGGACAGCCAGACTCGGTAGCCGGTCGGGCCCGCCCATACCCTGGACGTATGACCGTCGCCCCACCGGCCGGCACGGCCTCGGCCGAGGCCCCCGCCCAGCGCCGCACGCTGGTGTGGCCGGTGCTGGCTGGGGTGGCCGTGCTTGCGGGCTGCACCGCCGCCGGCATCGGGGCCCTCTCGCTGGCCAGCGCGCTGACCGTGACGGGCCTGCCCGACCCGGGCCCGGTAACCACGCTGGGGCTGCCGTTCGTGCGCGCGGCGGGCGAGATCGGCGCGGTGCTTGCCGTCGGCTCGTTCCTGTTCGCCGCGTTCCTGGTGCCGCCGCAGCGCAGCGGCGTCCTCGACGCCGACGGCTACCGGGCGCTTCGGCTGGGGACGGTGGCGTCGGGGGTGTGGGCGGTGTGCGCCGCGCTGCTGGTCCCGTTGACCATCTCCGACGTGTCCGGCCACGCCGTCGCCGACATCCCCCCGGCGCGGATGTGGTCGCTGGCGGGCCTGATCACCAACGCCTCGGCCTGGCGCTGGACCGCGATCCTGGCCGCGGTGATCACGGTGGCGAGCCTGGCGGTGCTGCGCTGGTCGTGGACGCCGGTGCTGGCCGCCGCGTCGGTGGCGACGCTGATTCCCCTTGGGCTGACCGGTCATTCGTCGGCCGGGGGTTCGCACGACCTGGCCACCAACGGCCTGTTGATCCACCTGGTCGCCGCCAGCCTGTGGGCCGGTGGCCTGCTCGCCCTGCTCGCCCACGCCCTGCGGGGCGGCGGTCACCTCGGGCTGGCTGCCCCGCGTTTCTCGATGATCGCGTTGTGGTGTTGGGTGGCGATGGCGGTGAGCGGGCTGGTCAACGCGCTGGTCCGCGTGCAGCCTTCCGACCTGCTGAGCACCGACTATGGGCGGCTGGTCACCGCAAAGTTCGTCGCGCTGTGCCTGCTGGGCGTGCTGGGCTGGCGCCAGCGACGCGTGAGTGTGGCTGCGCTGCAAGCGGATTCGAGTCCAGCGCGCGGGCGTGGCGCGCTGTTGCGGTTGACGCTGATCGAGGCCGCCGTCTTCGGCCTCACGTTCGGCATCGCCGTCGGGCTGGGCCGCACCCCGCCGCCACCGCCCCCGGCCCGGTTGCCGTCGATCCCCGAAGCCGAGATCGGGTACGACTTCGACGGACCACCCACTCTGGCGCGCATCCTGTTCGACTGGCGCTTCGACCTGATCTTCGGGTCGGCGGCCGTCGTCTTCGCCGCACTGTATGTGGCCGCGTTGGTGCGGCTGCGCCGCCGCGGCGACAACTGGCCGCCCGGCCGGACCGTCTCCTGGCTGCTCGGCTGCCTGGTGTTGTTGTTCGCGACGTCGTCGGGCGTCGGACGCTACATGCCGGCGATGTTCAGCATGCACATGGTGGTCCACATGTGCCTGTCGATGCTGATCCCGATCCTGCTGGTGCTGGGCGCGCCGGTCACGCTGGCGCTGCGGGCGCTGCCCGCGGCCGGCCGTGACGATCCGCCGGGCATGCGGGAATGGCTGCTGGCGGCGCTGCACAGCCGCGTCTCCCGGTTCCTCACCAACCCGGTGGTGGCCACCGTGCTGTTCGTCGCCGGGTTCTACGGGCTGTATCTGTCGAACCTCTTCGACGTCACCGCGAGCAGCCACGCCGGGCACCTGGCGATGAACGTGCACTTCCTGCTGAGCGGCTATCTGTTCTATTGGGTGGTGATCGGGGTGGATCCGACGCCGCGACCGATCCCGCCGCTGGCCAAGGTGGCGGTGGTGTTCGCCTCGCTGCCGCTGCACGCCTTCTTCGGGGTGGTGCTGATGGGCACCAAGAAGGTGCTCGGCGCCGACTACTACCGGTCGCTCGATCTGAGCTGGCACACCGACCTGCTGGGTGATCAGCGGCTCGGCGGGGGCATCGCCTGGGCGGCGGGGGAGTTTCCCCTGGTGATCGTGATGCTCGCGCTGCTCATCCAGTGGGCGCGCAGCGATCGTCGCACCGCCAGGCGGTTGGACCGGGCCGCCGAACGCGACGACGATGCCGAGCTGGTGGCCTACAACGCGATGCTGGCGCAGCTGGCACGGGGCGAGACGGCCCAGCGGCCGGGCCCGGCCGACCCCGATTGATCCACAGTCACGCGTCCTTCCACAGCGATGGCCCCTCTCCGGGGCGTTCCCCGCGGCATTCGTCGGTGGCGCCGGGCCTACTGGCAGCCATACCCAATGCAATCGAGAAGGGATCAGCCCATGTTCGAAACTTCGCTCACCGTCGTCGGTCACATCGTCAACAACCCCGAACGTCGACAGGTCGGCACCCAGGAAGTCATCAAGTTCCGCGTCGCCAGCAATTCCCGGCGCCGCACGGCCGACGGCGGCTGGGAGCCCGGCAATTCGCTGTTCATCAACGTCAACTGCTGGGGCAAGTTGGTCACCGGCGTGGGTGCCGCGTTGGGCAAGGGCGCTCCGGTGATCGTGGTGGGCCACGTGTACACCAGCGAATACGAGGACCGCGACGGCAACCGCCGGTCGTCGCTGGAGATGCGCGCCACCGCGGTCGGGCCCGATGTGTCCCGCGCGATTGTGCGCATCGAGCGCCCGGGCTACACCGGTCCGGCTGCCGCCGAGGCCACCGCATCGCCGGCGGATGCGTCCGACGCCGCTGGTGAGGACGCCGCCGCCGGTGACGCCGAGCCCGCCGACACCGGGCCGCTGCCGCTGACCGCTTAGCGGCGGCGCTGCCGCCGCCGGGCGATGCCTAGGATGGTCCGCGAGATCACTTCGCAAACCAGAAAGGCACAACCGCGGCATGGCTGAGTTCATCTACACGATGAAAAAGGTCCGCAAGGCGCACGGCGACAAGGTGATCCTGGACGACGTCACACTGAGCTTCTATCCAGGCGCCAAGATCGGTGTCGTCGGACCCAACGGCGCCGGCAAGTCGAGCGTCTTGCGGATCATGGCGGGCCTGGACAAGCCGAACAACGGTGATGCCTTCCTGGCCAACGACGCGACCGTCGGCATCCTGCTGCAGGAGCCGCCGCTGAACGAGGAAAAGACCGTCCGCGGCAACGTCGAAGAAGGCCTGGGCGAGATCAAGGTGAAGCTCGACCGCTTCAACGAGGTCGCCGAGTTGATGGCCACCGACTACTCCGATGAGCTGATGGAGGAGATGGGCCGGCTGCAGGAGGAGCTCGACCACGCCGACGCGTGGGACCTCGATTCACAGCTGGAGCAGGCCATGGACGCGCTGCGCTGCCCGCCGCCGGACGAGCCGGTGACCAACCTGTCCGGTGGCGAGCGCCGCCGCGTCGCGCTGTGCAAGCTGCTGCTGTCCAAGCCCGACCTGCTGCTCCTCGACGAACCGACCAACCACCTCGACGCCGAGAGCGTGCAGTGGCTCGAGCAGCACCTCGCGTCCTACGCGGGTGCGATCCTGGCGGTCACCCACGACCGGTACTTCCTGGACAACGTCGCCGAATGGATCCTGGAACTCGACCGCGGCCGCGCCTACCCGTACGAGGGCAACTACTCGACGTACCTGGAGAAGAAGGCCGAGCGGATCGCCGTCCAGGGCCGCAAGGACGCCAAACTGCAGAAGCGGTTAACCGAGGAGCTGGCGTGGGTGCGCTCCGGGGCCAAGGCGCGTCAGGCCAAGAGCAAGGCCCGGCTGCAGCGCTACGAGGAGATGGCCGCCGAGGCGGAAAAGACCCGCAAGCTCGACTTCGAGGAGATCCAGATCCCGGTCGGTCCGCGGCTGGGCAATGTGGTGGTCGAGGTCGAGCATCTCGACAAGGGCTACGACGGCCGCACCCTCATCAAGGACCTGTCGTTCACCCTGCCGCGCAACGGCATCGTCGGCGTCATCGGTCCCAACGGGGTCGGTAAGACCACGCTGTTCAAGACCATCGTCGGCCTCGAGCAGCCGGACAGCGGCACGGTCAAGGTCGGCGAGACCGTCAAGCTCAGCTACGTCGACCAGACCCGGGCCGGGATCGATCCCAAGAAGAACGTGTGGGAAGTGGTCTCCGACGGGCTGGACCACATCGTGGTCGGCCAGACCGAGGTGCCGTCGCGGGCCTATGTGTCGGCGTTCGGATTCAAGGGACCGGACCAGCAGAAGCCGGCCGGCGTGCTCTCCGGCGGCGAGCGCAACCGGCTCAACCTCGCGCTGACGCTCAAGCAGGGCGGCAACCTGATCCTGCTCGACGAGCCCACCAACGACCTCGACGTCGAGACCCTGAGTTCTCTGGAGAACGCCCTCGAGCAATTCCCCGGCTGCGCGGTGGTGATTTCGCACGACCGGTGGTTCCTGGACCGCACCTGCACGCACATCCTGGCCTGGGAGGGCGACGAGGACAACGAGGCCAAGTGGTTCTGGTTCGAGGGCAACTTCGGTGCATACGAGGAGAACAAGATCGAACGGCTCGGCGCCGATGCGGCACGGCCGCACAGAGTGACCCACCGCAAGCTGACGCGCGACTAGTGTCAGCTCTGCCCCGCCCCGGCACACCGCGGGACGACAGGGCGCGCTGACCACCGTCGCCAGTTGGGAGCTATCGGCATGACGATCGATCCCGGAGCCAGACAGGATCTCGAGCCGTGGACGACCTTCACCCAGCAGCGAGACATTCCCGAGTGGATCTCGAGGGCCTACGTAGAGAGCTATCGCGGTCCGCATAGCGACGACTCCGGCGGCGCGGAAACCGGTCCCATCGACCTGACCGTGCCCGCGGCGATCGTGACGCCGGCCATGCTGGGCGCCCACTATCGCCTCGGCCTGCACCGGCCCGCCGGCGAAAGCCGCGTCGCGGTGTATCCGGCCGAAGACCCCGCCGGGTTCGGGCCCGCGCTGCAAGTGGTCACCGACCACGGCGGCATGCTGATGGATTCGGTCACGGTGCTGCTGCACCGGCTCGGCGTCCCGTACACGGCAATCATGACGCCGGTGTTCGACGTGCGGCGCAGCCCCGAGGGCGACCTGCTGCGCGTGCAGGCGAAAGCCGAAGGCGCATCCCAATACGAGGGCGAGGCGTGGATCCACGTGCAGCTGCTGCCGTCGGTGGACAGCAAGGGGCTCACCGAGGTCGAACGGCTGCTGCCGAAGGTCCTCGCCGACGTCCAACAGGTCGCCAGCGACGCCGCGACCCTGATCGCGGCGCTGGACGACCTGGCCGGCCGGGTCGAGGCCAACAGCGACGAGCACTTCGCGGCCCCCGACCGCGACGACGTGGCGGCGCTGCTGCGCTGGCTGGGCAACGGCAACTTCCTCCTGCTCGGCTATCAGCGCTGCCACGTGCACGACGGCCAGGTCTCCGGCGACGGGTCACCCGGGCTCGGCGTCCTGCGGACCCGCACCGGCTCGCGCCCCCGGCTGACCGATGAAAACAGGCTGCTGGTCCTGGCGCAATCCGTGGTGGGCAGCTACCTGCGCTACGGCGCCTACCCGTATGCCATCGCGGTCCGCGAATACGTCGACGGCGCCGTGATCGAGCATCGCTTCGTCGGGCTGTTCACGGTGGCCGCCATGAACGCCGACGTCCTGGAGATCCCGACGATCTCCCGCCGGGTCCGCGAGGCGCTGGCAATGGCCGACAGCGACCCGATCCACCCGGGTCAGCTGCTGCTCGACGTCATCCAGACCGTTCCCCGCTCGGAGCTGTTCACGCTCAGCGCCGAACGGCTGCTGGCGATGGCCAAGGCGGTGGTGGACCTGGGCCCGCAACGAAACGCGTTGCTGTTCCTGCGCGCCGACCGCCTGCAGTACTTCGTTTCCTGCCTGGTGTATCTGCCGCGTGACCGCTACACCACGGCGGTGCGCCTGCAGATCGAGGACATCCTGGTGCACGAATTCGGCGGCACCCGGCTGGAATTCACCGCCCGGGTCAGCGAATCACCGTGGGCCCTTATGCATTTCATGGTCCGGTTGCCGTCCGAAGGCCCCGACGCCGCGCCGGTCGACGTCTCCGAGGGCAATCGGATCCGCATTCAGGCGCTGCTCAGCGAAGCGGCGCGGACGTGGGCCGACCGGCTCATCACCGCCGCTGCGGAAGGTTCGGTGGGGCATGCCGACGCCGAGTACTACGCGGCCGCCTTCTCCGAGGTCTACAAGCAGGCCGTCACCCCGGCCGACGCCATCGATCACATCGCGATCATCAATGCGCTGCAAGACAACTCGGTCAAGCTGGTGTTCACCGAGAACGAGGACGGGTCCGCCCAGCTGACCTGGTTCCTGGGCGGACGCACCGCCTCGCTGAGCCAGCTGTTGCCGATGCTGCAGAGCATGGGCGTGGTGGTGCTCGAGGAGCGCCCGTTCACGGTCGAGCGGTCCGACGGGCTGCCGGTGTGGATCTACCAGTTCAAGATCTCGCCGCACCCGACCGTCCGGTTGGCCTCGACGCAAGCCGAGCGCGACGAGATGGCCGAGCGGTTCGCCGACGCGGTCACCGCGATCTGGCAGGGCCGCCTCGAGATCGACCGGTTCAACGAGCTGGTGATGCGCGCTGGCCTTCGCTGGCAGCAGGTCGTGCTGTTGCGGGCCTACGCAAAGTACCTGCGGCAGGCCAACTTTCCCTACAGTCAGTCCTACATCGAGTCGGTGCTCAACGAGCATCCCTCGACCGCGCGATCGCTGGTCGCGCTCTTCGAGGCGCTGTTCGACCCCAGCCCCGACGCATCGTCGGGCCGCGATGCGCAGGCGGCCGCCGCCGCGGTCGCGGCCGACATCGACGCGCTGGTGAGCCTGGACACCGACCGCATCCTGCGTGCCTTCGCGTCGCTGGTGCAGGCCACGTTGCGGACGAATTACTTTGTGACACGCGAGGGTTCGGCCCGGGCGCGCAATGTGCTGGCAATCAAGCTGGACGCCCAGTTGGTCGACGAGCTGCCGCTGCCGCGCCCGAAATACGAGATCTTCGTCTACTCACCCCGGGTCGAGGGCGTGCACCTGCGGTTCGGCCCGGTGGCCCGTGGCGGCCTGCGCTGGTCGGACCGTCGAGACGACTTCCGCACCGAAATCCTGGGCCTGGTCAAAGCGCAGGCGGTCAAGAACGCCGTCATCGTGCCCGTCGGCGCCAAGGGAGGATTCGTCCTCAAGCGGCCGCCGCTGCCCACCGGCGACGCCGCCGCCGACCGCGACGCCAGCCGGGCCGAGGGCGTCGCCTGCTATCAGCTGTTCATCTCCGGCCTGCTCGACGTCACCGACAACGTCGACCATGCGACCGGAAAGGTCAGTCCGCCACCGGAAGTCATCCGGCGCGACGGCGACGACGCGTACCTGGTGGTCGCGGCCGACAAGGGCACCGCCACCTTCTCCGACATCGCCAACGATGTCGCGAAGTCCTACGGGTTCTGGCTGGGTGACGCGTTCGCGTCCGGCGGGTCGGTCGGTTACGACCACAAGGCCATGGGCATCACCGCCAAGGGCGCGTGGGAGGCCGTCAAACGGCACTTCCGGGAGATGGACATCGACACGCAGGCCGAGGATTTCACCGTGGTCGGAATCGGCGACATGAGCGGCGACGTCTTCGGCAACGGCATGCTGCTGAGCAAGCACATCAGGCTGCTGGCCGCATTCGACCACCGGCACATCTTTTTGGACCCCGATCCCGATGCGCCGGCGTCCTGGGAGGAACGCCGACGCATGTTCGACCTGCCGCGCTCCAGCTGGGAGGACTACGACACGTCGTTGATCAGTGCCGGCGGCGGGGTGTACAGCCGTGAGCACAAGGCGATTCCGGTCAGTCCGCAGGTTCGCGAGGCGCTGGGCATCGACGGCTCGGCGGATGGCGTCACCGAAATGACGCCACCCAATCTGATCAAGGCGATCCTGCAGGCGCCGGTCGACCTGCTGTTCAACGGCGGCATCGGCACCTACATCAAGGCCGAATCCGAGTCCGACGCCGACGTCGGCGACCGGGCCAACGATCCGGTACGGGTCAACGGAAACCAGGTGCGCGCCAAGGTGATCGGCGAAGGTGGCAACCTCGGGGTGACGGCGTTGGGTCGGGTGGAGTTCGATCTGGCGGGTGGCCGGATCAATACCGATGCCATGGACAACTCGGCCGGGGTGGACTGCTCGGACCACGAGGTCAACATCAAGATCCTGATCGATGCCCTGGTGACCGCGGGCAAGGTCACGCCGGAGGAGCGCAAGCCGCTGCTGGAATCGATGACCGACGAGGTCGCGCAGCTGGTGCTCGCCGACAACGAGGAGCAGAACGACCTGATCGGCACCAGCCGCGCCAACGCGGCCAGCCTGCTTCCGGTGCACGCAAGGCTGATCCAGTACCTGGTGGACGAGCGCGGCATCCACCGCGACCTGGAGGCGCTGCCCACGGAGAAGGAGATCGATCGCCGCGCCGAGGCCGGCCTCGGGCTCACCTCACCGGAGCTGTGTACCTTGATGGCGCACGTGAAGCTGGGGCTCAAGGAGGAGATGCTGCAAACCGAGCTGACCGAACAGGACGTATTCGCATCCCGGCTGCCCCTGTACTTCCCAAAGCCGTTGCGGGAACGGTTCACTCCGGAAATCCGCACGCATCAGCTGCGTCGCGAGATCGTCACCACCATGCTGATCAACGACCTGGTGGACGCCGCCGGGATCAGCTACGCGTTCCGGATCGCCGAAGACGTCGGCGTCGGGTCGGTCGACGCGGTGCGCACCTACGTCGCCACCGACGCCATCTTCGGCATCGGAGAGATCTGGCGGCGCATCCGCACGGCGAATCTGCCGGTCGCACTGTCGGATCGGCTCACGCTGGACACCCGGCGGCTGATCGACCGCGCCGCGCGCTGGCTGCTCAACTACCGTCCGCAGCCGTTGGCGGTCGGGGCGGAGATCAACCGGTTCGCCGCCAAGGTCCAGGCGCTCACGCCGCGCATGTCGGAGTGGCTGCGCGGCGACGACAAGGCGATCGTGGAATCCGAAGCCGCCGAATTCACCTCCCAGGGGGCACCGGAAGACCTGGCCTACCTGGTGGCCGCCGGCCTCTACCGCTTCAGCCTGCTCGACATCATCGACATCGGGGACATCAACGACATCGACGCCGCCGAGGTCGCGGACACCTATTTCGCGCTCATGGACCGGCTCGGCACCGACGGGCTGTTGACCGCGGTATCCGAACTGCCCCGGCGGGACCGCTGGCACTCGTTGGCCCGGTTGGCGATTCGTGACGACATCTATGCCTCGCTACGGTCGCTGTGCTTCGATGTCCTGGCCGTGGGGGAGCCGGACGAAAGCGGTGAAGAGAAGATCGCCGAGTGGGAACACCTGAGCGCGTCCAGGGTGGAGCGGGCCCGCCGCACACTCATCGAGATCCAGGAAAGCGGAGAAAAGGATCTGGCGACGCTGTCGGTCGCCGCGCGACAAATCCGTCGCATGACCCGCACCAGTGGAAGAGGATCGTCAAGTTGAGCGTCGGCTTCGTCGCGCCCGTGCTAGTGCGCTGGTCGGACATCGACATGTATCAGCACATCAACCACGCCACGATGGTCACGATCCTTGAGGAGGCGCGCGTCCAGTTCCTGCGCGAGGCGTTCGAGGTCGACATCTTGACCATCGGTTTGCTCATCGCCGAGGTCAAGGTGACCTACAAAGGCCAGTTGCGGCTGGTGGATTCACCGCTGCAGGTGACGATGTGGACCAAGCGGCTGCGGGCGGTCGACTTCACGCTGGGCTATGAGGTGCGCTCGGTCTCGGCGGACCCGGAGTCCAAACCCGCCGTCATCGCCGAGTCGCAACTGGCCGCCGTGCACATCGAGGAGGAGCGGCTGGTGCGCCTCTCGCCACAACATCGGGAGTATCTGCAACGGTGGATCAGGTAGCCGACCGCGGACTGTGGCTGGGCGCCGACGCCAGGGCCGCACACCGCGCGGATCTGGCCGCGTTCGTCGATCGCGCGTTGCGGCTCGACGACGCCGCGATCATCCGATTCCGGACTCGCTCCCCAGGGCTGTTGACGGCCTGGGTAGCAACGGGTTTCGACGTGCTGGCGAGCAGGGTGGTGGTCGGCGAGGTGCGGCCCGGCGACCTGTCGGTGGGCGCCGACGCGCTGGCCCGCGGCCTGTCCGCGATGGACGCCTCGGGGTACGTCGATCCCGGCTTCGCGATGGATTCGGCGTGGCGGGGTGCGTTGCCGCCGGAATCTGGCTTCACTCACCTCGAGGACATCCCGGCCCGGGTGATCCTCGACCTCGCGCAACGCGGCGCGCAGCTTGCCAAGGAGCACAGCAGTTCTCACGGTCCGCCGGTATCACTGCTCGACCAGGAGGTCATCCAGGTGAGCTCGGCCGATGTTCAGGTCGGGCTGCCGATGCGCTGCGTGTTCGCGCTGACCGCGATGGGGTTTCTGCCGCAGTCGCCCGATGCCGTCGCCGCCGACGAATTGATCCGGGTCCGGATACTGCCGACGTGGTTGCGGCTCGACGCCCGGTTCGGTTCGGTGTATCGACGCCGGGGCGATCCGGCGCGGCTGCTGGGCTGACGCGGCCGGCGGTGGACGTTTCCCGAACGGATCAGGCTGAGTTTAAAGCGATCGCGGGCCGGGACCGCTGGCGAAGATCAGGGCCCGTAGAGCAGCCACAGCGGCAGGACGGCGTCGAGATGGTCCATGAATTTCTTCAGGCCCACCCGAAACTGCCCGTAGCCGTACGGGTCTTCGGCGTACTGGGGGAACGCGATACCCACCCCGAACAGGCCGGGGGCCAGGATGCCGTTGGTGCGGTTGTAGTCGAGCTGCCCCCACTGCGGGGTCTCGGGCAACTTCCTGCGCTCGAAGCCGACGGTGTAGACGACGCGGTCGCACTGCGCCAGCTTGTCGGCGAACTCCGGGCCCGACACCCAGCACCTCTCCAGGCGGTCCGGAAGCACCCCGTCGATGTTCTCCCGCGCCCAGGCGGCCGCCCGGCCCTTCAAGCCGGTGTCGTCGAACAGGATCCAATCATCCAGATAGACAGCGTATTTCAGTGGGCTTCGATAGAAATTGATGATCCGCTTGACGGGATGGCGCAGCAGGTTCGGCAGCACGATCATCGCCGTGTGCGACGAACCGAACACGGCGACCGTCGCGCTCTCGAGTGACTCCTGGGCGAGCTTCGCGGGGTCCAGGGCGACCTCGACCTCGATCTCCTCGAGGTCGGCGTGGCAAAGCTTTTTGGGATCCGCGCCCACGGCCAGGATCACATTCCTGGAGAAGATCTCCCGGTGTTGTGTCTGGACCCGCCACTGGCGGTCCTGCAACGACAACGCGGTAGCGGTCGTCGCGAAGTCGTCGACCTGTTCGCGCAGATGCTCGGTGACCCACACCAACGGTTCGGCGACCAGACCGAGCGCGCAGGTCTCTTGGGGATCGACCTCCTTGAGCGGCATGGGTGGCGCTTCGGAGAACCGAAACGCCTTGGAACCGTTGAAGTATTCGAGAAAGAGCGCGACGTGGGTGTTGCTCGAGACCGACCGCCACTTCTGGCCGATGTCCCCGCCCGCGAAGGCCGGATCGACCCACGCGATCCGTTCAGCCTCGACCCCGTGATCCAGCAGCCTTCCCACCGCGGCGATGCCCGCCGGCCCGGCGCCGATCACTGTCCACTCGTAGGAGGCCATCCACCACATATAGAGCAGTCGGCCGCGAAATGCTCACCGTGGCTCGCGCGGCGGCTACGCCAGCCAGGCCGCGGAATCCGCGGGGAGTTTGCCCACCAGTAGCGGTGCGCTCGCCAGGATCAGCTCGCCCGCCGGCAGCGGCACCGGCGATTCGCCGCTGTTGAGCACGCAGATCAGCCCACCGGGTCGCCGGAAGATCACCGCGTCGCCGGGCGCATCCAGCCATTCGACCCCGCCGCCGTCGAATTCCACCCGGCGCTTCCGCAATTCGATCGCCCGGCGGAAAAACGACAGGGTGGAGTCGGGATCGCCGCTCTGCCTCTCGACGGTCAGCGCCGCCCATTCCTTCGGCATCGGCAACCACGTCTTAGACGAGAACGAAAACCCGAACGGCGGCTCCTGACCCGACCAGGGGATCGGCACCCGGCACCTGTCCCGGCCCCGCTCGGTGTGTCCGGAGCGCTCCCACGTCGGGTCCTGCAACACCTCGTCGGGCAGCTCGACATCGGGCAGCCCCAGCTCCTCGCCGTTGTAGATGAACACCGCACCCGGCAGCGCGAGCATCACCAGCGCCATCGCGCGGGCGCGCCGCAGCCCGACCTCGCCGTCGCCGTAGCGGGTGACCTCTCGGCCGACGTCGTGGTTGGACAGCGTCCAGGTGGGGACCGCGTCCTGCAGGGCGGTGGCGGCCAGCGAGTTCTGGATCGCGTCGCGGATCTCGGCGGCGTCGAAGTCGATCTTCGTCAGCCGGAAATTGAACCCGAGGTGCAGTTCGTCGGGACGCAGATACTCGGCCCAGCGGACGTTGTCTGTGACCCAGACCTCGCCGACGGTCACCGCCCCGGGATAGTCGTTGACCACCCTGCGGATGTCGCGGTGGATGTCATGCACGCTCGGGTGGTTGAAGCGCGGGTCGTCGTCGGTGTGGCTGAGCACCTTGGACTCGACCTCGGGGGAGTCGGGCAGTCCGGCCGGCTTGGCCATGCCGTGCGCCACGTCGATGCGGAAGCCATCCACCCCGCGTTCCAGCCAGAACCGCAGCGTCTTCTCGAAGTCGTCGAAGACGTCCGGGTGCTCCCAGTTCAGGTCGGGCTGCTCGGTGTCGAACAGATGCAGGTACCACTGGCCGGGATTGCCGTCGGGTTCGACCACGCGCGTCCACGCCGATCCGCCGAACACCGAGGCCCAGTTGTTCGGCGGCAGCTCGCCGGTCTCGCCGCGCCCGTCGCGAAAGAAGTAGCGCTCGCGCGCCTCGGTGCCGGGCCCGGCGGCCAGCGCCGCGGCAAACCACGGATGGGCCGAACTGGTGTGGTTGGGCACCACGTCCATGGTGATCTTCATGCCCCGCTCGTGCGCCGCGGCGATCAACCGTTCGATGGCGGCCATCCCGCCGAACAGCGGGTCGATGTCGCGCGGGTCGGCGACGTCATAGCCGTGGTCGGCCATCGGGGACACGGTGACCGGATTGAGCCAGATCGCGTCCACCCCCAGTCGCTCCAGGTGGTCCAGGTGGGCCGTCACCCCGTCCAGATCGCCGACGCCGTCGCCGTCACTGTCGGCGAAGGACCTCGGGTACACCTGGTAGAACACCGCGCTTGACCACCACGGCCTGGATTCCATTCCACCCCGCTTCGTTTCGTGGGCCGACAAGGTTCGCCGTCACAAGGGCGCGTTGACGAGCGAGTGGGCGGCCATTTCCAGATAGTCGAGCAGCTCGCGGCGGTGTTCGTCGTCGAGCGTCTGCGAATCGATGGACGCGACCGCGGTGTGCATGCAGCGCAGCCACGCGTCACGCGCCAGGGGAGTGATCCGGAACGGCACGTGACGCATCCGCAGCCGGGGATGCCCGCGCCGGTCGGAGTAGGTGCGCGGGCCGCCCCAGTACTGCTCGAGGAACATCCGTAACCGTTCTTCGGCGCCCTCGAGGTCGTCCAGCGGATACAGCTCGCGCAGGATCTCGTCCTCGGGAACCTGGGCGTAAAACCGCGACACGATCGCGTGGAACGTCTCGGCACCGCCGACCGCGTCGTAGAAACTCACCTGATCCATCGCCGTCCATTGTGGTGCATCGCGGCGGTCCGCAGCCCAGGCGGCCCGACCCCATGCCTGCTGTTCACCGGTTGGACACGGCGTTTCACCTGCCATAGGGGTGCGATTGGCGGCGAATCATGGTGGACTGTTCGCGGAGGATCTATGGCGCAGGGCAAGAGACGCCGCAGCCACCGCAGTCCGGTAGCCGCGGCGGGGTTAACCGGACCCACAACCGCGTCGTCGCTGCACAGCGTTGAAATCCATCCACCCGCCCGCTCGGAGAGCGCGTCGATCTGGTGCCGCCGGCGGGTCCTGCTGCTGAATTCCACCTACGAGCCGCTGACCGCGCTGCCGATGCGCCGCGCGATCGTCATGGTGATCTGCGGCAAGGCCGACGTGGTGCACCACGACCCGGCCGGCCCGGTCATCCACTCGGCGACCAGCTCCATCGTGGTGCCCTCGGTGATCCAGCTGCGGTCCTACGTCCGCGTGCCCTACCGGGCGCGCGTCCCGATGACCCGCGCCGCGCTGATGCACCGCGACAGGTTCTGCTGCGCGTATTGCGGGGCGAAGGCGGACACCGTCGACCATGTGCTGCCGCGCAGCCGCGGCGGCGACCACTCTTGGGAGAACTGCGTCGCGTGCTGCTCGACGTGCAACCACCGCAAGGGCGACAAGCTGCTCAGCGAGCTCGGCTGGGCGCTGCGCCGGCCGCCGCTGCCGCCGACGGGCCAGCACTGGCGGCTGCTGTCGACGGTCAAGGAACTGGATCCGGCCTGGGCCCGCTATCTCGGCGAAGGCGCGGCCTGACCGCCAATCCGGTGTCCGGTCGCGCCGGTAGATCGCTTCGTGGGATACGGTTTGCCTCGTGAGTCAGATGCATCTCCACCTGTTCATCGTCGGAATACCGCTGTTGCTAGTGGTCGTGCTGTCGGTGCTGATCTGGTCCCGCAAGGGTCCGCACCCGGCGTCCTACAAGCTGGGTGAGAAGTGGACGCATCCGCCGATCCTGTGGGCTGCCACCGGCGAGGACGTCGGCCACGCGCACGGCGGACATGGTGGGCACGGCACGTCGGAATTCTCAGTTGGAGGTGGCGCCAGTGGCACGTGGTGAGGTAGCGACGCGAGAACCCGCCGAACTGGCCCCCGGCTGGGTCATCACCACCAGCGGACGGATCTCCGGCGTCACCGAGCCCGGCGAGCTGTCGGTGCAGTTCCCGTTCTCGACCAAAGATCTCGTCGCCGTGGATGACGCGCTGAAATTCGGCTCGCGGGCATCCAAGACGCGGTTCGCGATCTATCTGGGCGACCTGGGCAGCGACACCGCCGCGCGGGCCCGCGAGATCCTGGCCAACGTGCCGACGCCGGACAATGCGGTGCTGCTGGCCGTCTCGCCCGACCAGAGGGTCATCGAGGTGGTTTACGGCACGCAGGTTCGTGGCCGTGGTGCCGAGTCGGCCGCCCCGCTGGGAGTGGCGGCCGCGTCCTCGGCGTTCGAGCGCGGCGACCTGGTCGACGGCCTGGTCAGCGCGATCCGGGTGCTCAGCGCCGGCATTTCGCCGGCCTAGCCTCAGCCTTCGTCGGTGGGGGCTGAGCCCTCGCCGGCGTCGAACCGGCGCGCCCGCAACGAACGCTTCACCCCGGCCTGACCCTCGAGCACCAACCGGCGCAGCGCCGCCGGCATCTCGGGATTCGACAGGAACCTGTCCGCGGCGGCGATGCCGTCGTCGCTGATGTCCCAGTGCGGGTACAGGCCGATCACCACCGTCTGGGCCACTTCGCTGGACCGGCGCGCCCAGACGCCGGAGATCGCCTCGAAATAGCGCGCGGTGAACGGCTTGAGCAACTCGGCCTGGCCCGCGGGGGCGATGCCCGCGATGATCGAACGTGCGGTGATGTTGGCCAGGGTGTCGTCCTCGACCACCTTCGTCCAGGCTTCCTCCTTGACCCGCGGCTGAGGTCGTGCCGTCGCGGCCTGGGCGCCGTGCCGCTTGCCGGCGGCGGTCGGGTCGCGTTCGATCTCGGCGTCGATGACCGGCGTCGCGGGCCCGTCGGCGTCGATCGCGCCGGCGGTGGCCAGCGCCGTGACGATCCGCCACCGCAAATCCGTGTCGATGTCGAGGCCGGCGAGGCCCAACTCGGCGGGGTCGCGGTCCAGCAGCTCGGCCAGCGTCGCGACGTGGCCGGCCGACAGCACCGACGAGCACAGCGTGTTGACGAAGGCGAGCTGGTGATCCGAGCCGGGTTGCGCGGCCCGCGCCAACTCCAGCAGCCGGTCGGCGAACTGCGGCCAGCCCTGCTCGCGCGCCCAGCCCTGCTCGGCGTAGGAGGTCAGCGCCGTCTGCGCCTGCAGCAACAGCCGCTGCGCCACCCCGACCTCGGATTCGGCGTGCACGCCGCCGGTGATCAGGGCCACGAAGTCGCGGGCCCGCAGTTCCGCCTCGCGCGTCATCTCCCAGGCGGCCGACCAGACCAGCGAGCGCGGCAGCGGCTCGGCGATGTCGGCGATGCGGTCCAGCGCGGTGCGCAGCGACTCGGCGTCGAGCCGCAACGAGCAATACGTCAGGTCGTCGTCGTTGACCAGGACCAGCTGACCCCGCGAAACGCCAACCAGCGCAGGGACTTCGGTGACCGGGCCTTCGACATCGAGTTCCTCGCGGTGCACCCGCACCAGCTTTCCGGTTCCGTCTGAATTCTCGGAGTCGTAGATCCCGACCGCCAGCCGGTGCACCCGGGTCTCGCCGGCACCCGGGGCGGCGCCGCTCTGGGTCACCGCGAACCGGGTGAACCTGCCCCCAGCGCCCGGGCCGTCGACGTCGAACTCCGGCCGAAGCGTGTTCAGCCCGGTCGTTTTCAGCCACTGCTGACCCCAGTCCGACAGGTCACGTCCCGACGCCTTCTCCAGCGCGGCGACCAGATCGTCGAACGTGGCGTTGCCGAAGGCGTGGGCGCGGAAGTAATCCCGCAGCCCGGCCAGGAAGTGCTCCAACCCGACGTAGGCGACCAGCTGTTTGAGCACCGAAGCGCCTTTGGCGTAGGTGATGCCGTCGAAATTCACCTCGACCGCTTCCAGGTCGGGGATGTCGGCGGCGATCGGATGCGTCGAGGGCAGCTGGTCCTGGCGATAGGCCCACGACTTCTCGACCGTGGCGAACGTCGTCCAGGCCTCGGTGAATTCGGTTGCCTCGCTTTGGCACAGCACCGAGGCGAACGTCGCGAACGACTCGTTCAGCCACAGGTCGTCCCACCACGCCATGGTGACCAGGTCCCCGAACCACATGTGCGCCATCTCGTGCAGCACGGTCTCGGCGCGGCGCTCATAGGAAGCCCGGGTGACCTTGCTGCGGAAGACGTAGTCCTCCAAAAAGGTCACCGCGCCCGCGTTTTCCATTGCGCCGGCGTTGAATTCGGGAACGAACAGCTGATCGTATTTTCCGAATGCATAGGGCATGCCGAAGTTGCGGTGGTAGAAGCCGAATCCCTGCTTGGTCTGGGTGAACAGCCGCTCGGCGTCCATGTATTGCGCCAGCGACGAGCGGCAGTAGATGCCCAGCGGGATCTCGCCGTGCTCGTCGGTGTAGGAGTCGTTCCACTCGGCGTACGGGCCGGCGATCAACGCGACCAGATAGGTGCTCATCCGCGGCGTGGTGGCGAAGGTGTGCAGGCCGTCGTTCACCGACACCGGCGCGCCGTTGGAGATCACCTTCCAATGGGTAGGCGCGGCCACCCGCACGTCGAAGGTCGCCTTCATATCGGGCTGGTCGAAGCACGCGAACATCCGCTTGGCGTCGGCGGTTTCGAACTGCGAGTACAGGTAGGTCTCGTTGTCGACCGGGTCGACGAACCGGTGCAAACCCTCGCCGGTGTTGGAGTAGCGGCATTCCGCGTCGACCACGACGACGTTGCGGTCGGCCAGCCCGCGCAGCGGGATGCCGGTCGACTCGTCGTACCCGGAGACGTCCACGTCGCGCCCGTTGAGGGTGGCGCCGCGGATGGTGTCGGCGGCGATGTCGATGACCGAGTCGGCGCCGGCGAGCGCGTCGAACACCACGGTGGTGATCGAGCGGAAGGTCCGTTCCCCGGGAGGGCCACCGGGACCGGAGCCGTCGGTGAGATCGAGGTCGATCTGATAGCTGGCGACGGTGATCAGCGACGCGCGCTCGATGGCTTGTTCGCGGGTGAGATTGGGAAGTGCCACGTGTCCAACTTACGGGTCGGGCACTCCGGGAACAGGATGCGCAGGCCTACGGTTGTGCACATCGGACTTTCAACCAACGAGAGGATCAGCCATGCCTGACACCGCCGCCGCGAAGAACAAAGCCGATTTCTGGTTCGATCCGCTGTGTCCGTGGGCGTGGATCACCTCGCGCTGGATCCTCGAGGTGGAGAAGGTCCGCGACATCGAGGTCAACTTTCACGTGATGAGCCTGGCGGTGCTCAACGAAAACCGCGAGGGCCTGCCCGACGAGTACCGCGAACGGTTGTCGAAGGCCTTCGGCCCGGTGCGGGTGGCGATCGCCGCCGAGCAGGCCCACGGCTCCGAGGTGCTCGCGCCGCTGTACACCGCGATGGGCACCCAGATTCACAACAAGGGCAACAAAGACCTGGACGACGTCATCAAGCAGTCGTTGGACGAGGTGGGCTTGCCGTCGGAGTTGGCGGACGCCGCGAACAGCGACGCCTACGACGAGGCGCTGCGCAAGAGCCACCACGCCGGCATGGACGCGGTGGGCGACGACGTCGGCACGCCGACCATCCACGTCAACAATGTGGCGTTCTTCGGGCCGGTGCTCTCCAAGATCCCGCGTGGCGAGGAAGCGGGCAAGCTGTGGGACGCCTCGGTGGCCTTCGCGTCCTACCCGCACTTCTTCGAGCTCAAGCGCAGCCGCAACGAGAAGCCCGAATTCGACTAGACCGGTAGGGGGCTGCTCGGCTTGCCATCGCCGACGTCAGGGCCGCGGGTGGCTGTGTAAGGATTGCGGGCATGCGCGTCTACCTCGGCTCTGACCACGCCGGATTCGAGCTCAAGCAGCAGATCATCGATCACCTCACCAAATCCGGGCACGAGCCGATCGATTGCGGCGCCTTCACCTACGACGCCGAAGACGACTACCCGGCGTTTTGCATCGCGGCCGCGGCGCGGACGGTGGACGACCCGGACAGCCTGGGCATCGTGCTGGGCGGCTCGGGCAACGGCGAGCAGATCGCGGCGAACAAGGTGCCCGGCGCGCGCTGCGCGCTGGCCTGGAGCGTCGAAACGGCGGCGCTGGCCCGCGAACACAACAACGCGCAACTGATCGGCATCGGCGGCCGCATGCACACCGTGGCCGAGGCGCTGGCCATCGTCGACGCCTTCTTGACCACGCCCTGGTCGAAAGCCGAACGCCACCAACGGCGTATCGACATACTCGCCGAATACGAACGCACCCACCAGGCCCCGCCGGTGCCCGGCGCGGCGAGCTGACGCCGGAAAGGTCTGCGCGTGCCCGAGGGGCATACCCTGCACCGGTTGGCCCGGCTGCACCAACGCCGCTACGCCGGCGCCCCCGTCGCGGTGTCGAGCCCGCAGGGTCGCTTCGCTGATTCGGCCGCCGTGGTCGACGGCCGGGTGTTGCAGCGCACCAGCGCATGGGGCAAGCACCTGTTTCATCACTACGCCGGCGGGCCGATCGTCCACGTGCATCTCGGGCTGTACGGCGCCTTCACCGAATGGGAACGGCCCGGCGACGAACCGTTTCCCGAAGCGGTCGGGCAGGTGCGGATGCGCATGATCGGCGCGGGCCACGGCACCGACCTGCGCGGGCCGACGGTGTGCGAAGTCATCGACGAGGGCCAGGTCAGCGACGTCCTGGCCAGGCTCGGCCCCGATCCGTTGCGCAGCGACGCCGACCCATCGTGGGCGTGGAAGCGAATCGCCAAGTCGCGCAGGCCTATTGGGGCACTGTTGATGGACCAGACCGTGATGGCCGGGGTGGGCAATGTCTATCGCAGCGAGTTGCTCTTCCGCCACCGGATCGACCCGTTCCGGCCCGGCCGCGACGTCGGAGAGGACGAGTTCGACGCGGCCTGGATCGATCTGGTCGCCCTGATGAAGGTCGGCCTGCGCCGCGGCAAGATCATCGTAGTGCGGCCCGAACACGACCACGGTGCGCCGTCGTACCGACCCGATCGACCCCGGACCTACGTTTACCGGCGGGCCGGCGAGCCCTGCCGCGTGTCCGGCGATCCGATCCGCACGACGGTGCTCGAGGGCCGAAACGTCTTCTGGTGCCCGGCATGCCAGCAATGAGCTAGCGGGCCGACCGGGGTCGGCGCGGTGGGTAGGAACTCTCGGCTCGAACCGCCGGCGCCAATTGTTTAGCCAAAGCACCAAAACGGGTACCAGCGACCACGTGAAAACTCTTCCACGTTTGGCCGCAACGGCTCTCGCGATCGGTGGGCTGGGTTTGGCGGGCTTGGGCGTCGCAACCGAGGCGCAGGCCCACCCAGGCCCCTTCCCGCAATGGTGTCCGGGTGAGTGGTGGGACCCGGGCTGGGGCAACAACTGGGACTGGAACAACTGCCACGACTGGCGGGGCGGACCCGGCGGCTGGAATCCGCCCGGTCCGGCCGGCGGCCCGGGCTGGGGTCCCGAGGGACCGCCGCCGCACCCGGGTGGCCCGTGGGGCCCGGGCGGGCCGCCGCCTCCCGGCTGGCACCCCTGATCCGATAGGTCACGCAACCAAATGCGCCCTGCCGATACCGGCGGGGCGCATTTGTGTTGTCAGATGACTCCCAGCACGGAGTAGACCTCGTTGGACAGCACCAGGCTGCGCGGATCGGCGTTGGCCTTGGTCGGGTCGAAGTGGTTGGCCACATAGGCGTAGCCGATGCGGTGCTCTAGGTCGACGAACCCGAACGAGCCGCCCAGCCCGCCGTGGCCGAAGATGCGCGGATTCGGCCCGTTGACGCAGCGCTGATTGAGCATGTAGCCCAAACCCCAGCCGTGGTCGGCCACCCGCGGCCCCAGCACCAGATCGGTCTCTAGGCCGCCCTGGCAGACCCGCACCAAATCCATGTGCTCGCGGCTGAGCACCTTTTCCTGGGCGAGCGCGTTGTAGAACGTCGCCAGTCCCAGCGCCGAGACCTGACCATTGGTGCCCGGGAACTCGAGCTCGCGCCACAGGTTCAGGTCGTGCGAGCCGAGTTCGTCGTCGGGGGCGAACCCCATCGAGATCGACAGCCCCGCCTTGGGATGCTCCGCGAGGCTGGTGGGATAGCCGGGGGCGTTCGCGTCGGCCAGCAGGTCGCGGGCATGCGGCTTGTTGACCCGCTCGGCGCACCGGTGTTGCTCGCTCAGCGGCAGCCCGATGTGCACGTCGGCGCCGAACGGTTCGGCGATCTCGGTGCGCAGGTACTGGCCGATGGTCCGGCCCGTCACCCGCCGGAACACCTCGCCGGTGATGAAACCGAAGGTGGTCATGTGGTAGCCCTGCGCGGTGCCCGGCTCCCACCACGGCTCGGCGGCGGCCAGCTGTTCGCAGACGTAGTCCCAGTCGGCGACCTGCTCCCACCGCATGCGGGTGCGGGGGCCGATCACCCCGGATCGGTGGCTCATCACCATCGCCAGCGTGATGTCCTGTTTGCCCGCCTGGGCGAACTCGGGCCAGTAGTGGGCGACGGGAGCCTGCAGGTCCAGCTCGCCGCGGTCGGCGAGCTGGTGCACGCAGGTGGCCGACAGGCCCTTCGTGCCGGACAACACCGTGGTCAGGGTGTTCTGCTGCCACGGCCGGGTACGGGCCGCGTCGGCCCAGCCACCCCACAGATTGACGACCAGCGACCCGTCGACCCACACCGCGACGGCGGCGCCGACTTCATCGCCCAGGGTGAAATTGCGCTCGAATGCGTCGCGAACCCCGACGAAGTCCGACGCGCATGAGCCATGAATCGACACGTCGGTCTTCAGGTCGCTCATGGCGCCTCTCTATCGAGCAGATAGTTAGCCCGAGCGGGCGACGGGAATCGAACCCGCGTAGCTAGTTTGGAAGACTAGGGCTCTACCATTGAGCTACGCCCGCATGTGTTCAGTCGAGCGTGACTGTAGCTGGCGACGAAGATCAAATCTAATCGACTCGGTTTTGTGATCGCTCCGTAAGGTCTGCGACGTCGCTGCGAAGCCCGTGACCAACCCAGTGTTTCAGGGGCCTTAGGATCATCGAGGTCAGCGCGGGGTGTAGCGCAGCTTGGTAGCGCATCCGCTTTGGGAGCGGAAGGCCGCAGGTTCAAATCCTGTCACCCCGACCAGCACGACTGGCCCCGTGCTTTCGCACGGCCCACCGACACCGAGAACGAACCAAGAACGAGCACTGAGGAGCACACCCGTGAAGAGCACCGTCGAGCAGTTGAGCCCCACCCGGGTGCGCATCAACGTGGAGGTCCCCTTCTCAGAACTCGAACCCGACTTCCAGCGCGCGTACAAGGAGCTGGCCCGCCAGGTGCGGCTGCCCGGATTCCGGCCGGGCAAAGCGCCGGCGAAGTTGCTGGAGGCCCGGTTCGGTCGCGAGGCCATGCTGGATCAGGTCGTCAGCGAGGCGCTGCCGGCGCGATACGGGCAGGCCGTCGCCGAGTCGGAGGTGCACCCGCTGGGCCAGCCCGAGATCGAGGTCACCAAAAAGGAGTACGGCGAGGAGCTGGCGTTCACCGCCGAGGTCGACGTGCGCCCCAAGCTGACCCTGCCGGACCCCGGTGAGCTCAAGGTCTCGGTGGACCCGATCGAGGTCAGCGACGACGACGTCGACGCCGAACTGCAGTCTCTGCGTGCCCGATTCGGGACGCTGACCGGGGTGGACCGCCCCATCGCCGACGGCGACTTCGTCTCGATCGACCTGTCGGCCACCATCGACGGGGAAGAGGTCCCGGGGGCCGCCGCGCAGGGCCTGTCCCACGAGGTCGGTTCGGGCCGGCTGATCGCGGGCCTCGACGAGGCCCTGGTCGGGCTGTCCGTCGACGAATCCAAGGAGTTCACCGCGCAGCTGGCGACCGGCGAGCACGCGGGCAAGGACGCGCAGGTCACCGTCACGGTCAAGTCGATCAAGGAACGGGAGCTGCCCGAGGCCGACGACGAGTTCGCCCAACTGGCCAGCGAGTTCGACACCATCGAGGAGCTGAAGGCCAACCTGCGCGACCAGGTCGGCCGGACCAAGCGCGCCCAGCAGGCCGAAAACATTCGGGAGGCCGCGCTCGACGCGCTGCTCGAGCAGGTCGAGGTGCCGCTGCCCGAAGCGATCGTCAAGGCGCAGGTGGACAGCGCCCTGCACAACGCCTTGCACAGCCTCAACCACGACGAATCCAAGCTCGAGGAGGTGCTGGCCCAGCAAGGCAAGTCGCGCGAAGAGTTCGAGACCGAGACGCGCACCGCCGCCGAGACGGACGTGAAACGGCAGCTGCTGCTGGACGCCCTGGCCGACGAGCTAGACGTCCAGGTCGGCCAGGACGACCTGACCGAGCGGCTGGTGGCGACGTCGCGGCAATACGGCATCGAGCCCCAGCAGCTGTTGGCCTACCTCCAGGAGAACAACCAGCTGCCGGCGATGTTCGCCGATGTGCGCCGGGCGCTGGCCATCGCGGAGGTGATCCGGGCGGCGACCGTCACGGATACCTCCGGAAACGCCATCGACACCAGTGAATTCTTCGGCAAGCATTCGGAGGCCGACGATTCAACTTCGGAGGCCGACGATGCCGAGCCGGCGGGCGAGGCTGAGGAGGCCGACAATTCAACTTCGGAGGCCGGCGAGTCCGACGAGGCCGACGCCGGGGAGTGACCGCGCCGTGACGCTCTGAGCGAACGCGGGGTGCGTGCCGCGAAACGGCGGCCTTGGTTGGTTAGTGTCGTGAATACAGGTCTGAAGAAAGCAGGTAACCCAGTCGTGACTGACATGCGTTCGAATTCGGTGGGTCTCAACCTCACAGATTCGGTCTATGAGCGCTTGCTCTCCGAGCGCATCATCTTCCTGGGTTCAGAGGTGAACGACGAAGTCGCCAACCGGCTGTGCGCGCAGATTCTGCTGCTCGCCGCCGAGGACAGCGACAAAGACATCAGCCTCTACATCAACTCCCCGGGCGGATCGATCAGCGCCGGGATGGCGATCTACGACACCATGGTGCTGGCGCCGTGTGACATCGCCACCTACGCGATGGGCATGGCCGCCTCGATGGGGGAGTTCCTGTTGGCCGCCGGCACCAAGGGCAAGCGGTTCGCGTTGCCGCATGCCCGCATCCTGATGCACCAGCCGCTGGGTGGCGTGACCGGTAGCGCGGCCGACATCGCCATCCAGGCCGAGCAGTTCCACGTCATCAAGAAGGAGATGTTCCGGCTCAACGCCGAGTTCACCGGCCAGTCGATCGAGCGCATCGAGGCGGATTCCGATCGCGACCGTTGGTTCACCGCGCAGGAAGCCCTCGAATACGGCTTCGTCGACCACATCATCACCCGCGCCGCCCACATCACCAATGGAGAAGCCCAGTGAACCCCGAAACCCAGCCCCAGGCGCGCTACATCCTGCCGTCGTTCATCGAGCACTCCAGCTTCGGGATCAAGGAATCCAATCCCTACAACAAGCTGTTCGAGGAACGCATCATCTTCCTCGGCGTCCAGGTCGACGACGCGTCGGCGAACGACATCATGGCCCAGCTGCTGGTGCTCGAGTCGCTGGACCCCGACCGTGACATCACCATGTACATCAACTCGCCCGGTGGCGGATTCACCTCGCTGATGGCGATTTACGACACCATGCAGTACGTGCGCGCCGACATCCAGACGGTGTGCCTGGGCCAGGCCGCCTCGGCCGCGGCGGTGCTGCTGGCCGCCGGGACGCCGGGCAAGCGGATGGCGCTGCCCAACGCCCGGGTGCTCATCCACCAGCCTTCGCTGCAGGGTGTGATCCAGGGGCAGTTCTCCGACCTGGAGATCCAGGCCGCCGAGATCGAGCGGATGCGCACGCTGATGGAGACCACCCTGGCCCGCCACACCGGCAAGGACGCCGCGACGGTCCGCAAGGACACCGACCGGGACAAGATCCTGACCGCCGAAGAGGCCAAGGATTACGGGATCATCGACACCGTGCTCGAGTACCGGAAGCTCTCGGCGCAGACCGCCTGACGTTTTCGGTCCGTCGCCGAACGTGCACTCACGGCGAGTTTTCGTCCGATTTTCCGCCCTGACTGCACGTTCGGCGAATCGCCGCGATATCGCCGGGTCCGACCCGGCAGCATCCGCCGACGATGCGGGCACCTGCCGCGATCCATTGCGCGGCCAGGCTCGCGTCGAACCGCGACGGTCCGATCCATTTGCGCCGCAAGGCATCCCAGCGTTCACCGCTGTTCGGGTAGACGATGACGGGTTTGCCTGTGGCCGCGGCGCGCGCAATCGCGGGCAACACGTCGTCGGGCGCGCAGCAGTTCACGCCGATCGCGACGATCTCGTCCACGCCGGCGGCCACCGAGAACGCCTCGGCCAGCGGCTGCCCGGCGCGGGTGTGGTCCCCGTCGATGGTGTAGCTCAGCCACGCCGGCACGCCGACCGCGCGCACCGAATCCACCAGCGCCTGCGCCTCGTCGACGTCGGGCACTGTTTCGCACGCGAGCACGTCGGCGCCGGCGGCGGCCAGGAGCTCCAGGCGGGGCCGATGCCAGCGCGCCAACGCCGCAACCGACAGGCCGTAGCGGCCGCGGTATTCGGAGCCGTCGGCCAGCGCCGCGCCGTACGGCCCGATCGACGCGGCGACGAGCAGGCCGTCGACCCCGGCGTCGTCCCGCGCCGCCCGGGCAAGCGCGACGCTGCGGCGCAACAACCCGGCGGTCTCCCGGCGATCGAACCCGCGGGCCGCAAAGCCCTCGAACGAGGCCTGGTAGCTGGCCGTCGTCGCGATCGTCGCTCCGGCGCGAAAGTAGGCGGCGTGCACGTCGACGATGTCCTGAGGAGCGTCCGCGAGCAGCCTGGCCGACCACAGGGAATCGGATAGGTCATGGCCGCGCGCTTCGAGCTCGGTGGCCAACCCGCCGTCGAGCAGCACGGATCCGCCGGGCCAGTCGAAGCCCCCAGCCACACCCACCTCGCCACTGTAGGGTGATTTCTCGGGGGTCCGCCCAGACCTCGCGCGATCGTCGGCGTCGGGTTGGCACCTCCACCGGTAGCGGGATCGGGGGGCAGTTCAGCCTCGGTCGCATCACGGCCGCGACACGCCAAAGACACGCAAAGCGCGCCTTTCGCGAGTGAGGGGCACCGTGTGGCTATATGTTTCATCCATACGGAAGAGGCATGAACTCCCGCAAATACCATCGGCGCGATTCGGCGCTTATGGTCGCGGCGGGCCCGATCAAGCGGGTAGCGTCGGTGAATACATGCGGGGACAGGCAACAGCAACGGCGAACAGGAAGTAGGCGCTGACGCACCATGGCACGGATCGGAGACGGCGGTGACCTGCTGAAGTGCTCGTTCTGCGGGAAGAGCCAGAAGCAGGTCAAGAAGCTCATTGCGGGCCCCGGTGTGTACATCTGCGATGAATGCATCGACCTGTGCAACGAGATCATCGAAGAGGAGCTCGCCGACGCCGACGACGTGAAGCTCGATGAGCTCCCCAAGCCGGTCGAGATCCGGGAGTTCCTCGAGGGCTACGTCATCGGGCAGGACACCGCCAAGCGGACCCTGGCCGTCGCCGTCTACAACCACTACAAGCGGATTCAGGCCGGTGAAAAGGGCCGGGACTCGCGGCACGAGCCGGTCGAGCTGACCAAGTCCAACATCTTGATGCTCGGGCCGACCGGTTGCGGAAAGACCTACCTGGCCCAGACCCTCGCCAAGATGCTCAATGTCCCGTTCGCCATCGCCGACGCCACCGCCCTGACCGAGGCCGGATACGTCGGTGAGGACGTCGAGAACATCTTGCTCAAGCTGATCCAGGCCGCCGACTACGACGTCAAGCGCGCCGAGACCGGGATCATCTACATCGACGAGGTCGACAAGATCGCCCGCAAGAGCGAAAACCCGTCGATCACCCGCGACGTCTCCGGTGAGGGCGTCCAACAGGCGCTGCTGAAGATCCTGGAAGGCACCCAGGCCTCGGTTCCCCCACAGGGCGGCCGCAAGCACCCGCACCAAGAGTTCATCCAGATCGACACCACCAACGTGCTGTTCATCGTCGCCGGGGCCTTCGCGGGCCTGGAGAAGATCATCTACGAGCGCGTCGGCAAGCGCGGCCTGGGCTTCGGCGCCGAGGTGCGCTCCAAGGCCGAGATCGACACCACCGACCACTTCTCCGACGTGATGCCCGAAGACCTGATCAAGTTCGGCCTGATCCCCGAGTTCATCGGCCGGCTCCCGGTCGTCGCCTCGGTGACCAACCTGGACCGCGAGTCGCTGGTCAAGATTCTCTCCGAGCCGAAGAACGCGCTGGTCAAGCAGTACACCCGGCTCTTCGAGATGGACAACGTCGAGCTGGAATTCACCGACGACGCCCTGGAAGCGATCGCCGACCAGGCGATTCACCGCGGCACCGGGGCCCGCGGCCTGCGGGCCATCATGGAAGAGGTCCTGCTGCCGGTGATGTACGACATCCCGAGCCGCGACGACGTCGCCAAGGTCGTCGTGACCAAGGAGACCGTCCAGGACAACGTGCTGCCGACCATCGTGCCGCGCAAGCCCTCCCGCTCCGAGCGTCGGGACAAAAGCGCTTAACTAGGTCCCGGAGCGCACCGCCATCCCCAGCGACGCCGTCCCACGGCGTCTTGGGTATGGCCTGGACCTGCTGAACTTTCTCCTGGCCGACGTTCGTGACGGCCTGGGCCCGTACCTGTCGATCTATCTGCTGCTGACCCATCATTTGGGACCAGGGGTCGATCGGGTTCGTCATGGCGGTCGGGGGCATCGGGGCGATCGTCGCCCAGGCCCCGGCCGGCGCCCTGGTGGACAGGAGCACGGCCAAGCGGGCGCTGATCGTCGGGGGCGCGTTGACCGTCGCCACGGCGTCGCTGGCGATGCCGCTGTTGCCCGGCTTCTATTCGATCTCCGTGCTGCAAGCGCTCACCGGGATCGCCGGACCCGTGTTCGCGCCCGCGTTGGCCGCGATCACCCTGGGCGTCGTCGGGCCCCGGCGCTTCTCCCGGCGGATCGGACGAAACGAGTCGTTCAACCACGCCGGGAACGCCTGCGCCGCGGCGATCACCGGCGCACTGGCCTACTTCTTCGGGCCGGTGGTCGTGTTCTGGGTGCTGGCCACCATGGCGGCCGCCAGCGTGATTGCGACGCTGTGGATCCCGGGCGACGCGATCGACCACGACGTGGCCCGGGGGATGGACCATCTCGCCGGGGCGCCACACCAGGCGCCGTCGAGGCTGACGGTGCTGCTGGGCAACCGCCGCCTGATGATCTTCGCCGCGACGGTCATCGCCTTTCACTTCGCCAACGCGGCGATGCTGCCGCTGGTCGGCCAGCTGCTCGCGCTGCACAACAAGGACGTGGGGACCGCCCTGATGGCGGGCTGCATCGTGGCCGCGCAGGTCGTCATGGTGCCGGTGGCCTACCTGGCCGGGGCCAAGGCCGATTCGTGGGGCCGAAAGCCGATCTTCCTGGCCGGTTTCGCGGTGCTGGCCGCCCGCGGCTTCCTCTACACCTGGTCCGACAACCCGTACTGGCTGGTGGGGGTGCAGCTGCTGGACGGCGTCGGCGCCGGCGTGTTCGGCGCTCTGTTTCCCCTGGTCGTGCAGGACGTGACCCACGGGAGTGGACGCTTCAACGTCAGCCTGGGGGCGGTGACGGCGGCGTCGGGCGCCGGCGCGGCGGTGTCGAACCTGGTCGCGGGCTCGATCGTGGTCGCCGCCGGCTACGACGCCGCATTCATCTTCCTCGGTGTGCTCGCGGGTGCCGGCTTCGCGCTGTATCTGTTCGCGATGCCAGAGACGGCCGCGACGAAAATCGCGGCCGAAAATGTGTCGCCCGGTGGCCGACACGGTATGAACGACGGTTGATAACGCGCAAGACGTGACCAACGCCACAGTTTGCCCTGCTACTCGTTAGTAGATGTCGCTGACGTCGCCTTTTGGCCGCGCACGCGGCCGAGATGACGGCGCAGACACGGCCATGGCGACCGAAAATCAGTGCCATAATTGATACTTCCAGTGACATCAAACCGACACGGCCGGAAAGTCACTTTCACGGGCGTAATCTAGTTTGCGCGCGGTGTCCGCGCGGTGAACAAAGTGGAGGGCAGCGAGGTGGATCCGAACGGCAGCGGAGCCGGATCAGACTCACATGGGGCTTCCCCCAACGGATCTGCCCGTCAACGCCTCGAGCAGGTCGTCATCCGCTTTGCCGGCGACTCCGGCGACGGCATGCAGCTCACCGGGGACCGGTTCACCTCCGAGGCAGCGCTTTTCGGCAACGACCTGGCGACCCAGCCCAACTATCCCGCGGAGATCCGCGCCCCCGCAGGCACGCTTCCCGGGGTCTCGTCGTTCCAGATTCAGATCGCCGACTACGACATCCTGACCGCCGGTGACCGGCCCGACGTCCTCGTCGCGATGAATCCCGCTGCGCTCAAGGCCAATATCGGTGACCTGCCCCGCGGCGGCATGGTGATCGCGAACTCCGACGAGTTCACCAAGCGCAACCTGACCAAGGTCGGCTACGTCACCAACCCGCTCGAGACCGACGAGTTGTCGGACTACGTGGTGCATTCCGTCGCCATGACGACGCTGACGCTTGGGGCCGTCGAGACGATCGGCGCCACGAAGAAGGACGGCCAGCGCGCCAAGAACATGTTCGCGCTGGGCCTGTTGTCGTGGATGTACGGGCGACCGATCGAAACCAGCGAGAAGTTCATCCGGGAGAAGTTCGCCCGCAAGCCCGAGGTCGCCGAGACCAACGTGCTGGCGCTGAAGGCGGGCTGGAACTACGGCGAGACGACCGAGGCCTTCGGCACCACCTACGAGGTCTCCCGGGCGACGCTGCCGTCGGGCGAATACCGCCAGATCTCGGGCAACACCGCCCTGGCCTACGGCATCGTGGCGGCCGGCCAGCTGGCCGACATCCCGGTCATGCTCGGCAGCTACCCGATCACCCCGGCGTCCGACATCCTGCACGAACTGTCCAAGCACAAGAACTTCAACGTCATGACGTTCCAGGCCGAGGACGAGATCGGCGGCATCTGCGCCGCCATCGGTGCCTCCTACGGCGGCGCGCTGGGCGTCACCACCACCTCCGGCCCGGGCATCTCGCTGAAGTCCGAAGCACTCGGGCTGGCCGTGATGACCGAGCTGCCCCTGCTCGTCGTCGACGTGCAGCGCGGCGGCCCCTCGACCGGACTGCCCACCAAGACCGAACAGGCCGACCTGCTGCAGGCGTTGTTCGGCCGCAACGGGGAGTCACCGGTCGCGGTGCTGGCCCCGCGCTCGCCCTCGGACTGCTTCGAAACCGCGCTCGAGGCGGCGCGCATCGCGGTGTCGTACCACACGCCGGTAATCGTGTTGTCCGACGGCGCCATCGCCAACGGGTCGGAGCCGTGGCGCATTCCGGACGTCGGCGCGCTGCCGCGCATCACGCACACGTTCGCCAAGCCCGACGAGCCGTTCCAGCCGTACGCCCGCGACCCGGAGACGCTGGCGCGCCAGTTCGCCGTGCCCGGCACCCCGGGCCTCGAGCACCGCATCGGCGGCCTGGAAGCGGCCAACGGCTCGGGCAACATCTCCTACGAGCCGGTCAACCACGACCTGATGGTCCGGTTGCGCCAGGCCAAGATCGACGGGATCGCCGTCCCGGATCTGGAGGTCGACGACCCGACCGGCGATGCCGAGCTGCTGCTGATCGGCTGGGGCAGTTCCTACGGCCCGATCGGCGAGGCCTGCCGGCGCGCGCGGCGCAAGGGCATCAAGGTCGCCCACGCCCACCTGCGCTACCTGAACCCCTTCCCGGCCAACCTGGGTGAGGTACTGCGGCGCTATCCGCAGGTGGTGGCGCCCGAAATGAACCTGGGGCAGCTCGCGTTCCTGCTGCGGGGCAAGTACCTGGTCGACGTGCAATCGGTCAGCAAGGTGCAAGGCGTCGCGTTCCTGGCCGACGAGATCGGCCGCGTCATCCGCGCCGCGCTGGGCGGGACGCTGGCCGAAGTCGAGAACGACAAGACGATGGTCGCCAGAATGGCGGCAGCAACGGTTGGAGCGGGCGCATGATGGTGCCGGCGCCAATGCAGAGCGAAGCGATGAGGAGGAGCGACGCTCGTGACTGACCTGATCGGCAACTTGGCGGGCAAAGACCTCGGTGTGACCGCGAAGTTGACCAAAAACGACGGGGTCCCCACGCTGTCTGCTGAGGACCAGCCGCAGAAGTCCAAGGACTTCACCAGTGACCAAGAGGTCCGTTGGTGCCCGGGCTGCGGGGACTACGTCATCCTCAACACCATCCGCAACTTCCTGCCCGACCTCGGGCTGCGCCGCGAAAACATCGTGTTCATCAGCGGCATCGGCTGCTCGAGCCGGTTCCCGTACTACCTCGAGACCTACGGCTTCCACTCGATCCACGGCCGGGCGCCGGCCATCGCGACCGGTTTGGCGCTGGCCCGCGAGGATCTGTCGGTGTGGGTGGTCACCGGTGACGGCGACGCCTTGTCGATCGGCGGTAACCACCTGATCCACGCGCTGCGCCGCAACGTCAACATCACGATCCTGCTGTTCAACAACCGGATCTACGGCCTGACCAAGGGGCAGTACTCGCCGACGTCAGAGGTCGGCAAGGTCACCAAGTCGACCCCGATGGGGTCGCTGGATCACCCGTTCAACCCGGTCTCGTTGGCCCTGGGTGCCGAGGCGACCTTCGTCGGCCGCGCGCTGGACTCCGACCGCAACGGACTGACCGAGGTGCTGCGCGCCGCGGCCGGGCATCGCGGCGCCGCCGTCGTCGAGATCCTGCAGGACTGCCCGATCTTCAACGACGGCTCCTTCGACGCGCTGCGCAAGGAAGGTGCCGAGGAGCGGGTCATCAACGTCCGCCACGGCGAGCCAATTGTGTTCGGCGCCAACGGCGAATACTGCGTGGTGCAGTCGGGCTTCGGGCTGGAGGTGGCCAAGACCGCCGACGTGTCGGTGGACGAGATCGTGGTGCACGACGCGCACAGCGACAACTCGGCCTACGCGTTCGCCCTGTCCCGGCTGTCGGATCAGAACCTCGATCACACCGTGCTGGGCATCTTCCGCAACATCAGCCGGCCCACCTACGACGACGCGGCACGCGCCCAGGTGCAGGCGGCCCAGTCGGCGAAGGCGTTCGACTCCGCCGCGCTGCAATCGCTGCTGCGCGGGCGCGACACCTGGACCGTCGACTGACGTGGGCGACCAGGTGCCCGACACAGCGGCTACGGCCGGGTCGTTAGCAGGTGTGGTGCTGGCCGGTGGTGAATCGCGGCGCATGGGCCGTGACAAGGCCACCTTGCCCGGCCCGGGCGGTGCCGCCACTCTCCTCGAATACGTCGCCGGCGTTCTCGCGCAGCGTTGCGACCCGGTTTTCGTGATGGCCGCGCCGGGGCAACCGCTGCCCGCGGTGCAGGCGCAAGTCATCCGCGACGAGGTGCGCGGGCAGGGGCCGCTGCCGGCGACCGGCCGCGGGCTGCGGGCGGCCGCCGAGGCGGGCGCCCGGTATGCCTTTGTCAGCGCGGTCGACATGCCGCTGCTATCCGCGGACTTGATCGACGACCTGGTGCGGTTGGCCGCCGAGACCAACGCCGAAATCGTGCTGCCCTGGGACGGTCGCAGCCACTACCTGGCCGCGGTGTACCGCACCGATCTGGCCGAGCGGATCAGCGGCCTGGTGGCGCGCGGTGCCCGCTCCATGCGTGCGCTGATCGACGCCTCCGACGCCCAGCAGATCGTGTTGCCGGAATCGCGCTTCCTGGCCAACGTCAACACCGAGAGCGACCTGCTCGCTCTGGCGCAATCCCGGGGCTGAGCCGAGCGCGGCGCCCGTCGGCCGCGCCGAATTCCGCCTTTTCTCGGTGAAATTCGGCGCGAGCAATAATCCCTCATGCCGCAAAGGGTGAGTGCGATTTTCTGAAATCCGAAATGGCAATCGCGCATTGCCGTGTGGCGAGACCCCGGGGATCGGGCGCGCGTCAATGCCGTTTTTTGAACCTGTCCCGTGATCTGTTGGGGCAGTGGCGATCTGACGATATCCTGCGAACGCCGTGACGACGGTGAGGACGCGGCCGCCTAGGCCTTCGCTATTAGGGGCGCGGCATTTCTGGCAAATTCACGCGGTTAAAGTCGCGCCGTTTCTCCCTGGCGGGGTAGCGCCCCGGGCGCCGACGCCCCACCCAGTGTCGACGCCACGGGCGCGTCGTCGCTTTGGTCGCGGAAGTTGTTGTCACTGTGCCTAATTAGATGAAACATATTGTGGTACAACGCAATACGCACGCCCGCATATCCACGGGTCCAGCATCCGGTCCCCGTCGAGCGGTTCCCGTATCACGTTGGTATATAAGGCAATTCGGCGCGGGGAAAAATTTCATCGCCCGCGTGGCATGGGATCGATGCAGCGAGCACATGTTGGGGTACGCTGCGCGGCTCGCCGAAGGGGTTCGGATCCGCTGATAGCGCTGGCGAATCCGCGCAAAACCCCGCAAATAAACGTGCGCCAGCTCACAAAACGCAGGTGATTCGGCTCACCATTCGTTTGCCTGTGCCGTCCGAGTGACGATCGCCCAAAGTCACTTATGACCTGCATGAATGACCCCGGTACCGCGGCGTGATCGGCCCGTTACCGAAACGAGATATCCGATTTCCCAGGATGACGAACGCGCCGACGTCTTCTACGGTCCCTGTTAGCCCACAACGGGTTACGGAAAAGTAATCAGATAATTGAATCCACGGACCCGCGTGTGAGCGGCGCTACGGACGGCGAAAGCCCGACCGTGGTCGGTGGGTAACACCCGCCGGGCAGACTTGGCCCGCCGCTGCCGTGCCTGACCCAGACGGCACGTTTCAAAGCAGGCATCAATCAACAGCTTCAGCCCACCTCCGTGGGCTTGCTTTGGCGCGCGCACCGCGAAAGGAAGACACGACTTGAAGAACGTCCGAAAGACGCTCATTCTTGCCGCGGTCACGGGCACGCTCGTGACCATCCCATCTGCCACCGCTCACGCAGACCCGGAAGCGGTGGGCTTCGACCCGAACGCGCCGGTCGCCGGCCCCGCGCCGGACGCTCCGCCGCCGCCGGCTCCCGACGCTCCGCCGCCCCCGGCGCCGGACGCTCCGCCGCCGCCGGCTCCCGACGCTCCGCCGCCGCCGGCTCCGGACGCTCCGCCGCCGCCGGCTCCGGACGCTCCGCCGCCGCCGGCTCCGGACGCTCCGCCGCCCGGCCCGGACGTCCCGCCGCCTCCCGCCCACCGCGCGTACAGCGTGAACTGGGATGCCATCGCGCAGTGCGAGTCGGGTGGCAACTGGGGCATCAGCACCGGTAACGGGTTCTCCGGTGGCCTGCAGTTCACCCCGAGCACCTGGCACGCCAACGGCGGCAGTGGCTCCCCGGCCGGCGCGAGCCGCGAGGAGCAGATCCGGGTCGCCGAGAACGTGCTGCACTCGCAGGGCATCGGCGCGTGGCCCGTCTGCGGACGCCGCGGCTGAGCCGACAAGCGACGGTAGTCGTACATAGAAGAAGTGCCGGGCCCTCGTGCCCGGCACTTCTTCGCTCCAGGGGGTTGCACCCCGGCGTCGGGTAGCGTCGGGCCCGTGACCGCAACGCCGCGCGAATTCGACATTGTGCTCTATGGGGCGACGGGCTTCGTCGGGAAACTCACCGCCGAATACCTGGCCCGCTCGGCGCCGGACAAGCGGATCGCGCTGGCCGGCCGATCGGCCGACCGGCTGCGCACCATCCGCGACACGCTGGGCGACGCCGCGCAGTCGTGGCCCATTGTCAACGCCGACGCGTCGTCGCCCTCGACGCTCAATGAGATGGCGGCCCGCACCCAGGTCGTCATCACCACCGTCGGGCCCTACACCCGCTACGGGTTGCCGCTGGTGGCCGCCTGCGCCGCCGCCGGCACCGACTACGCCGACCTGACCGGCGAGGCCATGTTCGTTCGCGACAGCATCGACCAGTATCACAAGCAGGCCGCCGATACCGGCGCCCGCATCGTGCACGCGTGCGGATTCGATTCCGTCCCTTCGGACCTCAGCGTGTATGCGCTGTATCGGGCCGCGCGCGACGCCGGCGCGGGCGAGCTCGTCGATACCGACCTGGTGGTTCGCTCCTTCTCCGGCGGCGTATCCGGCGGAACGGTCGCCTCGATGCTGGAAGTGCTGGACACCGCCTCCCGCGATCCCGACGCCCGCCGGCAACTCGCCGATCCCTACACGCTGACCACCGACCGCAGCGCCGAGCCCGAGATCGGCCCCCAGCCCGATCTACCCTTGCGCCGAGGGGGCCGGATCGCGCCGGAGCTGAGCGGGTTGTGGACGGCGGGTTTCCTGATGGCGCCCTACAACACCCGAATCGTGCGGCGCAGCAACGCCCTGCTGGACTGGGCCTACGGCCGCCAGCTGCGGTACAGCGAGAGCATGAGCCTGGGCTCCTCGCCGCTGGCGCCGGTGGCCTCGGCCGTGGTGGGCGGGGTGGGCGCCGCGACCTTCGGGCTGGGTAGCCGCTACTTCCGGCTGCTGCCACGCCGGCTGGTGGAGCGCATCGTGCCCAAGCCCGGCACCGGCCCGAGCGAGGCCGCCCGGGAGCGCGGCTACTACCGCATCGAGACGTTCACCACCACGACCACCGGCGCGCGGTTCGTGGCGCGCATGGAGCAGCGCGGCGACCCTGGCTACAAGGCGACCTCGGTGCTGCTGGGGGAGTGCGGCCTCGCGCTGGCGCTGGACCGCGACAAGCTCCCGGATCTGCATGGCGTTCTCACCCCCGCGGCCGCGATGGGCGACGCACTGCTGGACCGTTTCCCAGCCGCGGGCGTCACATTGGAGGTCGAACGGCTGGGTTAGTGACCCGGCTCACGCATTTGGGCGCTTACACGAGGGTAAACACCGCTCCCTAGAATTGACGGGTGACCGCCAGCCGCAGCCCCGCCACCGACCTGCCCAAGTCGTGGGATCCCGCTGCGGCCGAGAGCGCGATCTACCAGAGATGGGTGGACGCGGGGTACTTCGCGGCGGACCCGAACAGCGCCAAGCCCGGCTACTCGATCGTGCTGCCGCCGCCGAATGTGACCGGCAGCCTGCACATGGGCCACGCGCTCGAACACACCATGATGGACGCCCTGACCCGCCGCAAGCGGATGCAGGGTTATGAGGTGCTGTGGCAGCCGGGCATGGACCACGCCGGCATCGCGACGCAGAGCGTGGTGGAAAAGCAGCTCGCCGTGGACGGCAAGACCAAAGAGGACTTCGGCCGAGAGCTGTTCATCGAGAAGGTCTGGGACTGGAAGCGGGAGTCCGGCGGCGCCATCGGTGGCCAGATGCGCCGGCTTGGCGACGGCGTGGACTGGAGCCGTGACCGGTTCACCATGGACGAGGGTCTGTCGCGCGCGGTCCGGGCGATCTTCAAGCGGCTCTACGACGCCGGGCTGATCTATCGGGCCGAACGGCTGGTCAACTGGTCGCCGGTGCTGCAGACGGCGATCTCGGACATCGAGGTCGACTATCAGGAGGTCGAAGGCGAGCTGGTGTCGTTCCGGTACGGATCGATGGACGACTCGCAGCCACACATCGTGGTGGCCACCACCCGGATGGAAACGATGCTCGGCGACACCGCGATCGCGGTGCATCCCGACGACGGGCGCTACCGGCACCTGGTCGGCACCACCCTGCCGCACCCGTTCGTGGATCGTCAGCTCGTGGTGGTCGCCGACGAGCATGTGGATCCCGAATTCGGCACTGGCGCAGTCAAAGTCACGCCCGCTCACGACCCCAATGACTTCGAGATCGGACTGCGCCATCAGCTGCCGATGATCTCGATCATGGACACCAAGGGCCGGATCACCGACACCGGAACGCAATTCGACGGCATGGACCGATTCGAGGCAAGGGTCGCGGTGCGCGAGGCGCTGGCGGCCGAGGGCCGGATCACCGAGGAGAAGCGGCCCTACCTGCACAGCGTCGGGCACTCCGAGCGCAGCGGCGAGCCGATCGAACCGCGGCTGTCACTGCAATGGTGGGTGCGGGTGGAATCGCTGGCCAAGGCCGCCGGCGACGCGGTGCGCAACGGCGACACCGTGATTCACCCGGCCAGCCTGGAGCCGCGGTGGTTCGCCTGGGTCGACGACATGCACGACTGGTGCATCTCGCGTCAGCTGTGGTGGGGACACCGGATCCCGATCTGGTACGGCCCCAACGGCGAACAGCGTTGCGTCGGTCCCGACGAAACCCCGCCGGACGGCTGGGAGCAGGACCCCGACGTGCTGGACACCTGGTTCTCCTCGGGCCTGTGGCCGTTCTCCACGTTGGGCTGGCCGGACAAGACCCCGGAGCTCGAGAAGTTCTATCCCACAAGCGTTCTGGTCACCGGCTACGACATCCTGTTCTTCTGGGTGGCCAGGATGATGATGTTCGGCACTTTTGTCGGCGATGACGAGGCCATCACCCTGGACGGGCGCCGGGGCCCGCAGGTGCCGTTCACCGATGTCTTCCTGCACGGGCTGATCCGCGACGAGTCCGGCCGCAAGATGAGCAAATCCAAGGGCAACGTCATCGACCCGCTGGACTGGGTGGACCTCTTCGGGGCCGACGCCCTGCGGTTCACGCTGGCCCGCGGCGCCAGCCCCGGTGGTGACCTGGCGATCGGCGAGGACCATGTCCGGGCGTCGCGCAACTTCTGCACCAAGCTGTTCAACGCCACCCGCTACGCGCTGCTCAACGGCGCCAAGCTGGCCCCGCTGCCCCCGACGGCCGAGCTGACCGACGCCGACCGCTGGATCCTGGGGCGGCTGGAAGAGGTTCGCGCCGAAGTCGATTCGGCCTTCGACAGCTACGAGTTCAGTCGCGCCTGTGAGGCGCTCTACCACTTCGCGTGGGACGAATTCTGCGACTGGTACGTGGAATTGGCCAAAACCCAGCTGGCCGAAGGGATCACGCACACCACCGCCGTCCTGGCCGCCACACTGGACACCCTGCTGCGGTTGCTGCACCCGGTGATTCCCTTCATCACCGAGGCCCTGTGGCAGGCGCTGACCGGCGAGGAGGCCCAGCACGAGTCGCTGGTGATCGCCGACTGGCCGCAGCCGTCCGGGATCAGCCTGGAGCACGTTGCCGCGCAGCGCATTACCGACATGCAGAAGCTGGTGACCGAGGTGCGGCGGTTCCGCAGCGACCAAGGCCTGGCGGACCGGCAGAAGGTGCCGGCCCGGCTGGCCGGCGTCGACGCATCCGATCTGGGCACCCAGGTGAGCGCGGTGACATCGCTGGCGTGGCTCACCGACGCGGGCCCGCAGTTCCGCCCGTCGGCGTCGGTGGAAGTGCGGCTGCGCGGCGGCACCGTCGTCGTCGAGCTCGACACCTCGGGCACCATCGACGTCGCCGCAGAACGCCGCCGCCTGGAAAAGGATCTGGCCGCCGCGCACAAGGAGCTGGCGTCGACCACCGCCAAACTGGCCAACGAGGACTTCCTGGGCAAGGCCCCGCAAAACGTCGTCGACAAGATCCGGGACCGTCAGCGGCTGGCCCAGGAGGAAACCGAGCGGATCAACGCGCGGCTAGCCGGACTGCAGTGAGCGCCGATGACTGAGCCCGAGTGGCCGCAGGACGAGGTTCCCACCGAGCTTCCCGACCCGGTCCCCACCCCGGACGAGATCGCGTCGCTGCTGCAGGTCGAGCACCTGCTCGACCAGCGCTGGCCGGAGACCAAGATCGAGCCGAGCCTGACCCGGATCAGCGCGCTGATGGACCTGCTGGGCTCACCGCAGCTGGCCTACCCGTCGATCCACGTGGCGGGCACCAACGGCAAGACGTCGGTCGCCCGCATGATCGACGCGCTGATCACCGCGCTGCAACGGCGCACCGGGCGCACCACCAGCCCGCACCTGCAATCGGCGGTGGAACGCATCTCGATCGACTCCAAGCCGATCAGCCCGGCCCAGTACGTGGCGACCTACCGCGAGATCGAGCCGTTCGTCCAGATTGTCGACGCGCAGTCGCAAGCCGACGGCGGGCCCGCGATGAGCAAGTTCGAGGTGCTGACCGCGATGGCCTTCGCCGCGTTCGCCGACGCCCCGGTCGACGTCGCCGTCGTCGAGGTGGGGATGGGGGGACGCTGGGACGCCACCAACGTGATCAACGCCCCCGTCGCCGTCATCACCCCGGTCTCCATCGACCACGTCGAGTACCTGGGCGACGATCTCGCCGGGATCGCGCGGGAGAAGGCCGGCATCATCACCCGCGCGCCCGAGGGCGCCCCCGATACCGTCGCGGTCATCGCACGCCAGTCGCCCGAGGCGATGGAAGTGCTGTTGGACCGAACCGTGCAGGCCGATGCCGCGGTGGCCCGCGAGGATTCGGAGTTCGCCGTGCTGGGCCGTCAGGTCGCGATCGGCGGCCAGGTGCTGCAGCTGCAGGGCCTCGGCGGCGTGTATTCGGACGTCTACCTGCCGCTGCACGGCGAACATCAGGCGCACAACGCGGTGCTGGCGTTGGCCGCGGTCGAGGCGTTTTTCGGCGCCGGGGCCCAGCGTCAGCTCGACGTCGAGGCGGTGCGCGCCGGTTTCGCCGCCGTCGCCAGCCCCGGTCGGCTCGAGCGGATGCGCAGCGCCCCAACGGTATTCATCGACGCGGCGCACAATCCGGCCGGTGCGGCCGCGCTCGCGCAGACCCTGGCCGCCGAGTTCGACTTCCGCTATCTCGTCGGGGTGCTCAGCGTGCTCGCCGACAAGGACGTCGACGGCATCCTCGCCGCTCTGCAGCCGGTGTTCGACGCCGTCGTGGTGACGCACAACGGGTCCCCGCGGGCGCTGGACGTCGAATCGCTGGCCCTGGCCGCGCGCGAGCGGTTCGGGCCCGATCGGGTGAGCACCGCCGAGAACCTGCGCGACGCCATCGACGTCGCGACCGCGCTGGTGGACGACGCCGCCGCGGACGGGACGGCCGAAGCGTTCTCCGGCACCGGCATCGTCATCACCGGCTCGGTGGTCACCGCCGGGGCGGCCCGGACCCTGTTTGGTCATGATCCGCAATGACTGACGTCCCCGAGAACCCCGACGAGCGCACCCCGGCGCCACCGGGCGACCCGTGGCGCAGCTTCGGCGCCGTGATGGCGTTGACGCTGTTTCTGGAAGCGATCGTGGTGCTGCTGGCGATCCCGGTGGTGGGTGCGGTCGGCGGCGGCCTGACCACGCTGTCCCTGGCCTACCTGGTCGGGCTGGCCGTGCTGCTGATCCTGATGACCGGCGTGCAGCGCAAACCCTGGGCGATCTGGGCCAACCTGGGCGTGCAGGTGATTTTGCTCGCGGGCTTCGCGGTCTACCCGGGGGTGGGCTTCATCGGCGTGCTGTTCAGCGGGCTGTGGGGCCTGATCGCCTACTTCCGGGCCGAGGTCCGGCGCCGGCAGGGATAGCGGCGACGGGACGGCGACGGCCTCCCGACCGCCGCCGCCCGACCCTTCGCCGCCTGGTTATGTACGCTGTCCGCCGTGACCGAACGGACATTGGTACTGATCAAGCCCGATGGCGTCCGGCGGCAGCTGGTGGGGGAGATCATCGGCCGCATCGAGCGCAAAGGCCTCTTGATCACCGCGCTGGAGCTGCGGGCGGTCGGCCGCGACCTCGCCGCCCAGCACTACGCGGAACACGAGGGCAAGCCGTTCTTCGACTCCCTGCTGGAGTTCATCACCTCGGGACCGGTGGTGGCGGCCATCGTCGAGGGCCCCCGCGCGATCGCCGCGTTCCGGCAGCTCGCGGGCGGTACCGACCCGGTGGAAAAGGCGATCCCCGGCACCATCCGCGGCGACTTCGGGCTCGAGACGCAACTCAATCTGGTGCACGGGTCGGATTCGGTCGAGTCCGCGAAGCGTGAAATCGCGCTCTGGTTTCCCAACGCGTAGACCTGCGGCGATAGCCGCGGCGGCGCGGTGCCGGAGCAACGTCGCCGACGCGGGCTTCCTCAGGTGTGGCTGGGACCGCCGCGTGATGTGGGATACTGGTCTCGGGTGAACGTCGCCGGACCGGTGACAGACACCCGAATGAAGACTTAGACAAGCGCGACCATAGCCCCGTCGCCTTGGTTCGCTGCATGTCAGGCCGTCATTCAGCACGGCGCCGAGTGGGTCCTAATCCTGGGCCGCTCGGGGCGAGACCATCACAAGCCCGGGAGAAGTGACCCGGGCCCATAGCGAAGCCCTCGCGTGGCCGCGTCGCAACGACGCGCCCGGGGGCTTGAGGAGAATACGTGGTAGACGGTGCACCGACTGCAGACCCATCAGAAGAATCGACTCGGCCCGAGGAACTGCCGGACCGCTTGAGAGTTCATTCGCTGGCCCGGACGCTGGGGACCACCAGCAAACGGGTGCTCGATGCACTTAGCGAGCTCGACGGGCGAATCCGCAGCGCGCATTCCACGGTGGACCGCGACGATGCGGTACGCGTGCGAGACCTGCTGGCGGCCGCCGAGCCCTCCGAAACCCAGGAGAATCCGGACACCGCCGCCGAGCGGCCGCATTACATGCCGTTGTTCGTCGCACCGCAGCCGATCGATGCCCGCGAGGACGACGCCGGCACCGACGAGGGCGACGACTCGGATGACGCCGACACCGACGATGACGAGCAAGCCGACCGTCCGTCGAACAAGCGGCGCCGCCGGGGCCGCCGCGGTCGCGGTCGTGGACGCGGTGAGCAGGGCGGATCGGACGGCCAGGGCGACGACGGCGACGAGGACGAGGGCCCGCCGCGGGGCAGGAAGGGCGGCCAGGCGGACTCCGCGGACTCCGAGGACTCCGACGGCCCCGACACCGACGACTCGGACGATTCCGACGATTCCGACGACTCTGACAACGGTGATGACGGTTCGGCGGACGGCGGCAACCGCCGGCGCCGTCGGCGCCGCCGCCGCAAATCCGGATCCGGTGACGACAACGACGGGAGCTCGTCGCCCGACGACCCGCCCAACACGGTGGTGCACGAGCGGGCACCGCGCAGCGGCAAGGGCGGCGGAGACGACTCCGCCAGCGCGAACAACGAGATCAAGGGCATCAACGGCTCCACCCGGCTGGAGGCCAAGCGGCAGCGGCGCCGCGACGGCCGCGACGCCGGGCGGCGCCGCCCGCCGGTGCTGACCGAGGCCGAGTTCCTGGCGCGCCGCGAGGCCGTCGAGCGGATGATGGTCGTGCGCGACCGGGTCCGCACCGAGCCGCCGCATCAGGGGGCGCGCTACACCCAGATCGCGGTGCTCGAGGACGGCATCGTCGTCGAGCACTTCGTCACGTCGGCAGCGTCGGCCTCCCTGGTGGGCAACATCTACCTGGGCATCGTGCAGAACGTGCTGCCGTCGATGGAGGCGGCGTTCGTCGACATCGGCCGCGGCCGCAACGGCGTGCTCTATGCCGGCGAGGTCAACTGGGAAGCCGCGGGGCTCGGCGGATCCGACCGCAAGATCGAACAAGCGCTCAAACCGGGCGACTATGTCGTCGTCCAGGTCAGCAAGGACCCGGTCGGGCACAAGGGCGCGCGGCTGACCACCCAGGTGTCACTGGCGGGCCGCTACCTGGTCTATGTGCCGGGGGCGTCGTCGACCGGGATCAGCCGCAAGCTGCCCGACACCGAACGGCAGCGGCTCAAAGAGATCCTGCGGGAAGTCGTGCCTTCCGACGCCGGGGTGATCATCCGCACGGCGTCCGAGGGCGTCAAGGAAGAGGACATCCGCAGCGACGTCACCCGCCTGCAGGAGCGCTGGCAACAGATCGAGGCCAAGGCGATCGAGATCAAGGAGAAGGCCGCCGGCGCCGCGGTGGCCCTCTACGAAGAGCCCGACGTGCTGGTCAAGGTCATTCGCGACCTGTTCAACGAGGACTTCGCCGGCCTGATCGTCTCCGGTGACGAAGCCTGGACCACCATCAACGACTACGTGAATTCCGTTGCGCCCGACCTTGTTTCGAAGTTGACCAAGTACGAGGCGCCCGCCGGGCCGGAAGGACAGGCCGGGCCGGACGTGTTCGCGGTGCATCGCATCGATGAGCAGCTGGCCAAGGCGATGGAGCGCAAGGTGTGGCTGCCGTCGGGCGGCACGCTGGTGATCGACCGGACCGAGGCCATGACGGTGGTCGACGTCAATACCGGCAAGTTCACCGGGTCCGGCGGCAACCTCGAGCAGACCGTCACCAAGAACAACCTCGAGGCGGCCGAGGAGATCGTGCGCCAGCTGCGGCTGCGCGACATCGGCGGCATCGTGGTGATCGACTTCATCGACATGGTGCTCGAGTCCAACCGCGATCTCGTGTTGCGGCGGCTGACCGAGGCGCTGGCCCGTGACCGCACCCGCCATCAGGTGTCCGAGGTGACGTCGCTGGGCCTGGTCCAGCTGACCCGCAAGCGGCTGGGCACCGGCCTGATCGAGGCGTTTTCGACGTCCTGCCCGAACTGCGGTGGCCGCGGGATTCTGCTGCACACCGACCCGGTGGATTCGGCCTCGTCGAACGGGCGCAAGTCCGAATCCGGTGGGGGCGGCCGCCGGGGCAGGCGCAAGAAGAGCAAGGCCGAAGAGCCGGTGGTGGCCAAGGTGCCCGCCCACGCTCCCGGCGAGCACCCGATGTTCAAGGCCATGGCGGCGGGCTTCTCGACGCAGGAGGACTCCGAGGACGAATCCGACGAGACCACTGACGCCACCGACGACCTCGACCAGAAGAAGGCGGCGCGCGCCGGCGGCGTCGAAGAGACCGATCAAGAGGACTTCGATGACACCGACGAGGACATTGATGATGAGGACTCCGACGACGAGGACTCCGACGACGAGGACTCCGACGACGAGGACATCGACGACGAGGACTCGGACGACGAAGACTCGGACGACGAAGACCTCGATGACGACGACGAGGACATCGATGACGAAGAGGACCTCGGCGACGACGACGAGGATCTCGAGCTCGACGACGACGAGCTGGACACCGAAGACGACGATGCCGAGGACACCGACGGGCAGGGCTCCGCTGGGCCCGAGCAGGCGGGCCCGGCCCGCCCCCGCCGACGGCGCGCTGCGGGCAGGCCGGCCGGACCGCCGATCCACGCGGACTGAGCCGGTGTCAGTTTGACCCTGTAGCCGCTGGTCACGTACCCTTGGACAGTTGTCGTCAGGCCGGGCGCGGAAAACTTCGGCCGGCGGCAGCGGGACTCCCGGGTAATCGGCGCAGGCCCGCAACCCAGACCCACCACGTGCACCGCGGCTGGTTCGCGCCCGACGCGCAGAGCAGCGGCTAGAAGAAGGAGCAGGAGCGACGATGGCGACCTACGCAATCGTGAAGACGGGCGGCAAGCAGTACAAAGTCGCCGTCGGGGACGTCGTCAAGGTCGAGAAGCTCGAATCCGAGCCCGGCTCGAACGTGTCGCTGCCGGTCGCCCTGGTGGTGGACGGCGCCAAGGTGACCACCGACGCGGCCGCCCTGGCCAAAGTCGCGGTGACCGGCGAGGTGCTCGAGCACACCAAGGGCCCCAAGATCCGTATCCACAAGTTCAGGAACAAGACCGGCTACCACAAGCGTCAGGGACACCGTCAGCAGCTGACGGTCCTGAAGGTCACCGGAATCAAGTAGCGAGGGCGACACAACATGGCACACAAGAAGGGCGCTTCCAGCTCGCGCAACGGTCGCGATTCCGCCGCACAGCGGCTCGGCGTGAAGCGATTCGGCGGCCAGGTCGTCAAGGCCGGCGAGATCATCGTCCGGCAGCGCGGCACCAAGTTCCACCCGGGCGTGGGCGTCGGGCGGGGCGGGGACGACACGCTGTTCGCCAAGGAAGCCGGCGCCGTCGAGTTCGGCGTCAAGCGCGGCCGCAAGACCGTCAACATCGTGGCCGCCGGACAAGCCACCGACTGAGGTGTGTTTTCCGGGCCAAGCCCGGTGATTTCGGCGCCCGGTGGTAGGTGAGAGGACCCACGATGCCTCGGTTCGTCGACCGCGTCGTCATCCATGCGCGCGCCGGTGCCGGAGGTAACGGCTGCGCCTCTGTCCATCGCGAGAAGTTCAAGCCGCTCGGCGGCCCGGACGGCGGCAACGGCGGGCGCGGCGGCAGCATCATGCTCGTCGTCGATCCGCAGGTGCACACCCTGCTCGACTTCCATTTCCATCCGCACGTCACCGCGCCCTCGGGCAAGCAGGGGATGGGCAACAACCGCGACGGCGCCGCCGGGGCCGACCTGGAAGTCAAGGTGCCCGACGGTACCGTCGTGTTCGACGAGAACGGTCGGTTGCTCGCCGACCTGGTCGGCGCGGGCACCCGCTTCGAAGCGGCCGCGGGTGGACGCGGCGGGCTGGGCAACGCCGCGCTCGCCTCACGGGCCCGCAAGGCTCCCGGCTTTGCGCTGTTGGGCGAGCAGGGCCAGACCCGCGACCTGACGCTGGAACTCAAGACCGTGGCCGACGCCGGCCTGATCGGTTTCCCCTCGGCGGGCAAGTCGTCGCTGGTGTCGACGATCTCGGCGGCCAAGCCCAAGATCGCCGACTATCCGTTCACCACGCTGGTTCCCAACCTGGGCGTGGTGTCGGCCGGTGAGCACACCTTCACCGTTGCCGACGTGCCCGGCCTGATCCCGGGCGCATCGCAGGGGCGCGGCCTGGGTCTGGACTTCCTCCGGCACATCGAACGGTGCGCCGTGCTGGTGCACGTCGTCGACTGCGCCACCGCGGAACCCGGCCGGGACCCGATCTCCGACATCGACGCGCTGGAGGCCGAACTCGCCGCGTATACGCCCACCCTGCAAGGGGACGCGACGCTGGGTGACCTGGCCGAGCGGCCCCGCGCCGTGGTGCTCAACAAGATCGACGTGCCCGAGGCGCGCGAGCTCGCCGAGTTCGTCCGCGACGAGATCGCCGAGCGCGGCTGGCCGGTGTTTCTGGTGTCGACGGTCGCGCGAGAAGGCTTGCAGCCGTTGATCTTCGGGTTGTGGCAGATCATCTTGGAGTACAAGGCCGCCCAGCCCGAGATCGTGCCGCGCCGTCCGGTGATTCGCCCGGTAGCCGTCGACGACAGCGGTTTTTCCGTCGAGCCCGATCCCCGGCAACCGGGCGCGTTCGTGGTCAGCGGCGCGCGCCCCGAGCGGTGGATCCGCCAGACCAACTTCGACAACGACGAGGCCGTCGGTTACCTCGCCGACCGGCTGGCGCGCCTGGGCGTCGAAGAGGAATTGCTGCGGCTGGGTGCGCGACCGGGCTGCGAAGTGACCATCGGGGATATGACGTTCGATTGGGAACCGCAAACGCCCGCCGGGCAACAGGTTGCGCTGTCCGGGAGAGGCACCGACGCGCGGCTGGAGCGCACCGAGCGCATCGGCGCCGCCGAACGCAAGGCGGCCCGGCGCCAGCGCCGCGAACACGGCGAGGAGTCGTGAGCGAGCACCGCGACGCCATCCGCACTGCGCGCAGCCTGGTCGTCAAGGTGGGGACCAACGCGCTGACCACGCCGGCGGGAGTGTTCGACGCCGGCCGGCTGGCCGGACTCGTCGACGCGATCGAGGCGCGGATGAAGGCGGGCACCGACGTCGTCATCGTGTCGTCGGGAGCCATCGCCGCCGGCATCGAGCCGCTCGGATTATCGCGTCGCCCCAGGGATTTGGCGACGAAGCAGGCCGCGGCCAGCGTCGGCCAGGTGGCGTTGGTGAATTCGTGGAGCGCCGCGTTCGCCCGCTATGGCCGCACGGTGGGGCAGGTGCTGCTCAGCGCGCACGACATCTCGATGCGTGCCCAGCACACCAACGCCCAGCGCACGCTGGATCGGCTGCGCGCACTGCACGCGGTGGCGATCGTCAACGAGAACGACACGGTGGCCACCAACGAGATCCGTTTTGGTGACAATGACCGGCTGTCGGCGCTGGTGGCGCACCTGGTCGGCGCCGAGGCGTTGGTGTTGCTGTCCGACATCGATGGCCTCTACGACTCGGATCCGCGCAAGACCGACGGCGCCAGGTTCATCCCGGAGGTGTCGAACTCCGCGGATCTGATCGGTGTAATCGCCGGGCCCGGAAGCGCTTTGGGTACCGGCGGGATGACTTCGAAGATGTCATCGGCGCTGCTGGCCGCCGACGCCGGTGTGCCGGTGTTGCTGGCCGCGGCGGCCGACGCCACGACCGCGCTCACCGACGCCTCCGTCGGCACGGTGTTCGCCGCGCGCCCGGTGCGGATGTCGGCGCGCCGGTTCTGGGTGCGTTACGCCGCCGAGGCGGCCGGTGAGCTGACGCTGGACGAGGGGGCGGTGCGCGCGGTGGTGCGGCAGCGTCGCTCGCTGCTGCCCGCGGGGATCACCGCGGTCGCCGGCCGCTTCTACGCCGGCGATGTCGTCGAATTGCGCGGCCCGGACGCGGTGATGGTGGCGCGCGGCGTGGTCGCCTACGACGCGACCGAACTGGTCACCATGATGGGCCGGTCGACCTCTGAGCTGCCCGGTGAGCTGCGCCGGCCCGCGGTGCACGCCGACGATCTGGTGGCGGTGTAGCAGAGCCCGGCGCGGACCGGACCGACGCGATCAATGCTCCGAGATGGGCTTGAGATACAGTGCGCCCCAGACGATCTCGGCGAGGGTAGCGGCCAGTTCGGCGTCGTAGTCGGGAGGCTTGGCCGGCAGGTTCTGCTGGCAGGCCCGCTCGACCATCCAGGTCAGCGCGCTGGCGGTGGTCAGCGCAACCAGCCCGGGGCGGATCGAGCCGTCGGCCTGGCCGTCTTCGATGACGCGGGTGAGCTGCTCCGAAATCCCGGTCAGCAGTTCGCGATACGTGTCCGCCGTCGGCGGATCGTAGGCGGCCATTTCGTTGAGCGCGACCAGCACCGCCTGATGCCGCCGGTAGGTGGCGATGATGCGGCTCATCGCGGTCCGCGCGTCGTCGGGGTCATGCCGCCCGGCCACGCTCCACCAGCTCCGCGCGCCGTCGGTCAGATCGCCGAACACCTGTCCCGCGAGCCGGCGCAGCAGGTGACCCTTGTCCTCGAAGTAGATGTAGAAGCTGGCCCGCGAAATGCCGGCCTCGCTCGACAACCGATCCACGCTGAGCTCGGTGAAGCTGGCGCCCTCGCGCATCAGCCGTTCGGTGGCGTCCAGCAGCCGGCGCTCCATCTGTTCGCGTCGCTGCTCGCGGCCCAGGCTCCGGTGGCCTGGCGGCTTACGGGTGAGCGACGGCATGGGCCGAGCATAACCGAGATATTGACACGTTGACTAGACGCAGTGTCTAGGCATATCGTCGCGGGGAGCCTGTGACCGGGGTCATACGAGACGGAGGATCACCACCATGGCCGTGCTGACGGGTAAGTCCGGGACCGACAAGTCCGGTCGGGCCTACGACGAGATCGATCTGTCGTCGCGGGCGTTCTGGTCCACCACGGCCGCGGATCGGGAACGCTCCTTCGCGGTGCTGCGGGCCGAGCGGCCGGTCAGCTGGCATCCCCCGGTCGAGGATTCGCTGATGCCCGATCCGGCCGATCCCGGCTTCTGGGCGGTCACCCGGCGCGCCGACATCGTCGCGGTGAGCCGCAACAACGACGTCTTCCTGTCCGGCCAGGGCGTGATGTTCGAGAGCATCCCGGTCGAGTTGCTCGAGGCGTCGCAATCCTTTCTGGCGATGGACCCGCCGCGACACACCAAGCTGCGCAAGCTCGCCCACGCCGCGCTGAGCCCCCGCCAGGTCCGCCGCATCGAGGACTCGATCAAGGCCAACGCCACCACCATCGTGAAAGAGCTGCGATCCGCCGGCAGCGGCGCCGATTTCGTCGACCACTCCGCCAAGGAACTGCCCATCCGCACCCTCTCGGACATGATGGGGATCCCGGAATCCGAGCGCGAGCGCATGGCGCACGCCACCGACGCCCTGGTCTCCTGGGCGGACCCGGAATTCCTCGGCGGCCGCCCGGCGATGGAAGTCCTGGTGGAAAACCAGCTGTACCTGCATCAAGTCGTCGGCGCGCTGGCCACCGAGCGTCGCGAGCACCCGGGCGACGACCTGATCAGCAGCCTCGTCACCGCCGAAGTCGACGGCGACCGGCTTCAGGACGCGGAGGTGGCGGCGTTCTTCGTCCTGCTCTCCGTGGCGGGCAACGACACCACCCGCCAGACCATCAGTCATACCCTGCGGGCACTCACCGATTTTCCCGACCAAAAGGCATGGCTGCTCGAGGATTTCGACAACCGAATCGGCACGGCTATCGAGGAGTTCATCCGCTGGGCGACGCCGGTCATGACCTTCCGCCGCACCGCGGCAACGGATATCGAGCTGGGCGGTCAGACCATCCGGGCGGGGGAGAAGGTGGTCATGTTCTATCCGTCCGGCAACTGGGACACCGAGGTGTTCGACCATCCGGAGCGTCTGGACTTGAGCCGCGACCCCAATCCCCACGTCGGCTTCGGCGGCGGCGGGCTGCATTTCTGCCTCGGTGCGCACGTCGCCCGCGCGCAGCTGCGGGCCGTGTTCGGCGAGCTGTTCCGTCAACTGCCCGACATCCAGGCGGGCGAGCCGTCCTACCTGGCGGGCAACTTCGTGCACGCCATCCGCAGCATGCCGTGCACCTTCTAATGCGTTGCCAGCGGCGCTAACTCGTCGGCGAGCAGGACCATCAGCTCCGAGCAGCCGCCATCGACCTTGACGGTGGCCAGGTCGTCGCCGCGGGTACCGCCGCGGTTGACGATGGCCACCGGGATGCCCAGCGCGGCGGCGTGCCGCACAAACCGGTAGCCGGAGAACACGGTCAGCGACGAGCCGGCGACCAGCAGCGCATCCGCCTCCTCGACCAATGTATATGCTTGTGCCACAACGTCTTTGGGGACGCTTTCGCCGAAGTAGACGATGTCGGGCTTGAGCATGCCGCCGCAGCGCTCGCAATCCAGATACCGGAACGACGCGGTATCCGCGACGACGGCGTCGGCGTCGGGTGCCACCGCCAGCCCGCCGATGGCTTCGGCGCGCTCGATGAATCCGGGGTTGAGCGCTTCGAGCCGTTCGGCCAACGCGGCGCGGGCCACGGTGGATCCGCAGCTCAAGCAGATCACCTGCGCGTAGGTGCCGTGCAGGTTGATGACGTTTCGGCTGCCCGCCTTGGAGTGCAACAGGTCGACGTTCTGGGTGATCACGCCGGTGACCACCGACGCGTCCTCCAGCGCGGCCAGCGCCCGGTGGCCGGCGTTGGGCAGCGTGTCGTCCATGTGGCGCCAACCGACGTGGTTGCGTGCCCAATATCGCTGCCGAAACGCCGGATCGCCGGTGAACTGGCGGATGGTCATGGGATTGCCGGGCGGCGAATCGGGCCCGCGGTAATCGGGGATGCCCGAATCGGTGGACATGCCCGCGCCCGTCAGCACCGCAATCCGGCGCCCGGCCAACACCGTGACCAGTTCCGGGGATTCTGCGCAGGCGGCGGTCACCTTGTCCAGAGTACGGAGTCGTCGTGCGACGATGTCTGACCGCCGAAGAGGACGATCAGGCCGAGCCGAGGCAGTCCGCGGCCGTCGTGAGCTCGGCGGACATGTTCTGTTCCATCATCTTGCAGGCCGCGGCGCCCAGGTCGGGATCGATGTGCGCGACGGCATCGGTCGGGATCACCACGGGGAAGTGGCGCACGTACGCGTCCAGGGCGGTGTAGAGGATGCATTGCTCGGTGACCTGCCCGGCGATGATCAACCGCTTGGTCTCCAGCCTGCCCAGCAGATACGCCAGCGCCGTGGCATAAAACGCGCTGTGGCGGACCTTGGTCATCACGCGGCACTCGTCGGACGGCAGGATCGGCTTCACCAGATCGGGCCTGGCCCCGTCGCATGCGGACCGGACGATGTCGGAGAACTGCGCGGTGAAATCACCGTAGTTGTCGTTGACGTAGACCAGGTCGACGCCGTCGGCTTCGCGGGCCCGGCGAACCAAATCGCTCAAAGGCTCGATGATCTTCTCGACATTGGGTATTAGATTTTCAGCGTCGGGATGCTGATACGTGTTCATCATGTCGACTACCAGGACCGCAGTGTCGCTCATGTCGTCGGGGATACCCGGCGGCGGCGAGTTGACACGCCCGCGACGACAATGGAAGGGCGATGGACTTTTACAACGCTTACAGCCAGGGCTTCGTCCGCGTCGCCGCATGCACCCACCACACCGCCATCAGTGACCCGGCCGCCAACGCCGAGACCGTCCTGCGGATCGCCCAGGAGTGCCACGACGACGCGGTCGCGCTAGCCGTCTTCCCGGAGCTGACGCTGTCCGGGTATTCCATCGAGGACATCGTGCTGCAGGATCTCTTGCTCGATGACGTCGAAAAGGCCATCGACGAGATCGTTGCGGCGTCGGCCGAGCTGCTGCCGGTGCTGGTCGTCGGCGCCCCGCTGCGTCATCGGCACCGGATCTACAACACGGCCGTGGTGATCCACCGCGGCGCCGTGCTCGGGGTGGCGCCGAAGTCCTACCTGCCCACCTATCGGGAGTTCTACGAGCGCCGCCAGATCGCACCCGGCGACGACGAGCGCGGCACCATCCGGCTGGCGGGCGTCGAGGCGCCGTTCGGTCCCGACCTGCTCTTCGCGGCTTCCGACGTGCCCGGCTTCGTGCTGCACGTGGAGATCTGCGAGGACATGTTCGTCCCGATTCCGCCCAGCGCCGAGGCCGCGCTGGCGGGCGCGACGGTGCTGGCCAACCTGTCCGGCAGCCCGATCACCATCGGGCGCGCCGAGGACCGCTGCCTGCTGGCGCGTTCAGCGTCGTCGCGCTGCCTGGCCGCCTACGTCTATTCGGCTGCCGGGGAAGGCGAATCGACGACGGATCTGGCCTGGGACGGTCAGACCATGGTGTTCGAAAACGGCGTGATGCTGGCCCAGTCGGAGCGCTTCCCCAAGGGGGAGCGGCGCAGCATCGCCGACGTCGACGTCGAATTGCTCCGCTCGGAGCGGCTGCGGATGGGCACCTTCGACGACAACCGGCTCCACCACCGGACGACGACGGACGCGTACCGGCACATCGAGTTCCGGTTGGACCCACCCGGCGGCGACATCGGACTGCGGCGCGACATCGAGCGCTTCCCCTTCGTGCCGGCCGATCCGCAACGGCTGGAACAGGATTGCTTCGAGGGCTACAACATCCAGGTAGCCGGCCTCGAACAGCGGTTGCGCGCGCTGGATTTCCCGAAGGTGGTCATCGGGATTTCCGGTGGGCTGGACTCGACGCACGCCCTGATCGTGGCCGCCCGCGCGATGGATCGCGAACAACGGCCGCGCAGCGACATTCTGGCGTTCACGCTGCCCGGCTTCGCCACCGGCGACCGCACCAAGCGCAACGCGTCCGAGTTGTGCCGCACGCTGGGTGTGACGTTCGCCGAGATCGACATTCGCCAGAGCGCGGAGCTGATGCTCAAGGAGATGGATCACCCCTTCGCGCGCGGCGAGAAGGTGTACGACGTCACCTTCGAAAACGTTCAGGCCGGTTTGCGCACCGATTACCTGTTCCGGCTGGCCAACCAGCGCGGCGGCATCGTGCTGGGCACCGGTGATCTGTCCGAGCTGGGGCTGGGCTGGTCGACATACGGTGTGGGCGACCAGATGTCGCACTACAACGTCAATGCCGGAGTGCCCAAAACGCTCGTCCAGCACTTGATCCGTTGGGTGATCTCGTCGGAACAGTTCGAGCCGGAGGTCAGCGAGGTGCTGCAGTCGGTGCTCGACACCGAGATCACCCCGGAACTGGTTCCCAGCGGCGAGGAAGAAGAGCTGCAGAGCAGCGAGGCAAAGGTGGGACCGTTTGCCCTGCAAGACTTTTCGCTGTTCCACGTGCTGCGCTTCGGATTCCGGCCGTCCAAGATCGCGTTTTTGGCCTGGCACGCCTGGCACGATCCCGACCACGGCATCTGGCCGCCCGGCTTCCCCGAGGACAAGCGGCCGTCCTACACGCTCAAGGAAATCCGGCACTGGCTGCAGGTGTTCGTGCAGCGGTTCTATTCGTTCAGCCAGTTCAAACGCTCGGCGCTGCCCAATGGGCCCAAGGTGTCGCACGGCGGTTCGCTGTCGCCGCGGGGGGATTGGCGCGCGCCATCCGACATGTCCGCACGCATCTGGCTCGACGAGATCGAACGCGAAGTCCCCAAGGATTAGCCTGCGGGCTCACGAGCCCGCCCGGATCACCGGGCGGGCCCGAGGCGTTTCGGTTCAGGCCCTGGCGCGACGCCAGCCCTGGTACTGCACTTCGGCGAACACCAGGGTGCCCACGCCGGCCGCCAGGTTCAGCACCACACCGGCCGATGTCAGCGGGAAGACGTCCGCGAGCACCAGAACGATTGCGGCCACCGTGTATGCCACGTTGCCGATGATGACGGCCATGCCGGCGCGCCGCACCGAGGGCAACGTGGCCAGCCCGAAGACCACCACGCCGTAAGCGATCAAGAACGCGGCCATGCCGTACTCGAAGGCCTTTGTGGTGCCCGAAAGGTCGGCGAGCCAACCGGCGAACGGGAGCCCGGCCAGCCCGACCAGCCCGCTGATGGCGGCGTCGGCGCGCATGGCGAGGCGAAGCAAGCCGTCCCGGGTACCCGTGCGGTCAATCGTGATAGCGGACATGATGTTCCTTTCTCAAGGCGGACTGCGATCACCATCGACGCTGCTCCCAAGCCGCTGCCAGATCGACGCCGCCCGCTGCCAAACACTGCCAACCGCAGGCCAGCGCGGTGGCTTCGCTGGCCACCTGAACGCGGTAGTGGTGTGGCCCATGACCCGGGATCAGCCGTGGCCCCGCGCAGCCGCGGTGACTGGGCGGTCGGAACGGCTAGTACGGACCCCGCAGTGCCTTCTCGATCGCGCCGGCGTCCGGTGCGCAATCACCGGCGCCCGCGACCAGCGTCGCCAGCGCACCCGCCGCGCACGCACGCTGCAACGCGAGCCGACGCTGATCCCGCGAACCTGGATGGGATGGCCAATGCGCGGCCAGCACGCCGGCGAACACGTCGCCGGCCCCGGTGGTGTCCACCGGATCGACTGCCGGAGCCGGGACGGTGTACTCGCCGTCCGTGCCCACGTAGCGGGCGCCGCGCGCGCCCAGCGTGACCACCAAATGATCTGGACGCCATGACCATTCGTCGGCTTCCTCTTCGTTGGTGATCACCACGTCCGCGGCGGCCGCCAGGTCACTCAACGAGTCGTGGTCCTGACCGGCCGGCGACGCGTTCACGAGGACGACCGCCCCGGCCGAACGCGCGTGTTGCGCGGCTGCGACCGCCGTGGGCACCGGAATCTCCAGCTGGGTCAACATCACATCGCAGTCGCCGACGACCGAGCGGGCGCGGTCGCCGCTGAGCGTGAAACGACCGTTGGCGCCCGGGGCCACCACGATGGTGTTCTCGGCGTTGGCGTCGACCACCACGATGGCCGTGCCGCTGGGCCCGGGGATTTCGACGACTCCGTCCAACCCCACGCCGTTGGCCTCGAGATGCGAGCGCAGTTGACCGGCGGCCGCGTCGTCGCCGAGCGCCCCGACGAACTGCACCCGCGCGCCCGCGCGCGCCGCCGCCACCGCCTGATTGCCGCCCTTGCCGCCGGGGGCGTGCGTCAACGACGACGCCAAAACCGTTTCGCCAGGCCGTGGAAGGGCGTCGACGCCCAGCGACAGATCGAGATTCACGCTGCCCACTACACAAACGCGCGCCATGCCGCCGACGTTAGTCGGGCCGGGAGGGCAAAGCACGCCAGAGTCGCCGCCACTTTCGACGCGGAATCGCGTCACGGCAAACGCCGAATATCTCGATGTCCGCGCGATATTCTGCTGCGTTAGGGGTGCTGGATCGAATGAGAAAAGGGCAGGCGATTGACCACGAGCGAGTTAACGGACGCTGAACCCCATACCGATCCCGGCCCGGCGCAACCGGCCGCAAAGCGCGCGCGGCGGCGCGCCCTGGACCGCTTCCGGTTCGGCATCCAGTCCAAGATCTTGATCACCATGCTGCTGTCGAGCATTTTGGGTGTGGCGGTGATCGGCCTCATCGGGGCCGTCTCCGGCCGTAACGCGTTGCGGCAGGTCGAGTCCGAACGCTTGATCGAGATGCGCGAACTGCAGAAGCGAGCGGTGCAGTCGCTGTTCCGCGAGGTGTCGAATTCGCTGGTCACCTGGAGCGGCGGATTCGGCATCACCCAGGCGACGACGGCCCTCACAGCGGACTTCGCTCAATTGAACAACGCGACGATCACGCCGGAACAACAGCAGTCGCTGGTCAATTACTACGACAACGACATGGTCAAGCCGATCAAGCAGATCACCGGGGACACCATCGACATCAGGGCCGTCCTGCCAAGTTCCAACGCGCAGAAATACATTCAGGCGCACTACACCGCCGGCCCCCGAACGAACCCCGATGGCCTGCCAGTCCTCGACGCCGGCGACGGCAGTGCCTGGTCGGCGGCGAACGCGCGCTTCGACTTCTACATGCGCGGGATCGTCAATCGTTTCGACTATCGGGACGCGCTGCTGTTGGACATGCAGGGCAATGTCGTGTACAGCGTATTGAAGGGTCCCGATCTCGGGACCAACATCCTGACCGGCCCGTACCGCGAATCGAAGCTGCAGGAGGCGTACCAGAAAGCGTTGGCCTCCAACGATCTGGACTTCGTCTGGATCACCGACTTCCAGCAGTATCAGCCGGCACTCGACACCCCCACCGCCTGGGTGGTGTCACCGGTCGGCATGAACGGCAAATTCGAAGGCGTTATGGCACTGCCGGTTCCGGTCGCAAAGATCAACAAGATCATGACCGCCGACAAACGCTGGGACGCCGCCGGGATGGGGCCCGCGACGGAGACCTATCTGGCGGGCCCCGACGACCTGATGCGTTCCGATTCACGGGATTTCATCGAGGACCCGAAGGACTACCGGCGCCAGGCGATCGACGCCGGCACGCCGCCCGACGTGGCGGACCGGGCGCTGCGGCTGGGCACCACCACCCTGGTGCAACCCGTCGACACGGCCGGCCTGCGCGCCGCCCAGCGCGGCGACACGGGGGTGGTGAGCGCCACCGATTACCTGGGCAACAGGGAGCTGGAAGCCTATGCGCCGCTGAGCATCCCCAATTCCGACCTGCACTGGTCGATCCTCGCGACCCGCGACAACTCCGACGCGTTCGCCCGGCTCGGCAGGTTCAGCAAGACGCTGGTGATCGCGGTCGCCGCGATGATCTTCGCCATCTGCGTCGCCTCGATGTTGGTCGCCCAGGCCGCGGTACGGCCGGTCCGACGCCTCGAGGAAGGCACCCGCAAGATCAGCTCCGGTGACTACGAGATCAACATCCCCGTCGTGCGACGCGACGAAATCGGTGACCTCACAGCCGCTTTCAACGAGATGAGCCGAAACCTGGCCATCAAGGAGGAGCTGCTCAACGAGCAGCGCCGGGAAAACGACCGGCTGTTGCTGGCGCTGATGCCCGAGTCGGTGGTGCGACGCTACCGCGAGGGCGAGGAGACCATCGCCCAGAAACATCAGGATGTGGCCGTCATCTATGCCGACATCGTCGGCCTGGACGAGGTCTCCAGCGACGTGCCGGAAGACGAATTGGTCGCGACCGTCAACGACCTCTTCCGGCAATTCGATTCGGCCGCCGAAGCCCTTGGCGTCGAACGGATCCGCACGTTCCACAACGGCTATCTCGCCAGTTGTGGCGTGGTCACACCGCGGCTGGACAGCATCCACCGCGCCGTCGACTTCGCCCTGGAGATCGGTCGCATCATCGATCGGTTCAACAGCCAGGCGGCGCACCAGCTGGGTCTGCGCGTCGGAGTCAACACGGGCAACGTGGTCAGCGGGCTAGTCGGACGGTCCGGCCTGGTCTATGACATGTGGGGCGGCGCGGTCAGCCTGGCCTATCAAATGCACAGTGGCGCACCGCAACCGGGCATCTACGTCAGCTCCCAGGTGTACGAGGCGATGCGGGACGTTCGGCAGTTCACCCCCGCCGGCACCATCTCCGTCGGCGGTACCGATCAGGCCATCTACCGGTTACTGGAGCGCTGATGAACCTCTTCAACTCGTCGTGGTTCTACTGGGCGATCGGCATCGCGGTCGGGTTGCCGCTCGGGTTGATCGTCCTCACCGAGTTGCACGACGCCCTGCTGCGCAGGAACAGTCCGCTGGCCAGGCAGGTGGGCCTGCTGCGCAACTACCTGCTGCCGCTCGGTGCGCTGTTGCTGCTGCTGGTCCAGGCCTCGCAGGTGCCGGCCGGCGACGTTCCGGTGCGCGTCCTCACCACGGTTTTCGGCCTGCTCGTGCTCGTCCTCGTGCTGTCCGGTCTCAACGCCACGATGTTCGCGGGCGCACCCGAAACGAGTTGGCGCAAAAGGCTACCCGGCATCTTTCTCGACTGCGCCCGCTTGGTGGTGATCGGCGTCGGCCTGGCGGTGATGTCGTCCTACATCTGGGGTGTGCGGATCGGCGGCATCTTCACCGCGCTGGGCGTCACCTCGGTCGTCATCGGTCTGATGTTGCAGAACTCCGTCGGCCAGATCGTGTCGGGCTTGTTCATGCTGTTCGAGCAGCCCTTCCGCATCGACGAATGGCTGGACACCGGCACCGCGCGCGGAAGGGTGGTCGAGGTCAACTGGCGCGCCGTGCACATCGATACCGGCAGCGGGATTCGGGTCATGCCGAACGCCATGCTCGCCAGCACTGCGTTCACGAATCTGAGCCGCCCGCCGGGCGCGCACAAGTTGGCGGTGACGACGACGTTCTCCAGCGTCGACCCGCCGGACCGGGTGTGTGCGCTGCTGTCGCGGATCGCCGAGGGGCTGCCTCAACTCAGGGCCGGAAGTGTGCCGCGGACGGTCCCGGTGGGGGCGGGCGAGTACCGCACGACCATCGGGCTGAACTCGCCGGCGGATGCCGGCGCGGCCAAGGCCATCTTCCTGCGCTGGGCCTGGTATGCGGCGCGACGGGAGGAGCTGCACCTCGACGACGCCGACGACGACTTCTCCACGATCGAACGGGTCGAGCATGCGTTGCACACGGTGGTGGCTCCGGCGCTGCGGATCGGCGCCGAGGAGCAGCGCTCGCTGCGGTCCGCCGCGAGGATCGTGCGATACGGCGCCGACGAGGTGGTCGAGTACGCCGGCCAGGTGCCCACGACCATGACATTCCTGGTCGCCGGGCGCGTGCAGCTCACCGCGACCGCCGACGACGGGTCGATGGTGCCGATCAGCACGCTGGACGAGGGGTCGTTCCTGGGGCTCACGGCGCTGACCCGGCAACCGAACCTGGCCAGCGCGTATGCGTTGGAAGAGGTCACGGCGCTGGAGATCGACCGGGAACACATCGAGCACCTGGTGACGCGGGCGCCGCTGCTGCTGCAGAACTTCGGCAACATCATCGAGGAGCGGCGCAGCAAGGTGCGCAGCGTCCGGCGCGGTGAGCGGGTGGGGTAGTGGCGATCGCGAGCGCGGCGGCGCCGGGCGAAGCGGGTCGCCATCCTCGGGGCTAGCCCGCACCGGGCCGCCTCACCCTGGCTTTTTCCGCCGGATACCCTGGTTCAATGAGTCTGCAAGCACCATCGCTTCCTGACTTGCGCCAGGAGGTGCACAACGCGGCGCGCCGCGCCCGGGCCGCATCCCGAGTCCTCGCGTTGTTGCCGACGGTTGCCAAGGACCAGGCGCTGAGCTCTGCGGCCGACGCGATCACCGCGCACACCGAGTTGATCCTGTCGGCCAACGCCGAAGACCTCGAGGCCGCCCGGGCGGCCGGCACGCCCGCCGCGATGCTGGACCGGTTGGCATTGGACGCCAAGCGCGTTGAGGGCATCGCCGCCGGCCTGCGTCAGGTCGCGGGCCTGCCGGACCCGGTCGGGGAGGTGTTGCGCGGTTACACATTGCCCAACGGGCTGCAGCTGCGTCAGCAGCGGGTTCCGCTCGGGGTCGTCGGCATGATCTACGAGGGCCGGCCCAACGTGACCGTCGACGCCTTCGGTTTGGCGCTGAAGTCCGGCAACGCCGTGCTGCTGCGCGGAAGTTCGTCGGCGGCCCGGTCCAATCAGGCGCTGGTCCAGGTGCTGCGGGCGTCGCTGGTCAGCGAGGATCTGCCCGCCGATGCGGTGCAACTCCTTTCGGCCGAGGACCGCTCGACCGTGACGCATCTGATCCAGGCCCGCGGCCTGGTCGACGTGGTGATTCCGCGCGGCGGCGCGAGCCTGATCGACGCGGTGGTTCGCGACGCGCAGGTGCCCACCATCGAGACCGGCGTCGGCAACTGCCACGTCTACGTGCACGACGGCGCCGACTTGGATGTGGCGGAGCGAATCCTGCTGAATTCCAAGACCCGTCGGCCCAGCGTCTGCAACGCCGCCGAGACGCTGCTGGTCGACGTCGCGATCGCTGACGAGGCACTGCCCCGGCTGGTGAACGCCCTGCAAGACGCCGGCGTGACGGTGCACGGCGGATTCTCCAAGGATGCGCACGAGGACGACCTGCGCCGCGAATACCTGTCGATGGACATCGCGGTGGCCGTGGTCGACGGCATCGACGCCGCGATCGCCCACATCAACGAGTACGGCACCGGACACACCGAGGCCATCGTCACCACCAATATGGCTGCGGCGCAAAAGTTTACCGACGGCGTCGACGCCGCCGCGGTGATGGTGAACGCGTCCACCGCCTTCACCGACGGTGAGCAGTTCGGCTTCGGCGCCGAAATCGGCATCTCCACCCAGAAACTGCATGCCCGCGGCCCGATGGGGCTGCCCGAATTGACCTCGACCAAATGGATCGCGTGGGGAGATGGACAGACCCGTCCGGTCTGAAACCCGCGTCCAGGAAGTGCTTTAGGAGAACCGATTGTGAGTGTGCCCGCCCGGTCCAAGCCGTTGTTCGACGACATCGACGACGTCTCGCGGCGGCTGGCCGAGACCGGCTACCTGCCCGACACCGCCACCGCGACGGCGGTGTTTCTGGCCGACCGGCTCGGCAAGCCGTTGCTGGTGGAAGGGCCGGCCGGCGTAGGCAAGACCGAGTTGGCCCGCGCCATCGCCCAGGCCACCGGCTCGGGCCTGGTGCGCCTGCAGTGCTACGAGGGCGTCGACGAGGCCCGCGCGCTCTACGAGTGGAACCACGCCAAGCAGATCCTGCGCATCCAGGCCGGTTCGGGGGACTGGGACCAGACCAAAGACGACGTGTTCAGCGAGGAGTTCCTGCTGCAGCGGCCGTTGCTGACCGCCATCCGGCGCACCGAGCCCACGGTGCTGCTCATCGACGAGACCGACAAGGCCGACATCGAGATCGAGGGCCTGCTGCTGGAGGTGCTGTCGGACTTCGCCGTGACCGTCCCCGAATTGGGCACCATCACCGCCGAGCGGACACCGCTGGTGGTGCTGACCTCCAACGCCACCCGCGAACTGTCCGAGGCGCTCAAGCGTCGGTGTCTGTTCTTGCACATCGACTTTCCCAGTCCCGACCTGGAACGCCGCATTCTGCTGTCGCGGGTCCCCGAGCTGCCGGCGCACCTGGCCGAGGAGCTCGTCCGCATCATCGGCGTGCTGCGCGGGATGCAGCTCAAGAAGGTCCCGTCGATCGCCGAGACCATCGACTGGGGCCGCACGCTGCTCGCGCTGGGCCTGGACACCATCGACGACGCCGTCGTCGCGGCCACGCTGGGCGTGGTGCTCAAACATCAATCCGACCAGCAGCGCGCGACCGGCGAGCTGCGGCTGAATTAGGAAGTCTGCGATGGCCACCCGCCGTGTCCGACCCAGCCGGCCGCTCGCCCCGCACGGGCTGCCGGGCCATCTGGTGGGATTCGTGGAAGCGCTTCGCGGGGCGGGGATTTCGGTCGGCCCCTCGGAGACGGTGGACGCCGGCCGGGTGATGGCGACGCTCGGCTTGGGCGACCGCATGGTGCTGCGCGAGGGCCTCGCGTGCGCCGTGCTGCGCCGCCCGGATCACCGCGAGACCTACGACGCGATGTTCGACCTGTGGTTTCCGGCGGCGCTGGGCGCACGCGCGGTGGTCACCGACGACGAGGCCGACGGCTCGCCCGACGACGGCGCGTTGCCGCCCGACGACGTCGAGGCGATGCGCCAGATGCTCGCGGATCTGCTGACGCAGAACCCCGACCTCGCCGACATGGACGAGCGCCTGGTCGCGATGATCGCCCGGATCGTCGAGGCCTACGGCAAATACAGCTCCAGCCGCGGCCCGTCCTTCTCGTCCTATCAGGCGCTCAAGGCGATGGCGCTCGACGAACTCGAGGGCAAGCTGCTGGCCGGGCTGCTCGTCTCGTACGGCGACGAACCGACACCCAGCCAGGAAGAGATCGCCAAAGCGCTTGCCGCGCAGCGCATCACCCAATTGCGTAAGCTGGTCGACGCCGAGACCAAACGGCGCACCGCGGAGCAGCTGGGCCGCGATCACGTTCAGATGTACGGCATCCCACAGCTTTCCGAGAACGTGGAATTCCTGCGCGCCTCCGGTGAGCAGCTGCGCCAGATGCGCCGGGTGGTGGCGCCGCTGGCCCGGACGCTGGCGACCCGGCTGGCCGCGCGGCGGCGACGCAGCCGGACCGGGACGATCGATCTGCGCAAGACCCTGCGCAAGTCGATGTCCACCGGCGGGGTGCCGATCGACGTCGTGCTGGCCAAGCCCCGCCCGGCGCGGCCCGAACTGGTGGTGCTCTGCGACGTGTCCGGCTCGGTCGCCGGATTCAGCCATTTCACCCTTCTGCTGGTTCACGCTCTGCGCCAACAGTTCTCACGCGTGCGCGTGTTCGCCTTCATCGACACGACCGACGAGGTGACCCACATGTTCGGCCCGGAAGCCGACCTGGCCGTGGCGATTCAGCGGATCACCCGCGAGTCCGGCGTTTACAGTCGCGACGGGCACTCCGACTACGGCAACGCGTTCGCGTCGTTCGTGCAGGCGTTCCCCAACGTGCTATCCCCGCGCACCTCGCTGCTGGTCCTCGGCGATGGCCGCACCAATTACCGCAATCCGGAGATCGAGCTGCTGAGCCACATGGTGACCGCCAGCCGGCACGCGCACTGGCTGAATCCCGAGCCCAAGCACCTGTGGGGCAGCGGCGACTCGGCGGTGCCGCGCTATCAGGAGGTCATCACGATGCACGAGTGCCGGTCCGCCAAGCAGCTGGCCGCGGTGATCGACCAGCTGCTGCCCGTGTGACCACCACCTGGGAAATCGGGCCGTAACACCGGCTCAAGTAAGCTGGCACATCGTGCAAAAGCAGCTTCGCAGGTTAGGAGTGATGGGTGGGACGTTCGACCCCATCCATTACGGCCACCTGGTTGCCGCCAGCGAGGTCGCTGACCTGTTCGACCTCGACCAAGTGGTGTTCGTGCCCAGCGGTCAGCCCTGGCAGAAGGATCGGCACGTCTCGGCCGCCGAGGACCGGTACCTGATGACGGTGATCGCCACGGCGTCCAATCCCCGTTTCACGGTCAGCCGGGTCGACATCGACCGCGCCGGCCCCACCTACACCAAGGACACCCTGCGCGACCTGCACGCCCTCAATCCGGACTCCGAGCTGTACTTCATCACCGGCGCCGACGCGCTGGCCTCCATCCTGTCGTGGCAGGGCTGGGAGACGGCCTTCGAGCTGGCCCGCTTCATCGGGGTCAGCCGGCCCGGCTACGAGCTGCGCCGCGAACACGTCACCGGCGTGCTCGGTGAGCTGCCCGAGGACGCGCTGACCCTGGTCGAGATCCCGGCGCTGGCCATCTCCTCGACCGATTGCCGTCGCCGCGCGGCGCAACGCCGCCCGCTGTGGTACCTGATGCCCGACGGCGTCGTACAGTACGTCTCCAAGCGCCGGCTCTACCGCGACGACGTGGCGCCGTCGGTGCCGGACAGCGAAACACGCATGAGCGCAGGGGATCACCCATGAGCGCCACCCAGGAGGCCATCGACATGGCGACGGTGGCCGCCGGCGCCGCCGCCTCGAAGCTTGCCGACGATGTCATCGTCATCGACGTCTCCGCGCAACTGGCCATCACGGACTGCTTCGTGATCGCCTCGGCGTCCAACGAGCGACAGGTCAACGCCATCGTCGACGAGGTCGAGGAGAAGATGCGCAAGGCCGGGTACAAGCCGGCGCGCCGCGAGGGCACGCGGGAAGGCCGCTGGACGTTGCTGGACTATCGCGACATCGTCGTGCACATTCAGCACCAGGAGGACCGCGACTTCTATGCCCTCGACCGGCTGTGGAGCGACTGCCCGGTGGTGCCGGTAAACCTGGACGAGGACCGCGCCAACTCCGATGAGGGCGCGTCATGAGGGTTCGTCGTCTGATCATGTTGCGGCACGGGCAAACCGAGTTCAACGCGGGCAGCCGCATGCAGGGTCAGCTGGATTCCGAACTCAGCGAACTCGGCCGGGCGCAGGCGATCGCGGCCGCCGAGGTGCTGGGCAAGCTGCAGCCGTTGCTCATCGTGTCGTCGGATCTGCATCGCGCCTACGACACGGCCGTCCGGCTGGGGGAGCTGACCGGGCTGCCGATCCGGGTCGACCAGCGCTTGCGCGAAACCCATCTCGGCGACTGGCAGGGAATGACGCACACCGAGGTCGACGCGCAGGCCCCCGGCGCCCGGCTGGCCTGGCGCGAAGACGCCACCTGGGCCCCGCACGGCGGCGAGAGCAGGGTCGACGTCGCCGCGCGCAGCGTGCCATTGGTCGCCGAACTGGTGTCCGGTGAGCCGGAATGGGGCCAGCCCGACGGGCCCGACCGCCCGGTGGTGCTGGTGGCCCACGGCGGGCTGATCGCCGCTTTGTCGGCCGCGCTGCTGAAGCTTCCGGTCGCCAACTGGCCGATCCTGGGCGGCATGGGCAATGCCAGCTGGGTCCAGCTCTCCGGCCACAACGACGATCCGGCCGACGAATTCGACAGCATCCGTTGGCGTCTGGATGTGTGGAACGCTTCGGCGCAGGTGTCCAACGATGTCCTCTGAACGGCCGTCGAAGCCGACCCTGCTGATTTTCGCCGACTCCCTGGCCTACTACGGGCCGACCGGCGGGCTGCCCGCCGACGATCCCCGGATCTGGCCGAACATCGTTGCGGCGCACCTGGGTTGGGACGTCGAGCTAATCGGCCGCATTGGTTGGACGTGCCGCGACATCTGGTGGGCGGCGACCCAGGATCCGCGGGCCTGGGCGGCGCTGCCCAGGGCGGGCGCGGTCATCTTCGCGACCGGCGGCATGGATTCACTGCCGTCGGTGCTGCCCACCGCGCTGCGCGAGCTGATCCGCTATGTGCGCCCGCCGTGGCTGCGGCGCTGGGTCCGCGACGGTTATGGCTGGCTGCAGCCGAGGCTTTCACCGGTGGCCAGATCGGCGCTGCCGCCGCACCTGAGCGCGGACTACCTCGAACAGACCCGCGGCGCAATCGATTTCAACCGACCCGGCATCCCGATCGTGGCCTCGCTGCCGTCGGTGCACATCGCCGACACCTACGGCCGGGCCCACCACGGCCGCGCCGGGACGGCGGCCGCGATCACCGATTGGGCGCAAAACCACAACGTCCCCCTGGTCGATCTGAAAGCCGCCGTCGCCGAACAGGTGATGAGCGGACGGGGAAACCCCGACGGCATCCACTGGAATTTCGAAGCCCACCAGGCGGTCGCGGAGTTGATGCTCAAGGCGCTCGCCGAAGCCGGCGTGGCGACGATGCAGCGCGCGCAGCGCGATGAGGAGAAGCCGCGCAATCAGGCCGGCGTGCCGCACGGGAAGCCCCGCGGGTAGCTCTCGTGACCGTCCTGGTGGTGACCGACTCGTCGGCACGTCTGCCCGCCGACCTGCTCGAAAAGTGGGGGATACGCGTCGTTCCGCTGCACATCTTGCTCGACGGCGCCGACCTGCGTGACGGTGTGGACGACGTCCCCGACGACATCTACAAGCTCGCGGCCACCACCGCGGCCGCCACCCCCGCCGAACTCGCCGACGCCTATCAGCAGGCGCTGGCCGACAGCGGCGCCGACGGCGTTGTGGCCGTGCACATTTCGTCGGCGCTGTCGGGAACCTGCCGGGCCGCCGAACGCACCGCGGCCGACCTGGATCCGAACGTGCGCGTCGTCGACTCCAAATCGGCCGCGATGGGCACCGGCTTCGTCGCATTGGCCGCGGCGCGGGCCGCGGCCGACGGGGCAGACCTCGACGCCGTCGCGGACGCCGCACGCGCGGCCGTGGACCGCGGGCATGCGTTCATCGTGGTGCACCGACTGGACAACCTGCGCCGCAGCGGACGCATCGGCGGGGCGAAGGCATGGCTGGGCACCGCGCTGGCGCTCAAGCCCCTGTTGCGTATCGACGACGGCAAACTCGTTCTGGCCCAACGGGTACGCACCGTCAGCCACGCCACCGAGGCGATGATCGATCGGGTCTGCCAGGTCGTCGGCCACGACGCCGCCGCCCTGGCGGTGCATCACGTCAACAACCCGGATGGCGCGCGGGAGGTGGCGACGGCGCTGGGCGAGCGGCTGCCGGCGTGCGAACCGGCGATCATCACCGAGCTGGGACCGGTGCTCGCGCTACATGTCGGCGCCGGCGCGGTGGCGGTGAGCGTGGCGCTGGCCGAAGGCTAGTGGCGATCGCAAGCGCGGCGTAGCCGGGCGCGGCGGGTCGCCACCATCTGGCTAGTGGCGATCGCAAGCGCGGCGTAGCCGGGCGCGGCGGGTCGCCACCATCTGGCTAGGCGCTCACCGGCCGTCGGGCGTTGTCACCGCGGGGGTGCACCACCTGCGGCCACCAGAACCACCGTCCGAGCAGGACGGCGATCGAGGGCATCAGCAGCGTGCGCACGATCAGCGTGTCGAGCAGCAGACCGATGCACACGGTCGAGCCGAACTGGCCGAGCACCCGCAGATCGCTGCCCAACATGGACGCCATGGTGAAGGCGAACACCAGACCCGCCGCCGTCACCACACCACCGGTGCCGGCCATCGACCGGATGATCCCCGTCTTGAGGCCGGCATGGATCTCTTCCTTGAACCGGGAGACCAGCAACAGGTTGTAGTCGGATCCAACGGCCAGCAGGATGATCACGGACAGCGCCATCACGATCCAGTGGATCCTGATGCCGAACAGGTCCTGCCAAATCAGCACGGACAGGCCGAATGACGCCGCGATCGAGCTGGCCGCGGTGCCGACGATCACCAACGCGGCCACCACGCTCCGGGTAAGTAGCAGCATGATCATGAAGATCAGCGTCAGGGCCGACACCACGGCGATCATCAGGTCGTACTTCTCGCCGTCGGCCATGTCCTTGAACGTCGCGGCGGTTCCGCCGAGATAGACGCGGGCGTCGGACAGCGACGATTGCTTGAGTCCCTCCTGCGCGGCGGTGCGTTCGGCGTCGACTTGCGCGATGCCCTCCGGCGACATCGGGTCGCCCTGATGCGTGATGAAGAACCGGGCCGATTTACCGTCCGGCGATAAGAACATCCGGAGCCCGGTCTGGAAATCCGGGTTGTCGAAGGCCTCGGGCGGCAGGTAGAAGAAGTCGTCGTTCTTCGATGCGTCGAAGCTTTGACCCATGACGATCGCGGTGTTGCTCATCGCCTCCATCTGATCGATCATCGCCTTGAACGTCTGATACAGGGTCAGCGTGATGCCCCGCGTGGTCTTCAGCGTGGTGATCAGCGTGGGAAACAGCGCGGTCAAATCGCGTGAGGCCTTGGCGGTGTGCTGGATGTCGGCTGTGAGGTAGTGGAACTGCTCGGCGAGCTGGTCGAACCCGTCGAGTGTGTCGAACAGGGACCGCAGCCCGAAGCACACCGGGATGTCATAGCAGTGCTTCTCCCAATAGAAAATGCTGCGGATCGGCCGGAAGGTGTCGTCGAAGTCGGCGATGTGGTCGCGCAGGCTGTCGGTGATCTGCGAGGTCACCGCCGTGGTCTTCGCGCTGTCGTCGGCGGCGTTGGCCAGGTCCAGCGATACCTCGTACTGGCGCTGGGTGGTGTCGATCTGGGTTTGCAGATCGTCGGCCATCTTGAGGATGTCGTTCATGCGCTCCTTGAGAAAGCTCATGTTCTGCATCGTCGTCTGGCTTTGGGCGCTGTTCTGGAACGGTATCGAGCTGTGCTGGATCGGGATGCCCAGCGGTCTGGTGATGTCCTGGACCATGGCGATCCCGAGTGTGCGCATCTCGTTCTTGGCGACCCGGTCCAACACCAGCATGTCGGCTGGGTTCCGCATGTCGTGATCGGACTCGATCATCAGCAGATCGGGGTTCATTCGGGCCTCGGAGAAATGCCGGTTCGCGGCCTCTTGTCCTTTATTGGACGGGGCTGACAACGGCAGGTAATGGCGGTCGTTGTAGCTCGTGTGAAAGCTCGGCAGGGCGATCATGCCGACCAGCACGACCGCGGCGCTCACGGCCAGAATTGGTGCCGGCCAGCGTACTACGGCGGTACCCACCCGGCGCCACAGCCGGCCACGCTTGGCCTGCTTTTCGAACAGGTGGAAGCGGCTGCCGGCGAACACCACCGCTGGCCCCAGCGTGACGCCGGCCAGCACCACGACGATCATCCCGATCGCCACGGGCGCGCCCATGGTGTTGAACCACGGCAGCCGGGTAAAACTGAGGCAATAGGTCGCGCCCGCGATCGTCAGGCCCGAGCCTAAGACGACCGGGGCGACGCCCTTGAATGTGGTGTAGTACGCGGTTTCTCGGTCCTCGCCCGCGGCCAACGCCTCCTGATAGCGGCCGATCAGGAAGATGCCGTAGTCCGTCCCCGCGGCGATCGCCAACATGGTGAGGATGTTGGCGGCGAACGTGGTGAGCCCGAATGCGTTGTGATAGGCGAGAACCGCGACCACCCCGCGCGAACAGGCCAGCGCGACAAAGGTCATGAACAGCTGCACGAGCGTGGTGACGATGGACCGGTAGACCAGCAGCAGCATGATCGCGATCGCGCCCAGGGTGAACAGCGTGATCTTGGCCAGGCTGGCGTTACCGATGATGTGCATGTCGTCGGACAGCGCCGCGGGGCCGGTGACGTAGGCCTTCACACCGGGCGGTGCCCTGTTCTCGTCGATGACCTTGCGCACGGCGTCCACGGATTCGTTGGCCAGCGTGGTGCCCTGGTTACCGGCGAGGTTCACCTGCACGTAGGCGCTTTTGGCGTCGGCGCTCTGCGCGCCCGCGGCCGTCAGCCTGTCGCCCCAGAAGTCCTGAATGTGCTGAATGTGCTTGGGGTCCTGGCGGAGTTGCCGGATCAGCTTGTCGTAGTACTGGTGCGCATCGGGGCCCAGCGGGTGCTGACCCTCCAGCACGATCATGATGGTGCTGTTGGAGTCGAACTCGTGAAAGTTGTGGCCCAGGCGCATCATCGCCTTCATCGACGGCGCGTCCAGCGGTGTCATCGGCGCCGAGTGCGCCTCGCCGACTTTTTCCAGCGTGGGGACGATGACGTTCACCAACACGGTGATCGCGACCCAGCCGATGATGATCGGGATCGCGAAGATGCGGATCGCGTGGGGAAGGTAGGGCCGATGGCCGCGTTCGGCCTTCGACAAGCCCCGGGTCGTGATGGGGCCGGTGTCGGCGGCGCTCAGGTCGCGCTCGGTCTGATTGCCCGCGTCGCTCATGCGGACTTCACCAGGCAGAAGGTCTGGGCGTTATGGCCGGCGGAGTTCTGATTGTCGCGCAGGACGCCGTCCACGGTGATCTTGCAGCTGATCGTGCTGCCGTCGCTCTGCGCCATGATGTTCGCGCTCACCGAGGGCAGCGTGGTCGAGATGGTGGTCGACCAGGGCAGCGGGGCGTTGTTGACCTGGTGCGTGTTGGCGTTCTCGTCCCAGTAGTTGATGTTCGCCGTGGTGCCCGGGGCGCCGGAGATTTCGTAGACGACGACCTTCGGGTTGAACTGCACGATCTCGATCCCCTTGCCGGCGTTTGCGTTGAGATCTTCCGAGCCGAAGATCTTGTGCAGTCGCGACACGATGAGCGCCGAGGTCGCCAGAACGACCACCAGCACCAGCGGGATCCACGCTCGTTTCAGCACCCGGGTGAGAAGGCCGGGGCGGGTGCCCGAGTCTGAACTAGTCACCACCTGACCGCCTTCCGCAAAGCTCACCAACCGTCGCGACGACACCACTGTCAACGGAACTTTTGCTCAGTTAGGGATAGTAACCTTAGTGGACGCAAGCGTTCCTCCCGGGGCGCCACTTGTGGCGAACGGCATACCCGTCAGCGGGCTGCTCGCCCGGTGACCGGGGGCAGATCCGCCAGGGTCACGATCCCGGGCTCGGCGGCGACCACCGCCGGGACGGCGTTGGTAACCGGCATCGCGGTGTAGATCATTCCCAGTCCCATGAACCCGGGCTCGGTCCAGTCGTTGGGTGGCAGGCAGTGCAGCACGGTCCGCATGTTGGGCAGCCCGAACACCTGGATGACGTGCCCGTGCTCGAGGGGCTTGGGCGGGACGACGTGCCTGCCCATCGTCCAGTTGAATCCGACGCTGACAACGTTGCGATCGCCGACCCAGCCGCGGTGGTAGCCGTACACGCTGCCGACCGTTCCGGCGGGGATTTTCATGAAGCCCAGATCGGAGTCGTCGGTGGCCGCGGTGAAGGTGACGTCGAAGGTCATCCTGTCCAGCTTCGCCCCGATCGCGTCGGCCATCATCGCCGCCGATTCCGCGAAGACCTCGCTTTCGCGCCGGACGTTCTCCGCCAGCCCCGGGGTGTCGGGATCCTGCGAGAAGCCCATGGCCGTCTGGGTTTCCGCCGATTCGTAGGTCGAGCAATCCACCGACTCGGTGATTCGGATCTCGTCGACTCGCTCGCACGAGGCGGACAGCACCATGCCCACCATGTTCGTCATGCCCGGGTGCGCGCCGCTGCCGAAGATCGTCGAATTGCCTTTCCGGCAAGCATCTTCGATGCGTTTGCGGTCCTGCGGGGTCTGTTTTCCGCCGGTGATCCACGCGGCGCTGGTGCACACGTTGACTCCCGATTCCAGCAGCCGCACCAACTCATCGATGTTGGGCCACAACGGGTTATAGCAACACGCGTCGGCGCCCAGGGCCAGCAGCGCGTCGATGTCGTTGGTCGCGCGCACCCCGGTCGGCTCCGGCCAGCCCGCCAGGTCGGCGGCGTCGACGCCGACCTTGTCGGCGCCATGCGCGTACACCCCGGCCAGTTCCAGGTCGGGTCGTCCGATGATGGCGTGCAGCGAACGCCGACCGATGTTGCCGGTCGTCCACTGGATCACACGCAGCGGACGGTCGGTGCTTGCCTTGCTCATCGCGGCTCCTTTGCCGGTCGGATTGGACTCATTATTGCCTCAGCGGTGACGCGGCATTTGACGAAGGGTTTCAAAGCCCGGCCGCGCCGACGGCGAGGAAAGCGCAGCCGGCGGCGGCCAGCAGGAGCGCGACGTCGACGCGTCGGCGCGAACGGATCCAGCCGTGCAGCGCCGCCACCCACGCGGCGGTTGCCTGGGGCGCCAGCAGGTGGGCCAGCAGTGGAATCTCGATCAGCGCGAAGGCCACGGCGTTGAACATCAACAGCACGACCACTTGCGTCAGGGCCGTCGCCCCGGACGCCAGGATGACGGCCAGCGCGGCCAGGTAGTCGACCGACGGCAAGGCGATGCCGAGACCGGCGATGCCGGCAACCGTCAGCGAATGCCGGCTCAGCAATCGTCGGATCGGCGACGGCAGTCCTGTCGGGCGCACACCCAACCGCGCGGGGAGATTGGCGGCCACGACCGCGGCGACGGTCAGCGCCAGCAGGCCGACCAGAATCTGCACCGTGGGCAGCGCGAAGTAGTTCGAGCCGCCCATGGCGCGTCGGAAGGCGAACAAGACAACCAGACCCACCGCCGTTCCCATGGCGAAACCGCCGGACAGGAACGCGAGCAGTTGCAGCGCCGGTCGCGGCCTGTTCAGCATGAGCACGGTCATGCCGACGCGGAAGGGTTCGACGCTGACGGCGAGGGCCATCACCAGGACGGTGACCAACATCGGCATGGTGGAGTGCGCCCGTACCCCGGCTCAGGCGTCCAACCGGGCGAACTGCTGCCGGCGGTACTGCTCGACACAGGCGGCGCGGCGGATCTTGCCGCTGGTGGTGGTGGGAATCGAGCCGGGCGGTACCAGCACGAGGTCTCCCACATTCACGCCGTGCGCATTGGAAATCGCCGAGGTGACATCGCGTTTGACGCAGGTCAGCGCGTGCATGGCCGCCTCGGTGGAATCGCCCCGCTTCTTGAACTCGATGACGGTGACCAGCTTCTCGGTGCTGTTCACCGGAACCGATATCGCCGCGACCCGGCCGCCGGTGATCTCTTGGACCGTCGCCTCGATGTCCTCGGGATGGTGATTGCGTCCGCGGATGATCAGCAGATCCTTGATACGGCCGACGATGAACAGCCCGCCGTCGTGGACGAAACCCAGGTCACCGGTCTTCAGCCACGGCCCGTCCGGGGTACCCGGCGACGGCTCGATGAGCGTCGCGCCGAAGCAGCGCTGTTCTGCCGGAGGCTTGCGCCAGTAGCCCTCGGCCACGTTGGCGCCGCGTACCCAGATCTCGCCGACCACCCCCGGCGGGCACTCGCGGCCGGTGTCGCCGTCGACGATTCGCAGCGCCGGCGAGTGCGGCAGTTCGTACTTCACCAGCGACGAGCCGGTCCCGGCCGCGCAGGGCACGGCGCGGCCCGCGGACAGCTCGTCGATATCGAAGTGAACCGTCGACGAGTCACTCCAGGTGCCACTGGCTACGAAGACAGTGGCCTCCGCCAACCCGTACGACGGGCGCATCATGTTGTCCCGAAAGTTGAAGTGCGCAAACCGATCAACGAAGCGACTCAGGGTGGCCGGCTCGACGCGTTCGGCACCGCTGATGATGCCCAGCACACCGCCGAGGTCGAGTCCGGCCAGATCGCGGTCACCCGTCTTGCGGGCGGCCAGGTCGAAGGCGAAGTTGGGGGCCGCCGACCATGAAGACGTATTCGCGGCCAGGGATCGCATCCATCGGGCCGGCCGTTCCAGGAACGCAACGGGACTCGTCAGCTCGCCCCGCCAGCCGCCCAGGATCGGCGCGCAGACCCCCAGCACCAAACCCATGTCGTGATAGAAGGGCAGCCACGAAACGATCGTGGTGTCCGACGGGGCTTTCGTGTGGGAGTCGGCGAAGAAGCTGCGCATCAGCTGCTCGAAATTCACCTGCAGATTGCGGTGCGAAATCATCACACCCGTCGGGGTCCGGGTCGAACCGGAGCTGTATTGCAGATACGCGACGTCAGGCAAATCGGTTGCAAGCACTGTGGTTCCGCGATCGGCGTCCAGATTCATCGAATCGATTTCGACGATCTTCGGGACATCGTCCAAGCGCGCCCGGTCGACGTACTCGGCGACATCTTCGGCGACCGCGGACGTCGTGAGGATGACCGACGGCGACGTGTCGGCGAGGACCGCACTCACCCGCTCGTCGCTGGAGCCGCGGTGCGGCAGCGGAAGCGGAACGGCGATGAGCCCGGCCTGCATCGACCCGAGGAACGCCGTGATGTAGTCAAGACCCTGCGGCGCCAGGATCACCGCCCTGTCGCCGACCGACCCGTGCTGGCCGAGGTCGCCCGCCACGTTGAAGGTTCGGCGGGATATTTGTGCCCACGTGAGGGTCTGGCGGATGCCCTCCCAGTCCTCCTGGTAATCGGTGAACGTGTATGCCACATCGTTGGGCCGCAGGCTGGCACGCCCGTGCAGCATGGCGAGAATCGATGATCCAGACATAGGCGCGTCGTCTAGCCGGTGCCCTGGGACAGCGCGGACGTGGCGCCGCTGACGAGCTGTGACAGCGGGTCGCCGCTGCCCAGTGCGGCCTGGTTGACCGGCGCGATGACTTCCGCGGGGTCGAAGCCGTGCACCGGGTCCACCTGGACCGGCGCGGTCGCCGGGTCGTCGTTGCGCGAGTAGCCCGCATTCACCCGGGGAATCAGGATCGCGTCGAGCTTGTCCAGCGTGCCTTCGTCGATCCCGATGTATTTCAGCGGCATGACGAGCGGCAGGTGCTTTTCGGGGACCATGATCGTCGTGTCTTTGGCGCCCCTCGAGTTGATCGTCGTCCTGATGTTCTGCGGGGGCACCATGCTCGGGTTGGTGAAGGCCACCGCCGTGTGGCCGGTGGCCAGGCCCAGCAGCGTGTTCGCCAGAGCGAACATGTTGTCGGGCCGGTCGGGGAAGTCGGCGATCAAATCGTAGGCGGCCACGAATCTGTTTGTGTCGTATTGACTTTCGTACTGCGGTGGCATGGTGTAGTCGAGCGCGGGAACGACGCTGCCGACCGGGAACATGGCGGTCAGAAAGCTCTGGCCGAAGGCGTGATGCCCGATCGGGTCGCCGAACGTGGCGAAGTTCAGCTTGTCCGGCGGGGGAGCGGCCGGGTCAGTCGCCAGCCGGGCCTGTTCGCCGTCGACCACGAACCCGCCCTCGGACAAGCCGATCGCCGTGCCCGGGCGGCCGGTGCGGACCGCCGCATCGAGGTTGTCTATGCCCTCGACGACCGACTCGCCGATGCTGGGGCCGTCCACACCCAGGCCCGGGAACTGCTCATCGAGCTTGCCGATGCCCGGGAAGAGTCGCTCGAGGACGTGCCCCTGGATCTGGCCCGCGGGGTAGGGAACGATCTGGCGCTTCTGGCCGGGGAACCATTGGGCGCCTTCCTGACGGATGTATTCGTCGTAGGGGATGCCCGCAACGTGAGCGCCGCCGAGGGCGAACGCCGTCTGGTCGCCCGGTGCCCCCGGGGTCGGCGGACCGCCGATCGGCGCGTCGTCAGCCGTCGCGGTGTTGACGCCGAAACAGCCTGTGGCAGCTACGGTTACCAGCGTCGTAACTCCTGCGAGCAGCTTCTTCATCCCTACTCCTGACCGCTCGAATTCGCCTCGTAGTCTCACACACATCCCCTGCGGGTGCTAACCGGGCTGCGGCTCGGCGCGTCCCTGGGGTAGCGGCGAGGCCGCGAGCCGCCCGCCCGCCGGCGCGGCCGCTCGGGAGGGCCACCAATTCGCGCGTCCGACCAGGGCGGCGATCGCGGGAACCGTGATGGTGCGCACCAAGAAGGTGTCCAGCAAAATTCCCACCCCGATCACGAAACCGCCCTGGACCACGGTGCTGATGCTGGAAAACAACAGGCCGCACATCGAGGCGGCAAAGATCAGACCCGCCGCCGTGATCACGCCGCCCGTCGAACCCAGGGTCCGGATGATGCCGTACCGCATGCTGTGCGGCGACTCCTCCCGCATCCGCGAGACGAGCAGCATGTTGTAGTCGGCTCCCACCGCGACCAGCACCACGAACGCCAGCGGGGGCACACTCCAATGTAATTGCTGCCCCAGCAGGTACTGGATTACCAGCACCCCGATTCCCACCGCGGACAAATACGAAATGACCACGGAGGCAACGAGATACAGCGGGGCAACGATCGCACGCAGCAGCGCGACCAGGGTCACCAGCACGACCAAGAGGGTTACGGCGATGATGAACCGGATGTCGTGCTGGTAGTAGTCGCGCGTGTCCTTGAGGGCCACGGTGTACCCGGCCATCGACACCGTCGCGTCCGCCAGTGCGGTATTCGGCTGGGCACCCCGCGCGGCCGCTTCGATCGCGTTGACCTGATCCATGGCGTCGGTGCTGAACGGATTGAGTTTCGTCTGAACCAGGTACCGCACCGAGTGACCGTCCGGCGAGATGAATGCCTTGGCGGCCTTCTGGAACTCCGCCAGGTGCAGGAGCTGGGGCGGGATGTTGAATCCGGCCATCGAGGTTTGCGCCGCGTCGCGTTTCAGCGACAGCAGAAACGCCGCCGACTCGTTGAGGCCGCTGCCGAGCTGCTTGACCTGGTCGACGACCTGAGCCACCGCGTCGGCGATTTGGCGGCTGCCACCGGCGAACCGGTTTGCGCCGTCTTGCAAGGTGTTCAGGTTCGATTGCAGGCCACCGGGTTTGTCCATGCCCAGCGAATGCAGCACGTTGGTGAGCTTTGCCAACGCGGCGCGCAGGCGGTCTGACGACGCTTTCAGCGCGTGCTTGTCCGGGTATTCCTGCAGTTGGTGAGCCAAGTCATTGATCGCGTCGAGGTCTGCTTGGTCGCGCGAGCCGACGAGTTGCTCGAATGTCCCGCGGGTGGCGCTGCACGACGGGTCGACGTCGCATCGGGGGTTCCCCTGCAGCGCCCCCAGCACCGGGCCGATCCAGGCGAACATGTTCTTGGCCGCCGAGAAATTCCAGCCCATGGCGTTGCTGAGCGCGTTGACGTGGTCCACGAGCTGGGCCGCGAGATCGACCTCTTTCACCAGCGCATCGCCGGTGTACTGGTTCTTCGTCGACGAGAACGCGGTCTCGAGCTCCTGGACGCCGGCGGCGAGCTGAATCACCTGTCCCCGCATGTCGCCGAGGTTGTCGGCCAACGTGCCGGCCCCGTCTACCAGGCGATTCAGGTCGTTGGTGTGGTCTTTGATCAGGGTGGACCCGCCGGCCAGCAGCGTGCCGATAGCACCCGCCTGGTAGGTGGCTCTGAATTGTTCCGGCACGTTGCCGGTGGGACGCGTAATGCCGCTGACCGCAGCCACATTCGGCAGTTGACTGACCCGGTCCGCCATTTGCTCCAAGTCCGCGAGTGCCTTGGGCGTGCGCAGGTCGCGCGGGGACTGGACCAGGATGTACTGCGGGATGGACTGGTTGACCGGGAAGTGCCGCTCCAGCGCGGTGTATCCGATGGAGCTCGGCGCGGAAGGCCGCAGCGCCTTGCGGTCGTCGTAGTTGTAACGCACCAGGCCGGCGCAGCTGGCCAGGACGATCAACACGAGCACGCTGGCGACCAGGTTGACCCTCGGGCGTCGCACGATGCGGATGCCGGAACGCCGCCAGAATCGGGCGGTCAGCTCGCGCCGCGGCTTGACCAAGCCGCGCCGCCCCGCAAGCACCAGAATCGCCGGCAGCAACGTCAACGCGGCGAGGAACGCCACACCGATCCCGATCGCCGACGACGCCCCGACCGTTTTGAACACACCCATTCGGGCGAAGCTGATCAGCAGGAACGTGACCCCGACGGTGGCGGCGGATGCGGCGATCACCTTTCCGATCGAGAACATCGCGCGCCTGACCGCCTGGTCGGACGTCGCACCCGACCGCAGGTAGTCGTGATAGCGGCTGATGAGAAAGACCGCGTAATCCGTTCCGGCTCCGGCCATGATGGCGCTCAAGAACACGACGGCCTGGTTCGAGACGCCCGACCCGGTCAGTTGGGAGTAGCCCGCTACCACCGCCTGCGCGATCACCAGGGATATCCCGATGGTCAGCAACGGCAGCAGCATGGTGACCGCGCTGCGGTAGATCACCAGCAGGACGATGAGCACCATGACCGCGATCGCCAGCTCGATCGGGAGGCGATCCCGAGCGCCCGCGGCCGTGAGGTCAGCGACGGTCGCCGCCGGGCCGGTTAGGTTCGCCGTCAGCGCTGTGCCGGCGAGAGCCTGCTTGACGATGTCGCCGATCCGGTTGAAGGCGGCGTACGAGCGGGGGGTGCCCAACTCGCCCGCAACGCCGACCGGCAGCACCCACGCCTTGTGATCCTTGCTGGTGACGACGGAGCGCAACGCCGGCGTGCTGGCGAAGTCCTGCAGCATCAACACATCTCGCGTGTCGCGGCGCAGCGCGTCCACGAGTTTGCCGTAGGCGGCTTCGTCGGCCGGGCCGAGCCCCTTGTCGTCGGTCAACACGACCAACAACAGGTTCTCCGACCCCGATTCGTGAAACGCTTCGGTCATCTTGCGGGCGGTGACGCTCGACGGCGCGTCGCTGGGCAGGATCGCCAGCGGATGCTTCTCGGCCATCTCGCCCAGCGACGGGAAGCTCAGAGGTAGCGCGACCGCAATCGCGATCCAGATCCCCACTACCGCCCAGGGCCAGCGCACCACGAAATCGGCTAGCCGCCGCATATCGCCCTCATCCCCGTTCGGCGCCGTCGGGTGTGCCCGCCGGGGACTCTCGGCCGCGTTCGCCCGAGCCCGGTCACACCACGCACATTCGCCTCACGAGCCATCGAAGTGCTCCACGCTACGCGACGCGTCCCCAGCTCCCGCTGCCGGCGACCCGCACGCAGACCGACTTCATAGCTTCCATATAGCGGACCACCGATTTGCGGGCGACCGGGTTGTCCGGATGCATGATCGCCATGAACGTGCCTTCCCCGTACCGGAATATGTAAATAGTCAGTTGGTAGGAATAGCGGCCGTCGGGATAAATTCCGATGTTGTTCGCGAGTCCCAGATCGGCCGCGGCGAGAATGGCGTTGAGCGGAGCGGCGCCGCCATGAAAGAAATTCGACACCGGAAAGTTCGGTTGCGGCCAGCGCAACCACGGCGCTAGTTCCATCACGCGGTAATAGGGAACCTTCGCCATGTCCAGATTCGAATCGAAGGACGCCTGCGCCGCCCACGCGGCTTCGCCGAACGAGGCGGCGGCTATGGGCACGGTGATGGGGATCAAACCGGTGAACCAGCCCTGCGTCATGAAATTGTCCGTGGCTTTGCGGGAATCCCTGGGAGTGAGCCCGTGGTAGGTGAGGGCACCCGTGAATTCGTGCTCCACCAAGGCAAGGCAGGCGAACAGGCCACCGACGAAGCGCGCACCGACCGCCGCGCAGGCCGATTCGAACCGTTCCGTCTGCGCCGCGTCCATCAGCAGTTGGGAGGTCATGTCGCTGCTATGAGACTCCCGCGGGTCACCGAGCGGGAGCGGGAACTCGGGAAAGCCGCCATCGTTGTTCTCGGCGAAGTCAATCCACGCGCGCACCTCCGGGGAATCCACGGTCAGCGCTGACGTGTATTCGCGTTCGCGGGTGCAGAAGTCATCGAAGCTGCCGGCATCGGTAAGAGCGAGGGCCTCACCGCCGCCGCTCAACGCCGTGTACATGCCGTTGGCCTCCATCATCGTGGTGCCGATCAACGTGGCGTCACCGTGGACGTGATCCATGGCGGCAAAGAAGGTGAAGTGGCTTTCGCTTTGAATGATCCCGAAGGTAAAGCAGCCCCACTCCAGCGGATTCGGAATGGCCACGACGTGAGCGTGTATTTCGTCGGCCGTCATCTCGCCCTGCTCGATCGGAGCGAACTCGATATCGGCGGGATCGCTGAGGGTGTGCCTGACGAACTCTCCGTCGCCGGTGTGCTCGAACCAGCTGCGGAATGTGTCGTGCCGACGCAGATACGCGTTGACGGCGTGGTTCATGGCGGCAACGTCGCACTTCCCGGGCACTTCACAGGTGGCGATGATCTGCCGGGAGAAATTCAGCCCCGCGGCGGTCCGTTCACAGTAATTGCGGAGATGTTGGCTCTGCATGTAGCTGACCGGCACCGAGCTGACCGGCGCCTGTCGGACCTTTTCGGCCGCCGCGGCCGTCGGATGCCAGGAAATGACCGATCCCGGGGTGAGCTTCCAGTCGCCGAGTGCGCCGATCGTAATCTTCCCGATGCGCAAAACTTCGTCCTCCTCGGTTCAAACGACCACGGCCACCCTGGCGGCGAGACCAAGATAAACCCTCGGGGTGATCGCCGTCGCAGGCGTGCGCGGCCACCGCCTACACTCGCTCACGGATCCGGCGGGCCGTTGTAGCGATCGAACGGCCGGACGGGACGCAGGGCGGCGGCCGCACCGGCCGTCGTTGCGCGGTGCGGGCGCTGCGGTGGCAGTGCCGGCCTCAGGAAACGATTCTCCGGGCGCAACCGGCCTCCCGTGGGGATCGATCGTGACCGGCCAAGAGAGGACAAGCGCATGGCATCCGTCGAAGGTCCGGGAGAGCCGGTATCGGGTTTTGCGATCATCGGTTACGCGGCTCGATTCCCGGGAGCCGCCGACGCCGATGAGTTCTGGGATGTGTTGCGGCACGGGCGCGACGCGATATCCGAAGTGCCGCAGGACCGCTGGGACGTCGACGAATTCTTCGACCCGGAACCGGGCGCGCCCGGCAAGGTCGTCACCCGTCGTGCCGGTTTCGTCGACGACGTCACGGGATTCGACGCGCCGTTCTTCGGCATGTCGACCCGCGAGGTCAGGTTGATGGACCCGCAGCACCGCATCTTGCTGGAAACGGCATGGCGCGCGGTGGAGCATTCAGGCACTGCGCCAACCGATTTGGCGGACAGTAATACCGGTGTCTTCGTCGGTTTGGCCACGCACGACTACCTGGGAATGGCATCCGACGCGCTGACCTACCCCGAAATCGAGGCCTACCTGGCCATCGGGACATCGAACGCCGCGGCGGCCGGCCGGATCAGCTATCGGCTGGGGCTGCAGGGTCCGGCCGTCGCCGTCGACACGGCGTGCAGCTCGTCACTGGTGGCCATCCATCAGGCCTGCCAGGCGCTGCGCCTGGGGGAATGCGACCTGGCGCTGGCCGGCGGTGCGAACGTCCTGCTCACCCCGGCGACCATGATCACGTTCTCCAGCGCGCACATGCTCGCCCCCGACGGGCGATGCAAGACATTCGACGCTGCCGCGGACGGCTACGTGCGCGGCGAGGGCTGCGGTGTCATCGTGATCAAGCGCCTCGAGGACGCGATCCGCGACAGCGACCGGATCCGCGCCGTGATCCGCGGCAGCGCGATCAACCAGGACGGCGCTTCGGGCGGCTTGACCGTGCCCAACGGCGTTGCCCAGCAAAGGGTTATCGCCGATGCGCTCAAGCGGGCCGACCTCGAACCCCGTGACGTCGGCTACCTGGAAGCGCACGGCACCGGGACCTCGCTGGGTGACCCCATCGAAGCTCAGGCCGCGGGTGCGGTGCTCGGCGCCGGTCGCGACCCCGGCCGGCCGCTGCTGATGGGCTCGGTGAAGACGAACATCGGTCACCTGGAAGCGGCCGCGGGCATCGCCGGGGTCATCAAGGTCATCCTGTCGCTCGAGAACGAGCTGCTGCCGCAACACCTTCACTTCCAGAACCCCTCGCCCCACATCCCGTGGGACCGGCTTGCGGTGCAGGTTGTCGAGCGGGCCACGGCCTGGGAACGCAACGGAGAGCCGCGGATCGCCGGAGTCAGCTCGTTTGGATTCGCCGGCACCAACGCTCACGTCATCCTCTCCGAAGCGCCCGAGCAAACGGAACGGGTTTCCCCTGCACCGCTTCCGGTCGAGCATTCCGGCAACCGCCGGTTCAGCATCCTCCCGCTTTCGGCGCGCACGCCCGCCGCGCTGGCACAGCTCGCGGCCGACTACCGCAGCTGGTTGGGCGCGCACCCGGAAGCCACCCTCGCCGACGTGTGTTTCACCGCCGGGGCGGGCCGGGCTCACCTGGAGCAGCGGGCCGCGCTGGTGGTCAACTCGCGAGAATCTGCAATGGAGCTACTCGGCGCCCTCGCGGAAGACCGCCCAGCGCCGGGGTTGTTCCGCGGAGAATCCCATGAGCCACCGAAGACGGCGTGGCTGTTCACCGGTCAGGGCAGCCAATATCCCGGCATGGCCCGCGAGTTGTTCGACACCGAGCCGGTGTTCGCCGAGACGCTGAACCGTTGCGCCGCCGCGGTCGCAGACGTTCTCGAAAGGCCGTTGCTGGACGTCGTTTTCGACGCGGACGGCCCGGACGCCGAAGGGGCGCTGCAGCAAACCTCCTACGCGCAACCCGCGCTGTTCGCGGTGGAGATGGGCCTGGCCCGGCTATGGCAGTCGTGGGGATTTGAGCCCGACGTGGTGTTGGGCCACAGCGTTGGCCAGTATTCGGCGGCCTGCGTGGCGGGCGTGTTCAGTCTCGAAGACGGCGCCTTGCTGATGGCCGAACGGGGTCGCCTGTTCGGCAGCCTGCCTTCCGGTGGCCGGATGGTCGCGGTGTTCACCGCCGCCGAGCGGGTCGAGCGGCTCACCGACGACTACCCGAGCCTGTCGGTGGCCGCCTACAACGGCGCCAACACGGTACTGTCGGGGCCCGCAACGGACTTGGAGCGGGCGGTGGCCGCGGTGTCGGCCGACGGTGTCCGGTGCGACTGGCTGGACACCAGCCACGCCTTCCACTCGGCGCTGCTGGACCCGATTCTCGACGAATTCGAATCGTATGCGGGGCGGTTCGAGTTCACAGCGCCGCAACGAATACTGATCGACAACCGCACCGGCGCCGCGCTCGGCCGCAGCGTGAAGCTCGACGGCGCTTACTGGCGCCGGCACGCGCGCCAGCCGGTCGAATTCGCCAAGAGCGTGCGCACCCTTGCGGAGCTGAGCTGCAAGGTGTTGCTCGAGATCGGCCCGCGACCGGTGCTTACCGCCTCGGCGCTGAGCGCGTGGCCCGACCCGGCGACCGCACCGCGGGCGATCGCGTCGCTGCGCCGCAACGCCGCCGACCACCGCCAGATCACCGAAGCGCTCGCCGATGCGTATGTCGCGGGCCACCTGCCCGACTTCGCCGCCTTCGGGCAGGCCCACGCGCGCAAGCTCGACTTGCCCACCTATCCCTTCGAGCGCCGTCAGTACTGGTTCCAGGATCGCGAGCGCACCGACCAACGGCGCGACGTCGGTGGACCGCGCACCGAGGCGGTCCGCCTTCTCGAGGACGGCCGGATCGAGGAACTCGCGACCATGCTCGACGGTGGCAGCGACGATCATCAGACCTTGCAGGTGCTCACCAAGCTTGCCGCGCAACACAATCAACAGCGCAGCACCAGGTCCATCGAGAATGACCGCTACGAGATCCGCTGGGACACATCGACCGCCGAGCTTTCCCCGGCGGACGTGGGCGGGGAAGCGCGCTGGATCGTCGTCGCCGACGAAACCGACCCGATTCAGCCGCTGATCGACGCGCTGACCGCTCGCAACCACCGATTCGAGGTCACCGGCCTGCCGGTGTCCGACGCGGACGAGGAACGGCTGGCGGGCGTGCTGCGCACCGCCGCGCAGGATTCGACGCTACGCATCGTGCATGCCGCGGGCCTGGATGCCGGGACCACGCCATCGATGCGCTCGCTGCTGCGCATGCAACACCGGATCCTCGGCGGAACGCGGCGGCTGTTTCGGGCCGCGGCCGCCGCCGAGCTGCGCAGCCCCATCTGGGTGGTCACGCGCGGCGCGCAGCGCGTCACCGATACGGATTCCGTTGCGCCGCAGCAGAGCAGCCTATGGGGATTCAGTCGGGCCGCATCGCTGGAGCTGCCGCAGGTTTGGGGTGGGCTCGCGGACTTGTCAGCGGGGACCGCCGGCGAATGGTCTCGGCTCATCGACCGGATCGGCACAGACGACCCGGCGGTCAAAGAAGACCAGCTCGCGTTGCGTGATCAGGCGGTCTACGTTCCCCGGTTGGTCCGGCGCACCGAGAGCCCGAGCGGCGCGTCGCTGCAACTGCGCAATGAGGCAACGTATCTGGTGACCGGGGGGCTGGGCGCGGTCGGGCTGGAGATCGCCGGGCACCTGGCCGCGAACGGCGCCGGGCATCTGGTTCTGACCGGCCGCCGGGCGCCGACCGATGCCGTCCGGCAGCGCATCGACGCGCTCGGTGAGGCGCACGGCTGCGAAATCCGGGTCGTGGCCGCCGATGTCGCCGATGCGCACGACGTCGCACGCCTGCTGGCAGGCGTGCAGGCCGAGCTGCCGCCGTTGGCCGGCATCGTCCACGCCGCGGGGGAGATCGGCACCACCCCCCTGAGCGCCCTGCAGGATGATGAGATCGATCGCGTCTTTGCCGGGAAAGTTTGGGGCGCATGGCATTTGAGCGAGGCGGCGGCCGACCTGAAGCTCGACTTCTTCCTCAGCACGTCCTCGATCGCCTCGGTATGGGGTGGATTCGGCCAGAGCGCTTACGGCGCGGCGAACGCCTTCCTCGACGGGCTGGCGTGGCGCCTGCGTGAGCAAGGCATCCTCGGCGTCAGCGTCAATTTCGGGCCGTGGTCGGCCGGCATGGCCGACGCGGAATCCCGTGCGCGCCTGGACCAGCGTGGAATCCGCACGCTGGCACCGGCCGATGCGCTTGCGGGCCTCTCCGATGTGGCGGCGGCCGCTTCGGCGCGGGGCCCCGCCCACGGGGTGGTGGCCCGGGTCGACTGGGCCCGCTTCTTGCCGCTCTACCAGCAAGCGGGTAGGCGGGCGTTCCTGGCGGAGCTGGAGCGCGAGGTCCCCGATGCGGTACCAGCGGTGACACCGGCCGGAAAGACCCCGTTGGTCGAGCAGCTCACGGGGGCGCCGGTGCAGCAGCGCAAGAAAATTCTGACCGACTATCTGCGTGATGCCGTTGCGGAGGTGACCCGCGTCGATCCCATCGAAATCCGTGAGGATGCGGGCTTTTTCGATCTCGGTATGGATTCGTTGATGGCGGTCGAATTGCGTCGGCGCATCGAGCAAGGGGTGGGTAAGCAGGTCCCGGCCACCCTGGCGATGGATCACCCACGGCTGTCCGACGTGGCCGACTACCTGCTCGGCGACGTACTCGAGCTCAGCGATCAGGCGTCGTCGAGAACACGAACCCAGCCGGCGGCAGCGGCGCCGACGCGCACGGACGAACCGATCGCGATCGTCGCGGTGTCGTGCCGCTTCCCCGGCGCGCCCGACCCGGAAGCGTTCTGGCAGCTGCTGTCCGGGGGTGTGGATGCGATCCGGGAGGTCCCGGAGGACCGATTCGACATCGACGAGTTCTACGACCCGGATCCGGACGCCGCGGGCAAGACCTACACGCGCTTCGGCGGGTTCCTCGACGAGATCGACGGGTTCGACCCCGAATTCTTCGGCATCTCACCCCGCGAGGCGGTCTGGATCGAGCCGCAACAACGGCTGATCCTGGAAACGGTATGGGAGGGCCTGGAACGCGCCGGATACTCGCCGGCCGCCTTGCGCGGCAGCCGGACCGGAGTTTTCACCGGCGTGGCGGCCAACGAGTACGCCCATCTGCTGTCCTCGGAGTCGATCGACAAGATCGAACCGCATTTCATCACCGGCAATGCGCTCAACGCCATCTCCGGCCGGGTCGCCTTCGCGCTGGGACTCGAAGGGCCGGCGGTGGCGATCGACACCGCATGCAGTTCGGCGCTGGTGGCCGTGCACCAGGCTTGCCAGGCGTTGCGCTTCGGTGACTGCGACATGGCGCTGGCCGGCGGCGTGAATGTCTTGTTGAGTCCGGTGACGGTCATCGCGGCCTCGCGCGCGCGGATGCTTTCCCCGGTGGGACGATGCAAGACGTTCGACGCCTCGGCCGACGGTTACGTGCGCAGCGAGGGCTGCGGCGTCCTCGTACTGAAGAGGTTGAGCGACGCCGAGCGCGACGGCGACCGGATCTGCGCGGTCATCGCCAGCACCGCGGTCAACCAGGATGGGGCGTCCAGCGGTTTGACCGTGCCCAATGGTGGTGCGCAGCAACGACTTATCGGAACGGCGCTGGCTCGCGCGGGCCTGGCCGGCGGGGACGTCGATTACCTCGAGGCGCACGGGACGGGCACCCCGCTGGGTGATCCGATCGAGGTACAGGCGGCCGCCGCCGCCTACGGCGCCTCGCGCGACGCCGACCGGCCGCTGCTGATGGGATCGGTGAAGACCAACATCGGTCATACTGAATCGGCCTCGGGCGCGGCGGGTCTGATCAAAGTCGTGCTGTCGCTGCAGCACGGGGTCCTGCCGCCGAGCCTGCACTTCGAGCAGCCCTCGCCGCACATTCCGTGGGATTCACTGCCGGTGCGGGTCGTCGACCACGCGATGCCCTGGCAGCCCGACGGCAGACCGCGGCGCGCGGGCGTGAGCTCGTTCGGGTTCACCGGAACCAACGCGCACGTCGTGGTGGAGGAGGCGCCGGCGCGCGCCGTATCCGCCGACGACGCCGCGACGCGGCCGGCGGCGCAAGCTCACGCCGGCCAGGTCGCGGTGCTGGCGCTCCGCGCGGTCACCCGAAGCGCTGGTGGCTTTGGCGCAGCGTTACGAGGCCTGGCTGGCCGCCCACCCGGATGCGGACCTCGCCGACGTGTGCCTCACCGCCGGGACGGGCCGTTCGCACTTCGAACACCGCGCCGCGCTCGTCGTGGACTCGGTCCAGGGTGCGCGCGAGGCCCTCGCCGAGTTGGCCGAGAATCGCCTGCGGCCCGGTGTCGTCCGTGGCGAGCACACGCACCGCCCGATGACGGCATGGTTGTTCACCGGGCAGGGCAGCCAGTACCCGGGAATGGCGCGTGAGTTGTTCGACACCGAACCGGTTTTCGCCGAAACCGTGACGCGGTGCGCGGACGCGGTCAGCGACATCGTGCCGCCCCCCTTGCTCGAGGTGCTGTTCGCCACCGATCGCGAAACCGGTGGGAAAGCCGGAGAAAGGCTGCGGCACACGTCGTTTGCGCAGCCGGCGCTGTTCGCCGTCGAGATGGGCCTGGCCCGGCTGTGGCAGTCGTGGGGGATCGAACCCGATGTGGTGCTCGGGCACAGCGTCGGCCAATACGCGGCGGCGTGCGTGGCCGGGGTGTTCAGTCTCGAGGACGGCGCCCGGCTGATGGCCGAGCGCGGCCGGATGTTCGGCAGCCTGCCCGACGGCGGGCGGATGGTGGCGGTGTTCGCCGACGCCAAACACGTCGAGGAGATCGCCGGCGGATTCCCGCGAGTGTCGGTCGGCGCGTACAACGGACCGAACACGGTGCTGTCGGGGCCGGGGGAGGATCTCGAACAGATCGTCGCCAGGTTCGGTGACGAGGCGATCCGGTGCACCTGGCTGCAGACCAGCCACGCCTTCCACTCCGAGCTGTTGGATCCGGTGCTCGACGAATTCGAGTCCTACGCAGCGCAATTGCAGTTCGCCGCCCCGACGATGCCGCTGATCTGCAACCGCACCGGCGCCGTGCTCACGGGCCAGACCCCGCTCGACGCGGCCTACTGGCGGCGCCATTCCCGGCAGCCGGTGCAGTTCGCCGAAAGCGTGCGCACCGCGGCGGCGCTGGGTTGCTCGGTGTTGATGGAGATGGGCCCGCAACCGGTGCTGACCGGTGCTGCGGTGCAGGTCTGGCCGGAGCACCTGACCGCACCGCGGGCGATCGTCTCGCTGCGCAAGGGCGTCGGCGATCGGCGCCAGATGGCCGACGCGCTGGCCGCGGCCTACGTCGGTGGCCATCGTCCGGATTTTGCTGCGCTGCATGGTCAACCAGGCCGCAGCATCGAACTGCCCACCTATCCGTTCCAACGCCGGCGGTTTTGGCCCAAGACATCCGGGATCGAAGTGGCCGGCGGTGCGGGCCCGTCTTCGGGCATCCTCGGCAGCGCGAAAGACCTCGCCTCGGGTGACTGCGTCTACACCAGCAGGTTGTCGGTCAAATCCCAGCCGTGGCTATCCGATCACGTCATCTACGGCACCGTCGTCGTGCCGGGGGCGACGTACGCGGCGATGGCGTTGGCCGCGGTGGGCACACCGGCGCGGGCAAAGGACGTCTTCTTCTACGAACCGATCATCTTGCCGGAGAAGAGTTCTCGCGAGGTACAGCTGACCTTGCACCCGCTGCAGGACGGCCGCGAGTCCACCTTCCAGGTGCACAGCCGCCCCTACGGGGAACGCGGCGCCGAGTGGTCGTTGAACGCCGAAGGCACCGTGGTCGCGGGTGTGGACGACGTCACCGACGAGCCGGAGTCCGACGGTGACCCGCTCGACGAAGAGCTCGAGCGGCTGAACCGCATGCGTCCCCAGGAGTTGTTCGAGACCTTCGCCGACCTGGAGCTGGCCTGGGGGCCGACCTGGTCCGGTTCCCTGAAGTCGCTGTGGCTCGGCGACGGCGAGGCCGTCGGCGACATCCTCGTCGGTGCGGAACTCGCGGAACAGCTCGGCAGCGAGCCGATGCACCCGGTGCTGATGGACCTGTGCACAGGGGTTGCCTTCCCTGCCTTCCCGGCGCTGCTGGCCGCCGAACATGGCGTCAACGATCTGTTCCTGCCGCTGCGGTACGGACAGGTGACGTTGCGGGAGAAGATGCCCCGGCGGTTCTACTGCCGTGCGCGGTGGCACAGCAGCGAACTCAACAGCGAAACCCAGGTCTTCGACCTCGATTTCGTCGATCGGGACGGCCGCCAGCTGGGCGGGATCCGTGAGTTCACGGTCAAACGCGCTCCCCGCGAGGCGCTGCTGCGCGGGCTCGGCGGCGATGCCACCCGGCTGCTGTACACCCTTGGCTGGCACGAGGTTCCGGCGCCCTCGGGCCAGGAAGCCGGAGAGACCAGCGGTACCTGGCTGATCGCCGGATTCGACGAACTGGCCGCCAAGGTGCCGGGCTGCGTGCCGTTCGATCGCCGCACTGATCCGGAGCCCTTGGGGCGGGTGCTGACTCAGGCCGCCGAGCGGGGGCTCCCGTTCTCCGGCGTGGTGTGGCGCAGCAAGGCGCCGAACGGGAACGAGTCCAGCGCGGACGCCGCGGCGCGCCTCGAGAGCGAGATCGCCAATCTGCTCGACGCCGTGCACGCGGTGCAGGGCGGTGACGTGAAACTGCCTGGGGGACTGTGGATCGTCACCGAGCGGGCCGTGGCATGCGAATCCGGCGAGCCGGTCGATCCGGTGCAGGCCGCGCTGTGGGGCCTCGGGCGCACCACGATCAACGAGGAACCGGCGCTGCGCGCCAAGTTGGTCGACTGCGACGGATCACCGGAGGCCGTGCACGCGGTAGCCAACTTGTTGGCCACCGCGATCGACGAACCGGAACTCGCCGTGCGACAAGGGAAGCTGCTGGCATCCCGGTTGCTGCCATGGGCACGCAGCGGTCATCTCACGGTGCCGCGGGCGGGCGACTACGCCCTGGCGCCCACCGAACGCGGCGCGATCGACAACCTGCGGCTCACCGAAGTGGACGTGACACCCCCGGCCGAGGGCTATGTGCAGGTCCGGGTGGAAGCCTCGGGCCTCAACTTCCGTGATGTGCTCAACGTCCTCGGCCTCTACCCGGGCGACCCGGGCCCGATCGGCGGTGACTTCGCCGGCGTCGTCACCCAATTGGGCGCGGGCGTCACCGGACTCGAGGTCGGCCAGCGCGTCTACGGCTTCATGCAGGGGGCGTTCTCCAGCCGGTTCAACGTGCCGGCCCAGCTGCTCGCACCAATCCCAGCCGGAGTGAGTGCGGTCGAGGCGGCCACCATTCCCGCCGCGGCGCTGACGGTTCGGCTCGCATTCGACTGGGCGCGCCTGCAGCCCGGCGACCGCGTGCTCATCCACGCCGCCAGCGGTGGTGTGGGCCTCGCGGCGATCCAGATGGCACAGCAGTGCGGTGCCACCGTCTTCGCCACCGCGAGCACCTTCAAGCGGGCGACGCTGCGCGAGTTGGGTGTGCAGTACGTCTACGATTCGCGCACAACCGATTTCGCCGACCAGATCCTCGCCGACACCGACGGCGCCGGCGTCGACGTGGTACTCAACAGCCTGACCAGTGAGGGGTACCTCGAAGCGACCGTGCGGGCGACGGCCCAGAACGGCCGCTTCGCCGAGATCGCCAAGCGCGACATCTGGACACCCGAGCAGATGGCGCAGGCCCGTCCCGACATCGCCTACGAGATCGTCGCACTGGACACGGTGACCTTGTCCGAGCCCGAACGCATTCGGAGCTTGCTGACCGAGGTGTCGCAGGGCTTGGCCAACGGCGAATGGACACCGCTGCCGGCCGAAATCTACCCCCTGACCGAGGCGCGGGCCGCGTTCCGCCGCATGCAGCAGGCGCGGCACATCGGAAAGATCGTGGTGCAGATACCGAATCCGCTGCAGCCGCGGCCCGATCGGAGCTACCTGATCACCGGGGGGCTCGGTGCTATCGGTCTGCACACGGCGTCGTATCTGGCCCAACTCGGCGCCGGTGACCTCGTGCTGACCAGCCGGCGGGCGCCGGACGCGGACGCGCAACGGTCGATCGAGGAGATCACCGAGCGCTACAAGTGCCGCATCCACGTCTTCGCCGCCGATGTCGGCGACGAGTCCGAGGTCACCGAGCTGCTGGGGCGCATCCGCGCGGAGCTGCCACCGCTGGCCGGTGTGGTGCATCTGGCAGGCGTGCTCGACGATGCGCTGCTGTCCCAGCAGAACCTGGAACGGTTCCGGACAACGTTGGCGCCCAAGGCGTTCGGCGCATGCCACCTGGACAGGCTGACCCGCGATGACCAGCTGGACTTCTTCATCGTGTCCTCGTCGGTGTCGAGCTTGTTCGGTTCGCCCGGTCAGTCCAACTACGCCACCGCCAATGCGCTGCTCGACGGGCTGGTCGCACAGCGAAGGGCGCGGGGCCTACCGGCCACCGGCGTCAACTTCGGTCCCTGGGCCCAAGGTGGCATGGCCTCCTCGGAGGCCGCGACCGCCAACATCAGTGCGCAGGGCCTGATTCCGCTGGAACCATCGGCGGCCCTGGGTGCGCTCGCCGAGGTCGTCGCGAACGGAACCGGCCAGGCCACCGTCCTCAAGGCCAACTGGCAGCGCGCCGCGAAGGTGCTGGGCAGTTCGCGTCCACCGATCCTCGACCTGGTGTTGCCCAGTGCCGTCGGGGAGGTGACCGGCGACAGCGAGTTGCTCAAGCAGCTCATGGAGATTCCGGTGCCGCAGCGCGCCGGCTTCGTGACGGAGTTCCTGCAGCGCGAGGTGCAGAACTTCCTGCGGCTCGCGTCGCCGCCGGCGGCGAGTAGCCGGTTCCTGGACCTGGGCACGGATTCGTTGATGGCGATCGAGCTCCGCAACCGGCTGCACAGTCAGTTCGGCGGCAAGTTCACCATCAACGCGACGGCGGTCTTCGACTATCCGACCATCGGGGGGCTCGCCGAATACCTCGTGGGTCAGCTGCCCGACGCGGACTCGGAGCCGGGCCCGCCAGCGGGCGAAGCGGAATCGGTTGCCGCGCCGGAGCGGCGATGAGCTCAGGCGCTGACGTCGAATCCGGTGATGACCTTGGTCGGACGCAGCCGCACCACTAGTTCGCCGGGAACGGCGTTGCGCCGGCCGAATTCGTCGGCGCGGTCGGCGCCCATGTAGCGGCCACCGGTGCGGGTCGCGATGTCGAGCACGTCGGCCGGATCCTCGCTGACCGCGGCGACGCCCTGCACCTGGACGAACGAATACGGCGGATGAGGATCGTCGACGCAGATCACCACTCGCGGATCACGGTCCAGCGCACGGCCTTTCGACGTGTCGCGACCGGTGTTGAACGCCAGCTGCCCGTCGTCGACGACGAACCACACCGGAGCGACCAAGGGTCTCCCGTCGGCGGCGACATACCCCAGCATCCCGGTACGGGTGCCGGCCGACAGGAACTCGACGACCTTTTCGCTCAGCTCGGCCATGCGCTAGAGGCGAACCAGGTCGTAGTCGCCGAGGTGGTCGATCAGGTTGTGCAGGTGCTCACCCGAGGTGCCCAGCGTGTGCTCGATCGCGGTGAGCCGGGCGGCGTAGTGGCTGACCGGGTATTCGGCGGTCACCCCGATGCCCCCGTGCATCTGGACCGACTCCTGCGCGATGTGCCGGCCCGAACGGCCGATCTGCAGCTTGGCGCGCGAGGCGATCACCGGGTCGATGGTGCCGTCGGCGATCGACATGGCCGCGTACAGGGTCATGCTGCGGGCCAATTCCAGCGAGACGTACATGTCGGCCGCGCGCTGCGTGAGCGCCTGGAATTTGTTGAGCGTGACGCCGAATTGCTTGCGGGTCTTGAGGTAATCGGTCGTCAGGCGTAGCGATTCCTCCATCGCGCCCAGCGCTTCGGCGCACAGGGCCGACTGGATGCGCACGATCGCGTCGCCGATGGCGCCCGATGCGTCCGCCGCCTCGCCGAGGGGCTCGGCGGCCGTGGAGTCCAGGTCGATCTGGGCGCCGCGCTGTCCGTCGAAGGTTCGGAACGGGTGCCTGGTCACCGACGCCGCATCGACGAGGAACAGCCCGGTGCCGCCGCTCGGCAGGGCGGCGCTGACGACCAAGGTGTCGGCGGAGTCCCCGGCCAGCACCGGGTTCTTGCGACCGCTCACGGTCCACGAATCACCTTGCTGCGCAGCCTTGGTGCTCACCTCGGCGGACGGATCGCGCTGCCCCGGCTCGAGGTGGGCGAACGCCAGCAGCCGCTGCCCGCCCGCGACCTCGTCGAGCAGTTCCTTCTGCGCATCGGTGCCCAGCTCGGCGATCAGCGCACCGGGCCCCAGCGCGGCGTGCAGCACCGGTTCGGGGGCGAGCCGGCGCCCGACCTCGTTGAGCACCACCATGATCTCGATCTGGCCGGACTCGTCCGGATCGAAGCCGAGGCCGAGGATCCCGGTGTCGGCGAGCTGACTCCAGACCTCGCGGCTCCAGCCGAGATCGGAACCGATGATCTTGTTGCGGCTTTCCGGGTCGTAGGTGCGCGACAGCAGGTCGCGGGTGGTGTCGCGGAGCAGGGCCTGCTCGTCGCTCAGCTGAAAGTCCATGACTGCCTCACAATCCCAGAATCGTCGACGCGATGATGTTGCGCTGCACCTCGCTGCTGCCGCCGTAGATCGACGTCTTGCGGTAGTTGAGGTAGTGCGGCGCACTGTGTTGGGCCCAGTCGGGCGAGGCGATGTCTTCGCCGTTGGCCGGCAGCGCATCCGGCCCGGCCACCTCGACGAGCAGTTCGGTGGCCGCCTGCTGCAACTGGCTGCCGCGCAGCTTGAGCACCGACGACGCCGGGTTGGGCTGCCCGTCCGCGGAGTCGGTGACGACTCGCGACTGGGTGAGTTCCAGTGCCAGCAGCTCGTTTTCGGCCTCGGCCAGCCGCGCCGCGAACAGCGGGTCGTTGAGCACCCCGGTGGCCTTGGCGTGTTTCTTCACCTCGGCGAGGCGCACCTTGGTCCGCCCCACCCCGGCGATGCCGGTGCGCTCGTTGCCCAGCAGGAACTTCGCGTACATCCAGCCCTGATTCTCTTCTCCGACAAGCTGATTCGCGGGAACCCGGACGTCCTCGAAGAAGACCTCGTTGATCTCGTGGCCGCCGTCGATCGTCTTGATGGGCCGCAGGGTGATGCCCGGCGTCTTCATGTCGAAGAGCAGGAAGGAGATGCCGGCCTGCCGCTTGGGTGCCTGCGGGTCGGTGCGGACCAGGCAGAAGATCCAGTCCGCGTACTGGCCGAGCGTGGTCCAGGTCTTCTGGCCGTTGACGACGTAGTCGTCGCCGTCGCGCACCGCAGTGGTGCGCAGCGACGCCAGGTCCGAGCCCGCCTCGGGTTCGGAGAAGCCCTGGCACCACCAGATGTCGAGGCTGGCCGTCGGGGGCAGGAAGCGTTGTTTGACCTCCTCCGAACCGAATTCGGCGATCACCGGGCCCACCATCTTGGTGTTGAAGTTCAGCGGCTCGGGGACGCACGCCAGCTGCATCTCGTCGGCCCAGATCTGATGCTGGGTCGGCGTCCAGTCCTTGCCGCCCCACTCGACCGGCCAGTTCGGCACCGCCAGGCCGTGCTCGTGCAGGATCTTGTGGCTGGTGACGATGTCGTCGTGGTTCACCTCGGCCGAGCCGCGGCGTACCCGCTCGCGCAGCTCCTCGGGAATCTTGGTCGTGTAGATGGTGCGGAGTTCGTCGCGGAACGCGGCTTCCTCGGGCGTGAGCGCCAGTTGCATGGCAGCCTCCTGTCGTTTCTTCGGTGACCGTGACGACGCAGCGCCCAGAGCTGTTTTCCGGCGGTGCTGGTCGTTCGCTCGACTTCCATCTTGACCCATCCCGCGTGGGCATCGTGCACAGCCTCGGGTTAATGCACAGATCGCCGTGACGCGGTGCCGTTGTGACGGTCCGCGGACCTACCGTCGGCCCATGCGAACAGAACTTCCGGCGGAGCGCCTGCACCGGCGGCTCAACGCCGAACCCCAGACCGATGGCGCCGCCGAGTCCGGGGACGCCGGGTCGGGCTCGACGGGGGATGCCCCGGACGACGACCAGAACTCGCTGCTACCGCGGTGGCTTCCCGACGCGTCGCGGGATCGGGGCTGGGTGGCCCGGGTGCGGGCCGACCCCGGACGGGCCGGCGCCATCGGGCTGGCGATCGTGGCGGCGCTGGCGGTGCTGGTCACGGTGTTCACCTTGCTGCGCGACCGGCCTGCGCCGGTGATGTCGGCCAAGCTGCCACCGGTGGAGAAGGTGTCGACGGCCGGCCCCAGGTCGTCGGCGAGCCCGAGTGCTGTGCAATCAGCGAGCCCCGACCGCCCGGTGGTGGTCAGCGTGGTCGGCCTGGTGCGCACGCCGGGGTTGGTGACCCTGGCGCCGGGGGCACGCATCGCCGATGCGCTGCAGGCCGCCGGCGGCGCGGTGAACGGCGCCGACACGATCGGCCTGAACATGGCCCGCCCGCTCGGGGACGGCGAACAGATCGTGGTCGGCCTCGCTCCCGTTCCGGGCCAGCCGGCGGCGCTGGGTAGTTCGGTGGCCACCGCAACGACGCCGACCTCCAAGGCGCCACCGCCCGGGTCGGGATCCGTCAAGCCGAAGCCCGGCCAGGCGGTCGACCTGAATACCGCGACCGCTGCGGAGCTCGACGCTTTGCCCGGCGTGGGGCCGGTCACCGCCGCCGCGATCGTGGCCTGGCGGCAGGCCAACGGCAAATTCACCAGCGTCGACCAGCTCGCCGACGTCGAGGGCATCGGTCCGTCGCGGCTGGAGAAGCTGCGCGCGCTGGTCCGTGTCTGACCCCCGTGCGCAATCCCGGTCCGGACGGAGCGCCGTCCGGGCAGGTCGACGTGCGCCTGGTGCCGGCCGCGCTGGCCTGCTGGGCGGTGACCGCCGGTGGCATCTGGTGGTCGGCCGGACGGATCCTCGCCTGGTGCTGCGTCGGGTTGACCGTCGCCGCCGGGGCGCTGGTATGGCGTGCGCCGCGCCGGCCCGGCCGGCCGGCGCGGCTGCGCACGATCAGCGCGGGCCTCGCCGCTGTCGGTGTGGTCGGGACGGGATACGGCTTCGCGATCGCGCTGCGCGCCGACGCGGTCGGTCACCACCCGATCACCGCGGCCTTCGGCACCAGTGCCCCGGTGACGGTCACCCCCACCGAGAGCCCGGTGTCGCTGGGCAGCAGCCGCTTGATGTTTCGGGCCGCCCTGCAACGGCTGCGCGCCGACGAAATAACGGGCCGGGTCGTCGTTTTCGCGCGCGCCTCGGACTTCGCCGCCGTGACGGTGGGCCAGCCGGTGCGGTTCACCGCGCGGATCACCCGGCCGACCCGCCGGGACCTGACCGTCGCGGTGCTCAACGCGTCGGGCCCGCCGACCATGGGCACCGCGGGCGTGGTGCAGTCGGCCGCGCACGGCGTGCGCAGCCGCTTCGCCGCCGCCGCCCGCGCCACGCTGCCCGGCGAGCAGGCGGCGATGCTGCCCGCGCTCGTGCTCGGTGACACGTCGGCGGTGCCGAGTGACACCAGCCGCGATTTTCGTGCGGCCGGCATGACGCACCTGATGGCCGTGTCGGGTGCCAACGTGACGATCGTGTGTGCCGCCGTGCTGTTCTCGGCCCGGTTGATCGGCCCCCGCGGGGCCGTCGTGCTCGCCGCGCTGGCGTTGGTGGCCTTCGTCATCGTCGTGCAGCCGACGGCGAGCGTGTTGCGGGCGGCCGTGATGGGCGCCATCGCGTTGACGGGAATGCTGACTTCGCGCCGGCGGCAAGCCATTCCGGCCCTCGCCGCCAGCGTGTTGGTGTTGCTGGCGGTCGCCCCCGCGCTGGCCGTGGACGTGGGGTTCGCGTTGTCGGTGCTGGCCACGGCCGCGCTGATCGTCGTCGCGCCGGTCTGGTCGCGGCGCCTGGCGGCCAAGGGGTGGCCGAGGCCGCTGGCCGACGCGCTCGCCGTCGCGTGGGCCGCGCAGGTGGTGACCGCGCCGCTGGTTGCGGCGATCTCCGGGCGGTTCAGCGTGGTCGCCGCGCTGGCGAACCTGGTGGTGGCCGCAGTGATCGCCCCGATCACCGTGCTGGGCACCGGGGCGGCCACGCTCTGCGCGATCTGGCCGGGCGCCGCGCGGCTGCTGATCCGGTTCACCGGTCCGGAGTTGTGGTGGGTGGACGGCGTGGCCCACTGGGCGGCCAACATGCCCGGCGCCACGATGCCGGTCCCGGAGGGGATGCCCGGCACGCTGATCGTCGGCGGTGTCACGGTGCTGGCGGTGGTGCTGTGGCGGTGGCGGCCGTTTCGCGTGGTGGCCGGGGTGGGGGCGCTCGCGGGGCTGGCGTGGGCCCTGTCCGGACTGGGGTAGGGCCGGTGTCCCCCGAGCGGCGCGGTCGGTGGGGCGTGACACCATCGTGGGGTGAGCGAGGTTTCGCCGTTGCACCTGGTCCTGGGAGACGAGGAACTGCTGGTCGAGCGGGCGGTGGCCGACGTGCTGCGGGCGGCGCGCAAGCGGGCCGGCACCGACGACGTTCCGGTCAACCGGATGCGGGCGGGCGACGTCAGCACCTATGAGCTCGCCGAGCTGCTGAGTCCGTCGCTGTTCGCCGACGAGCGCATCGTCGTGCTGGAGGCCGCCGGTGAAGCGGGCAAAGACGCTGCCGCGGTGATCGTTTCGGCCGCGAGTGACATGCCGACCGGCGTGGTGCTGGTCGTGGTGCATTCGGGCGGCGGGCGCGCCAAGGCGCTGGCCACCGAGCTGCAATCCCTTGGCGCCGTGGTGCATTCGTGCGCGCGGATCACCAAGCTGAGCGAACGCGTCGATTTCGTCCGCAAGGAGTTTCGCGGCCTGCGGGTGAAGGCCGACGAGCAGACGGTGACCGCGCTGCTGGATTCGGTCGGTTCCGATCTGCGGGAGTTGGCCTCCGCCTGCTCCCAGTTGGTCGCGGACACCGGCGGGGCGGTCGACGCCGACGCGGTGCACCGCTATCACAGCGGCAAGGCCGAGGTGAAGGGTTTCGACATCGCGGACAAGGCGGTGGCCGGCGACGTCGAAGGCGCCGCCGAGGCTCTGCGGTGGGCGATGATGCGCGGCGAGCCGTTGGTCGTCCTGGCGGATGCGCTGGCCGAAGCGATCCACACGATCGGCCGGGTCGGCCCGCTGTCGGGCGACCCCTACCGGCTGGCGTCACAGCTGGGGATGCCGCCGTGGCGGGTGCAGAAGGCCCAGAAACAGGCCCGGCGTTGGTCGCGTGACTCGGTGGCGACGGCGATGAAGGTGGTGGCCGCGCTGAATGCGAACGTCAAGGGGGCGGTGGTGGACGCCGACTACGCCCTGGAATCGGCGGTCAGGCAGGTCGCCGAGCTAGCCGCGCAGCGCCACCACTAGAGGCGGCGCCGGCCGGTACAGCGTCAGATCTTGTTGAGGGCCTGCGCCAAGGCCGACTTCTTGTTGGCCGCCTGGTTCTTGTGGATCACGCCCTTGCTGGCCGCCTTGTCCAGCTTGCGGTTGGTCGCCACCAGCAACTCGGCGGCCTTCTCCTTGTCGCCGGCGTGGGCGGCCTCGCGGAACGCGCGGACAGCGGTACGCAGCGACGACTTCACCGACTTGTTGCGCAGGCGAGCGCGCTCGTTCGTCTTGTTGCGCTTCTGCTGCGACTTGATGTTGGCCACGCGGGAGTTCCTTCTTCGATTCGACGTTTTTGTGGGGCGCCGGATATCACCACAGCGATTGCCCAGGTTATCAGTGAGTTACGTTTTCTCCCAAAACGGGAACACGTGGGCTGCCAGAACGTCGACTTGAGGCAGCATCTGAACAGTGAGTCTTCCGGACCAGCTTGACCACACCAAGCGGGGTTTTCGCGCTGCACGTTCTGAGCGCATCTTCGGCGGATACAACGTGTCCTCGGACGCCTACGACATGGCGTTCGACGAGATGTTCGACGCGCAGGGCGCCGTGCGCGGCCCGTACAAGGGCATTTATGCCGAACTCGCGCCGTCGGACGCCTCGGAGCTGAAAGCTCGCGCGGAAGCGCTGTCCCGCGCCTTTCTCGACCAGGGGATCACCTTCTCGTTATCGGGCCAGGAGCGGCCGTTCCCGCTGGACCTGGTGCCGCGGGTCATCTCGGCCGCCGAGTGGACCCGCCTAGAGCGCGGCATCACCCAGCGGGTCAAGGCGCTCGAGATGTACCTCGATGACATCTACGGTGACCAGGAAATATTGAACGACGGGGTCATCCCGCGCCGCCTGATCACGTCGTGCGAGCACTTCCACCGCCAGGCGATGGGCATCGTCCCGCCCAACGGCGTGCGGATCCACGTCGCCGGCATCGATTTGATCCGCGACGACAAGGGCACCTGGCGGGTGCTCGAGGACAACCTGCGGTCGCCGTCGGGTGTGTCCTACGTCATGGAGAACCGGCGCACCATGGCGCGCGTGTTCCCCAACCTGTTTGCCAGCCACCGCGTGCGCGCGGTCGACGACTACGCCTCGCATCTGCTGCGGGCGCTGCGCAACTCCGCGGCCACCAACGAGGCCGACCCGACGGTGGTGGTGCTGACCCCGGGTGTCTACAACTCGGCCTATTTCGAGCATTCGCTGCTGGCCCGCCAGATGGGTGTCGAGCTGGTCGAAGGGCGCGACCTGTTCTGCCGGGACAACCAGGTGTACATGCGCACCACCGAGGGGGAGCGTCAGGTCGACGTCATCTATCGGCGCATCGACGACGCCTTCCTGGACCCGCTGCAGTTCCGCGCCGATTCGATGCTGGGGGTGGCCGGGCTGGTCAACGCCGCCCGCGCGGGCAACGTGTCCATCTCGAGCGCGATCGGCAACGGCGTCGGTGACGACAAACTCGTCTACACCTACGTGCCCACGATGATCGAGTACTACCTCGGGGAGAAGCCACTGCTGGCCAACGTGGAGACGCTGCGCTGCTGGCTCGACGACGAGCGCGAAGAGGTGCTGGACCGCATCGACGAGCTGGTGCTCAAGCCGGTGGAGGGGTCCGGCGGCTACGGCATCGTCTTCGGTCCGGAGGCCTCGGAGAAGGAGTTGGCCGCCGTGGCCAAGAAGGTGCGCGACGATCCGCGCAGCTGGATCGCGCAGCCGATGATGGAGCTGTCGACGGTGCCGACGCAGATCGGCAACACGCTGGCGCCGCGCTACGTCGACCTGCGGCCGTTCGCGGTCAACGACGGCAACGAGGTCTGGGTGCTGCCGGGCGGGCTGAGCCGGGTGGCCCTGGTCGAGGGGTCGCGGGTGGTCAACTCCAGCCAGGGCGGCGGCTCCAAGGACACCTGGGTGCTGGCGTCGCGGGCGTCGGCCGGTGACCACGAGCTCGAGGCGGCGGAGGTGGTGCGGTCATTGCCCACCTCCATGCCGGACCCGATGCTCGACGACGCCCCGCGGTTGACGTCTCAGCAGGCGCAGCCCACCGAACTGCCCAAGCGCGAACAGCTCGAGCAACAACAACAGCAAAGGGCGGCCCGCGATGTTGGCACGTAACGCCGAGGCGCTCTACTGGATCGGCCGCTACGTCGAACGCGCCGACGACACCGCCCGCATCCTGGACGTGGCGCTACACCAATTGCTCGAGGATTCCAGCGTCGACCCGGACCAGGCGTCGCGCCTGCTGCTCCGCGTGCTCGGGATCGACCCGCCGGATCACGACCTGGACGTGTGGTCGCTGACCGATCTGGTGGCCTACAGCACCAACACCCAGGGCGGCTGCTCGATCGTCGACGCCATCACCTCGGCGCGTGAAAACGCCAAGTCGGCCCGCGAGGTGACGTCCAGCGAGATCTGGGAGTGCCTCAACACCACCTACCACGCCCTGCCCGAACGCGAGCGTGCCGCCAAACGCCTTGGGCCACACGATTTTCTGTCGTTCATCGAGCGGCGGGCGGCGATGTTCGCCGGCCTGGCCGACTCGACGCTGTCCCGCGACGACGGCTACCGGTTCATGGTGCTGGGCCGGGCGATCGAACGGGTCGACATGACGGTGCGGCTGCTGCTGTCGCGGGTCGGCGACAGCGCCTCGTCCCCGGCGTGGGTGACGCTGTTGCGTTCGGCGGGGGCGCACGACACCTACCTGCGCACCTACCGCGGTGTGCTGGACGCGGGCCGCGTGGTCGAATTCATGTTGTTGGACAGGCTGTTTCCACGTTCGGTGTTCTATTCGCTGCGACTGGCCGAACACAACCTCGATGAGCTCGTCCACCACCGGCAGAGCCGGATCGGGTCCACCGCCGAGGCGCAGCGACTGCTCGGCCAGGCCCGCAGCGAACTGGAATTCGTGCAGCCCGGCGTGCTGCTGGAATCATTGGAGAACCGCCTGGCGGGGCTGCAGCGCACCTGCCGCGACGTCGGAGAGGCGTTGGCGCTGCAGTACTTCCACGTGACGCCCTGGGTGGCGTGGTCGGACGCGGGCCAGCGCGCCCGGTTGATCAGCAGGAAGGGGGACGCCTGATGTGGCGGCTGCGGGTGGTGCACACCACGGGATACGCCTACCAATCGCCGGTGACCGCCTCCTACAACGAGGCGCGCTTGACCCCGCGCTCGAACAGCCGGCAGAACGTCATCCTCAACCGCGTCGAAACCATCCCGGCGACCCGGTCCTACCGCTACATCGACTACTGGGGCACTGCTGTCACCGCGTTCGACCTGCACGCACCGCACACCGATCTCACGGTGATGTCGTCATCGGTCGTGGAAACGGAACGGGCCGAGCCACTCTCGGCGGAGGCGGGCTGGAGCGACCTGCAATCCGAGGCGGTGATCGACCGCTACGACGATCTGCTGCGCCCCACCCAGCACGCCCCGGCCAGCAAGCGGGTGGCGGCGGTAGGCAAAAAGATCAGCAAGACGCACAAGCCGGCCGAAGCCGTCGTCGCCGCGGCCAATTGGGTGCGCGAGGAACTGGAGTACCTTCCGGGCACCACCAGCGTGCACTCGTCCGGGCTGGATGCGCTCAAAGCGGGCAAGGGCGTCTGCCAGGATTTCGTGCATTTGTCACTGATGTTGTTGCGCAGCATGGGAATTCCGGCGCACTACGTCTCGGGCTACCTGCACCCCAAGCGCGACGCCGTCGTGGGCGACACCGTCGACGGGCGAAGCCACGCCTGGATTGAGGCATGGACGGGCGCCTGGTGGAGTTATGACCCCACCAACGACACCGAGATCACCGAGCAGTACGTCGGCGTGGGCGTGGGCCGCGACTACGCCGACGTTTCCCCGCTGAAGGGCATCTACTCCGGGGAGGGCGCCACCGACCTCGACGTGATCGTGGAGGTGACCCGGCTCGCCTAGCCGGGGGTGAGGTCCGTCGACACAGGGATACCGTTGCAGGAATGAACGATTCGGCCAAAGCCGCCGCGCGGCTCGATGCGCACCGGCCGGGGCGGGGCGGCTCGGCCCTGGCGGCGCTGTCGCTGCTGTGCATCGGGCTGCTCATCGGGGGCATCGCCGTCGGCGTAGCGGTGGGCGGGGTCATGCCGTTGCCCTACGGTCCGGCAAGCGCCGTCAGCGCCTACGTGCGCGCGCAGCCGGCGGCCGTGCGCATCATCGCCGTCGCGACGTTCGCGTCGGCGGTGCCGCTGGCGATCTACGCGGCGATCGCCGGCGCCCGGTTGCGTCAACTCGGGGTCGGCTCCGGCGCGGTCGCGCTGAGCGGCGGCACGTTGGCCGCCGGTGCGCTCGGCCTGGCGGGGTTGCTCGGTTGGACGTTGTCCATACCGGATGTCGCCGCGGACGCGGCGGTGGTCCGGGCGCTCTACTTGTTGGTCTTTCTCACCGGCGGCCCGGGGCACATCGTGGCGCTGGGGCTGCTGGTCGGCGGGATCGCCGCGCCCGGTCTCACCCGGGGGTTGATGCCGGGACCGCTCGCGCGGATGGGCGTGGCGACGGCCGTCCTCGCCGAATTGGCGGCGGCGGTGCTGATCTGGCCGGCGCTGGGCGTCATCTTGCCCATCGCCCGGGTGCTGGCGCTGACCTGGCTGATGGTGGCGGGCGTTGCCCTATCCCATGCGGCGCAACGAGATTCGGCGGCCGACTGAGCGGCCGCGGCCGGCGGTCACGAGGCTGCGTCGACCTGGACGCGGTGCAGGTCGTCACCGAGTTCGACGTGCCCCCCGAACTGCGTGGCCGCCAAGGCCCGCCACTGCTCCTCCTGGCCGGGCACCAGTGCCGGCACGTAGTGCGTCATGACCAGGGTGCCCACCCCCGCCCGCGCCGCGGTCGCCGCCGCTTCCTCCACCGACGAGTGGTAATCGCAGATGTCCTGCAACCGCTGCTGGGGGATGGTGGCGACGATGTCCTTGCGGATCACGGTGTGCACCAGCGCGCCCGCCCCCGCGGCCAGTTCGTCCAGGCCGGCGCACGGGACGGTGTCGCCGGCGAGCGCCACCGAGGCGCCCTGATAGTCGATGCGAAAGCCGATGGTCGGAGCCACCGGCCGGTGATCGGTGGGCGCCACCCGGATGGCGACGCCGTCGCGGTACCAGACGGCGCCCTCGGTGTATTCGTGGACATCCACCGCCGGCGGCTCGTTGATGTCGGCGTGATGGGCGATCCGGTAGCCGATGTCGTGGCGGAACGCGTTGAGCGTCGCCGCGACCGCCTCGGCCGTGCCGGGCGGCCCGATGATCGGCAGCGGCTCGGGATCGGGCGTGAAGGTGCTGATCCACCGGGTGATGAGCACATCGCCCAGGTCGCCGATGTGGTCGCTGTGCAGATGGGTCAGCAGCAACGCCGACAATCCGGCGGCGCCCACCCCAACCGCGGCGGCGCGCTGCAGCACGCCGCGCCCGCAATCCACCAAGAACACCTGTCCGCCGGCGCGCACCAGAGTTGACGGCCCGGCGCGGTTCGGATCGGGGATCGGACTTCCGGTTCCCAGCAGCGTGACCTCGATCATGGCCTTATCTTGCAGTCCCGCGGTGCTCGCAGTGGCCCAATCGCGCGATCCGGCGCGGCCTTCACCGGTAGGACACGATCTGTTTGCAGCTTCTATTGGTGGCTTTTGCGCCGCGCGAGGAAGCCGTAGCCTGATGTGAAGCGGATCACAACCCGGCTGGAGGCCTCGATGCGGATAGCGGACGTCTTGCGGAACAAGGGCGCGGCGGTGGTGACCATCAACCCGGACGCGACCGTACGCGAGCTGCTTGCGGGGCTGAGCGACCAGAACATCGGCGCCATGGTGGTGGTCGGCGACGAGGGTGTGGTCGGCATCGTGTCGGAGCGCGACGTCGTGCGCCAGCTGCATACCCACGGCGCCAGCGTGCTGTCACGCCCGGTGTCGAAGATCATGACGTCCATGCTGGCGACGTGCACGAAGACCGACGAGGTCGACGCGATCAGCGTGTTGATGACCAAGAACCGGGTGCGGCACGTGCCGGTGCTGGACGGCAAGAAGCTGATCGGCATCGTCAGCATCGGTGACGTGGTCAAGAGCCGACTGGAAGAACTCGAGGCCGAGCAGCAGCAGCTGCAGTCCTACATCACCCAGGGCTGATCGGTTCCGCTCGGCGCGACGCCCGCGACGAGTTCAGCGCCAGGAGTAGTCGGCCCGCAGCCGCGCGGCCACCACGTCGAAGATCTCGCGATCCAGGATGGCGCCCTCGCGGCGGATGCCCTCCTCGGGCACGTCGAGCACCCGGTCCAGCCGAACCCAGCTCTGCCTGCCCTCGTAATCCCAAGAGCCAGAACCGATTCCAACCCATTCGGGGTCGGTGGCGTGGCGCTCCTGGCTGGACACCATCAACCCCAACAGGACGCTGCGGTCCCGGCCCACGACCAGGACGGGCCGGTCCTTGCCCCGAGTCGGGTCGTCCTCGTGGACCACCCACGTCCAGACGATCTCACCCGGATCGGCCCGACCGTCCAGGCTCGGCGCGTACACCAGTTTGCGGGCCCGCTGCGCGGTCGGCAGGCTGCCGCTGGTCACCGGCCGGCCGGTGACGGGCGCGTCAGGGGGAGGTGGCGCCACCGCGGCGATGACGTTGGCGGTGATCTTCACGGCCTGCTGCAGCTCGCGCAGCACGGTCTGCGAATTCTGCACGGTCCGGACCAGGCGCGGTGCGCCGTTGAACACCAAATTCTCCGCGAACCGCTGAAACGTCCTCCACTGGGATTTCCGGGGAGACGACATATTCGCAGCATAGACGCGAGCCGCGGGGTGCGATTGTGTCCAACTAGGTCCCGGCGGCCCTGTCTGGATACGCTGGACATACCCGCTAACCGCGCCGGAAACGGCCGCAAAGCGCCCGTCAAGCTTGCACGCACCAGGAGATTCCCATCAGCAGTTTCGCCGACAAGACCTTCACTGCGCCGGCGCAGATTCGGAACTTCTGCATCATCGCCCACATCGACCACGGAAAGTCCACGCTGGCCGACCGGATGCTCCAGCTCACCGGCGTCGTCGACGAGCGGTCCATGCGCGCGCAGTACCTGGACCGGATGGACATCGAACGCGAACGCGGGATCACCATCAAGGCCCAGAACGTGCGCCTGCCGTGGAAGGTCGCAGACACCGAGTACGTGCTGCACCTGATCGACACCCCCGGCCACGTCGACTTCACCTACGAGGTGTCCCGCGCGCTGGAGGCCTGCGAGGGCGCGGTGCTGCTGGTCGACGCCGCCCAGGGCATCGAGGCGCAGACCCTGGCCAACCTCTATCTGGCGCTCGACCGCGACCTGCACATCATCCCGGTGCTCAATAAGATCGACCTGCCCGCCGCCGACCCCGACCGCTACGCGGCCGAGATCGCCCACATCATCGGCTGCGAGCCGGGCGACGTGCTGCGGGTTTCGGGCAAGACCGGAGACGGCGTCGCCGACCTGCTCGACCACGTGGTGCGCGAGGTGCCGCCGCCGCAGGGCAGGGCCGACGCGCCGCTGCGGGCGATGATCTTCGACTCGGTCTACGACATCTACCGCGGCGTGGTGACCTATGTGCGCGTGGTCGACGGCAAGATCACCCCGCGCGAACGCATCGCGATGATGTCCACCGGCGCCACCCACGAACTGCTCGAGGTCGGCATCGTCTCGCCCGAACCGAAGGCCAGCGACGGCCTGGGCGTGGGCGAGGTGGGCTACCTGATCACCGGCGTCAAGGACGTCCGCCAATCCAAGGTGGGGGACACGGTGACGACGGCGCGGCACGGTGCCGCCGAAGCGCTGACCGGATACCGCGAGCCCAAGCCGATGGTCTACTCGGGTCTGTATCCGGTGGACGGCTCCGACTACCCGGATCTGCGCGACGCGCTGGACAGGTTGCAACTCAACGACGCGGCCCTGACCTACGAGCCGGAGACGTCGGTGGCGCTCGGCTTCGGATTCCGTTGCGGCTTCTTGGGTTTGCTGCACATGGAGATCACCCGTGAACGCCTGGAGCGAGAGTTCAACCTGGACCTGATCTCGACGTCACCCAACGTCGTCTATCGCGTGGTCAAGGAGGACAACACCGAGATCGTGGTGACCAACCCGTCGGACTGGCCGGAAGGCAAGATCCGGGATGTCTACGAGCCGGTGGTCAAGACCACCATCATCGCGCCGAGCGAATTCATCGGCACCATCATGGAACTGTGCCAGTCGCGCCGCGGCGAGCTGGGCGGCATGGATTACCTGTCGCCGGAACGCGTCGAGTTGCGCTACACGATGCCGCTGGGCGAGATCATCTTCGACTTCTTCGATTCGCTGAAGTCACGCACCCGCGGTTACGCCAGCCTCGACTACGAGGAGGCCGGCGAGCAGGAGGCGCAATTGGTCAAGGTCGACATCCTGTTGCAGGGCGAGGCGGTCGACGCGTTCAGCGCCATCGTGCACAAGGATTCGGCGTTCGCCTACGGCAACAAGATGACCACCAAGCTCAAAGAGCTGATTCCGCGCCAGCAGTTCGAGGTGCCCGTTCAGGCGGCCATCGGATCGAAAATCATTGCGCGCGAGAACATTCGCGCGATCCGCAAGGACGTGTTGTCCAAGTGCTACGGCGGTGACATCACCCGTAAACGCAAACTTCTCGAAAAGCAGAAGGAAGGCAAGAAGCGGATGAAGACCATCGGGCGGGTCGATGTGCCGCAGGAGGCGTTCGTCGCGGCGCTGTCCGCCGACGCCGCGGGGGACAAGGGCAAGAAATAGCCATGCGGATTCGGGGGATAGCGACGGCGCTGATGGCGGTCGCCGTGCTGGCGACGGGCTGCGGTGGGGTGGTGGCGGGCACGGCGAAGCCGGCGCCCACCCTGAAGCCCCGACCGCTCAGCGGCGCGACGGTCAAGCAGGTGCTTCTCGACGGCCCGACGCTGTCGCGGATGCTCAATCAGCCCTTCGTGGCGCGGGATCCGGCCGAATTCGGTGGGCCCGAAAGGCTTTATCAGGTCCAGCGGACGATGTCGCAGGCCGGCTGCCTGGGCGTGACGGCGATGCTGCAGCAGGGCGTGTACCGGTCCGCCGACGTGCAAGAGGTGGCGTCCGAATCGTGGTGGAACAACGGTGAACCGGCGCAGGTGATCGTGGTCGAGGAGGGTGTGGTCACGCTCCCGTCGGCCGGGCAGGCCCAGGCGCTGTTCGCGCAGTTCTCGGGGCAGTGGCAGCAGTGCAACGGCATGACGACGTCGGAACAGTCCGGCCCGATCAGCACCACGAACGTCATCAGCGACGTCCGCGTCACGGACTCCACCATCGCCGCGACCAAAACCGCGACATCGATACTGCCCAACATGCCGCCGCTGCGGCCCACCCCACAGGCGCGCGCCATCGGCATCCGGTCGAACTGCCTCGTCGAGGTGCAGGTCGTGTTCTTCGGCGGGCGGCGGTCGTCGGATCCCGGTTCGGCCGACATCAACTCCAGCGCCATCGACGTTGCGCACGCCCTGATGGACAGGGTCAGCGCCCTGGGCTGACGTCGCGCCGGGCGCCGGGAAGGGCAGGGACGAAGTGAAGAGCAGCTGGCGTTCGCTGGCCGCTTTGATCGCGGTGCTGCTGACGGCCGGGTGCACCGAAACCACCTCCGGCACCGCAGTTCTGGCGCCGTCCGCGGGGCGGGTACCGCCCATCAAACGGGTATTGTTCGACGGCACCGCGCTGGCGAGGCTGCTCGGGCAGCCGTTCCAGCCCTACCCGCATTACTCGGAGTTCGGCGGACTCGACACACTGGGGTCCAACTGGGACAACGGGCGGCCGGCCGACTGCATCGGGGTCGTTCACCCGATGCAGCGGGTCACGTACGCCTCGGCACCTATCCAGGAGACGGCCGCCGAAATATGGGTGCACAAAGGCGATTTCGTGAAGGTCGACAGCGTCGAGCAAGGCATCGTCGAGTTGCGAACGGTCGCGGACGCCGATGCGCTCTTCGTGAAGTTCAGCGCGCAGTGGCAGAGATGCGACGGGACCACGTTGATGGTGGAGCCGATCGACGCATGGGGGGCGGACGCCATCTCCGACGTGCGCGTCTCGGATTCGGTTGTCGCGGCCACGGTTTCGAGGGGGTCGGGCCCACACGATGGTTTGAACGCCATCCCCGAGGCCCGGGCCCTTGGCGTCAAGGGACCTTACCTGGTCGACGTCAGGGTCGAATTCCGTCCCTTTTACGGTCCGGGAGATGCGGGCAACGCCGACATCAACACCACCGCCATCGATCTCACCCATGCGCTCATGGACAAGCTCAACGCCCGCGGCTAACGCGCTTACCTGATGGCGGCGACCCGCTTCGTCCGGCTGCGCCGCCCTCGCGATCGCCGCTACATGGGCGCGTTGGCCGGCTGGAACCCCCCGGAGCCGTCGGCTTCCTCCTCGGCGCGGATGACGTGCACCACCGCGTTGATCAGCGCCAGGTGGGTGAAGGCCTGCGGGAAGTTGCCTAGTTGCCGACCGGTGCGCGGCTCGATCTCCTCGGCGTAGAGGTGCAGTGGGCTGGCGTAGGACAGCAGCCGCTCGCACAGTCGTTTGGCGCGCGCCACCTCGCCGATCTCGACGAGCGCCGACACCAGCCAGAACGAGCAGATCGTAAAGGTGCCCTCCTCGCCGGACAGCCCGTCGTCGGTTTCCTCGACCCGGTAGCGCAACACCAGGCCCTCCTGGGTGAGTTCGTCGGCGATCGCCAGGACCGTGTTGCGCACCCGCGGGTCGTCCGGCGGCAAGAACCGCGTCAGCACCACCAACAGCAGCGAGGCGTCCAGCGCGTCGCTGCCGTAGCGCTGGGTGAACACCCCGCGGGCGTCCACGCCGTGCGCCAGGATGTCGTTCTTGATCTCCTCGGCGATCGCCCGCCACTGCTGGGCGTAGCTCTTCTCGCCCTGCCGCTCGGCCAGCTTGGCGCCGCGGTCGAGCGCCACCCAGCACATCACCTTCGACGACGTGAAGTGCTGCGGCTCCCCGCGCACCTCCCAGATGCCGCGGTCCGGCTCGCGCCAGTGCTTGATCGCCTCCTCCACCTGCTTCTTCAGCACCGGCCACAACGTCTCGGGCACTTGCTCGCGCGACTTGGCGTGCAGGTAGAAGGAGTCCAGGATGGAGCCCCAGATGTCGTGCTGGATCTGGTCGTAGGCGCCATTGCCGATCCGCACCGGCCGGGCATGGTCGTAGCCGGACAGGTGATGCAGTTCCTCTTCGACCAGGCTGCGCTCGCCGCCCACGCCGTACATGACCTGCAGCGGATGGCGCTCGTTGTTGTTGGCGCCGGAGACGTCGGCGATGAAGGCGAAGAAGTCGTCGGCCTCGCGATCCAGTCCGAGCGTGTACAGGCCCCACAGCGCGAAGGTGGAGTCGCGCACCCAGGCGTAGCGGTAATCCCAGTTGCGTTCGCCCTGAGGCGTTTCCGGCAACGACGTGGTGCTGGCCGCCAGCAGCGCACCGGTGGGCGAGTACGTCAGGCCCTTCAGCGTCAGCGCGCTGCGCTGCAGATACGCCCGCCAGGGATGGTCGGGGAAGTTCCCGATGTTGATCCACTGCCGCCAGCACTCGGTGGTCTGCCACATCTTCTCGGCGGCCTCTTCGTAGGTCTGCGGCGCCGGGTGCTTGGTCCAGCTCAGGGCGACGAACACGTCGTCACCCTCTTTCATCCGGGTGCGTGCGCGCGCCTCGCGGCCTTCCAACCCGATCCTCAGGTTGGAGGTCAGCCGCATCGTCGGGTGGGCGTCGGGATCCTTGGTGGCCCGGGCGACGGCCTCGCCGTACGCGTTGGCCGAGTACTCCCAGGTGGCGCCGACGCGGTGGTAGTCGAACGCCGGTTCGCAGCTCATCATCAGCTCGACGGTGCCGCTGACGCAGCGCACCGTGCGCAGCAGGATGTGCTCGGCGTCCCAGTCCATCGGGGTGCGGCGGTGTGTGCGCGACCGCCGCTCCAGATCGTGCCACGGGCCCATCACCAGCGCATCGCGCACGATCAGCCACCCGGTGTGGGTCTGCCAGGTGGTTTCCATGATCAGGCTGCCGGGCAAATAGCGGCGGGCCGAGGGCACCGAGACCCCGTAGGGCCCCAGCCGGAAATGACCGGCGCTGCGGTCCAGGATCGCCCCAAACACACTGGGCGAGTCCGGGCGGGGCACGCAGAGCCATTCCACCGAGCCGGCGGGGGAGATCAGGCAGGTGGTTTCCCAGTCCGACAGGAACGCGTAGTCGGCGATCGGCGGGAACGGGTTCCGCAGGGCAGCGCTGGGAGCGAGGGGCCCGGGTGTGCGCAGGTCGATGGACGACGACATCGACGTGGCGGAGGCGGCCTGACGCTCTTCCCCGGGCAGGGCGTCGAGCGGTGCGGCCGGCTGGTCTTCGGGCTGGGCATGCAGAACCATCTGGACATCATCGCTGCTCAGCGGTCTCGCGTCCAACGTTTCGCCGAGCTGGCGTGCCGCGCCGCCGTCCGTTGCGTCGGGCCTGTGCCGGTGCGCGTTCCCGCCGGGCCGATGGTCTTCGGCGGCCCGGCCGAATAGGGTGAGCCACGTGAACGCGTTCCTCAATTGGTGGGACGGCAACGAGCTGTGGCTGTCGGGGCTGCCTTTCGTGCTGCAGGCCCTGGTGGTGATGCCCGCTGTGCTGGTGGTGGCCTACGCCACGGCGGCACTGCTGGATGGCGTGCTCGGAAAGGGCATCGAGCTGATGCGCCGTGCCCGCCACGACGGGACGCCCGGGTAGCGCATGCCTCGGTCACACGTGACCCTGATTCTGGTCATCCTGGTGGCGCTGGTGGTCGTCACGTGGCTGGTGACCCACGCGATGCACCGCTAACGGCCATGGGCCGTCTGCACAGCCACCGCTGCGGTGGCGGCAACGTCAATTCCTGTTAGGCTTCCCGCCATGCGCGTGGCGATGAGCATCTCGGAGTGCCATGCCTTCGTGCACTGTTGTCGCTGACTCCCACACCCGTGCGCGGTCTGGTCTGGAGTTTTCGAATTCTCCTGAAGTTCTAGGTGCCTTTCCGCAGAAACGGGACACGACTCCCATACGTCTCGCACCGGAAGGCCCTCCATGGACACCAGGACCGCATCAAGCTGGCGGCCCGTCCTCGCCCTCGCCGTCGTCGCCGGCCTGATCGCCGGGTGCCATGGCGGGGCCAGTGATGCCGTCGGCGGCGGTGGTCTGGCCAACGCGCGCACCAGCATCACCCTGGTCGCCTATTCGGTCCCAGAACCCGGTTGGAGCAAGATAATTCCGGCGTTCAACGCCTCCGACGAAGGCAAGGGCGTCCAGGTGGTCACCTCCTACGGCGCCTCCGGTGACCAGTCCCGCGGCGTCGTCGACGGCAAGCCGGCCGACGTCGTGAATTTCTCCGTCGAACCCGACATCGCTCGACTGGTCAAGGCCGGCAAGGTCTCCAAGGAATGGAATACCGACGCCACCAAGGGAATTCCGTTCGGTTCGGTGGTCACGCTGATGGTGCGCAAGGGCAATCCGAAGAACATCAAGGATTGGGATGACCTGCTGCGCCCCGGTGTGGAGGTCATCACCCCCAGTCCGCTGAGTTCCGGCTCGGCCAAGTGGAACCTGCTCGCGCCGTACGCCGTCAAGAGCGAAGGCGGCGCACACAGCGACGCCGGGGTGGATTTCATCAAGAAGCTGGTCACCGAACACGTGAAACTGCGACCCGGATCGGGCCGGGAAGCCACCGACGTCTTCGTCCAGGGCAGCGGTGACGTGTTGATCAGCTACGAGAACGAGGCCATCGCCACCGAGCGGGCCGGAAAGCCGGTCGAACACATCAACTTGGCGCAGACCTTCAAGATCGACAATCCGGTGGCGGTGGTCAACACCAGCCGGCACCTGGACGCCGCCGTCGCCTTCAAAAACTTCCAATACACGGCCGCGGCCCAAAAGGTCTGGGCGCAAGCCGGTTTCCGCCCGGTCGACCCGGCCGTGGTCGCCGACTTCCGCAACCAGTACCCCGTGCCGGCGAAACTGTGGACCATCGCCGACCTGGGCGGCTGGGCCACAGCGGATCCGCAGCTGTTCGACAAGAACTCCGGCAGCATCACGAAGATCTACACGAAGGCCACCGGATGACGGCCATCACGCCGGACCCGCTGGCAGTCCGACCTGAGCTCGGCGGCGACGTGCCAGGGGGCCCGCTTCCCGAGCGCGGCCGCGGCACCACCGCCCTTCGGGTCGGCGCGGCCACAATCTGGCTCTCGGTGATCGTGTTGCTGCCGCTGGCCGCGATCGCGTGGCAATCCGCGAGCGGCGGCTGGCAGGCTTTCTGGCTCGCCGTCACCTCGAATGCCGCGCTGGAATCGTTTCGGGTCACCCTGACGATCTCGGCCGGGGTCACCGTGCTCAACCTGGTTTTCGGCCTGGTGATCGCGTGGGTGCTGGTGCGGGACGACTTTCCGGGCAAACGCCTCGTCGACGCGATCATCGATCTGCCCTTCGCGCTGCCGACCATCGTCGCCAGCCTGGTGATGCTGGCGTTGTACGGCAACCACAGCCCCATCGGTCTGCAACTGCAGCACACGTCGTGGGGTGTGGCGGTGGCCCTGGCCTTCGTCACGCTGCCGTTCGTGGTGCGCGCCGTGCAGCCGGTGCTGCTGGAACTCGATCGTGAAGCCGAGGAGGCGGCGGCGTCGCTGGGTGCCAGCGGCCCCAAGATCTTCACCTCGGTGGTGCTGCCGTCGCTGTTGCCCGCGTTGTTGTCCGGGGCGGGCCTGGCTTTCTCGCGGGCGATCGGCGAGTTCGGTTCGGTGGTGCTCATCGGCGGTGCGGTGCCCGGCAAGACCGAAGTGTCGTCGCAGTGGATTCGCACGTTGATCGAGAACGACGACCGCACCGGCGCGGCCGCGATATCGATTGTGCTGTTGGGCATTTCGTTTGTCGTGCTGCTCGTCCTGCGGATCGTGGGAGGCCATGCGGCCAAGCGGGAGGAGCTGTCCGCATGACATCGTCTGCGGGAGTGCGTTATTGGTTGCGATTCGTCGCGCTCGCCTACATCTTCGTGCTGCTGGTCATTCCGGTGGCGTTGATTCTGTGGCGGACGTTCCAACCCGGACTGGGGCAGTTCTACGCCTGGGTCAGCACCCCCGCGGCGATATCGGCGCTGAACCTGACGCTGCTGGTGGTGGCCATCGTGGTGCCGCTGAACGTCGTCTTCGGCATCCCCACCGCGTTGGTCCTGGCGCGCAACAGGTTTCGCGGCAAGGGCATGCTGCAGGCGGTCATCGATCTGCCGTTCGCGGTCTCACCCGTCATCGTGGGCGTCGCGTTGATCGTGTTGTGGGGGTCGGCCGGTGCCCTGGGGTTCGTGGAACAAGACCTCGGGTTCAAGATCATCTTCGGCCTGCCGGGCATCGTGCTCGCCAGCATCTTCGTCACGCTGCCCTTCGTGGTGCGCGAAGTGGAGCCGGTGCTGCACGAGCTGGGAACCGACCAGGAGGAGGCCGCGGCCACCCTGGGTTCGGGCTGGTGGCAGACCTTTTGGCGGATCACCCTGCCGTCCATCCGGTGGGGTCTGACCTACGGCATCGTGTTGACGATTGCACGTACCCTGGGGGAGTACGGCGCCGTGCTGATGGTGTCGTCGAACCTGCCGGGGAAGTCGCAGACACTGACATTGCTTGTCTCCGACCGGTACAACCGCGGTGCGGAATACGGCGCCTACGCGCTGTCCACACTGCTGATGGGGGTGGCCGTGCTGGTGCTGGTTTTCCAAGTGGTGCTGGACGCGCGACGCGCACGAGCGGCCAGGCAGGCCTGACGAGGAGAATGACCGTGACTCACGCCAACCGGGACGACATCGCCATCGTCGTGCGCGACGCCAACAAACGTTATGGCGATTTCGTCGCGCTGGACCATGTGGACTTCGTCGTGCCCACCGGCTCGCTGACCGCGCTGTTGGGTCCCAGCGGCTCGGGCAAGTCGACCCTGCTGCGCACCATCGCCGGCCTCGACCAACCCGACACCGGAACCGTGACCATCTACGGTCGGGACGTGACCCGGGTGCCGCCGCAGCGCCGCGGCATCGGGTTCGTGTTCCAGCACTACGCGGCGTTCAAGCACCTGACCGTCCGCGACAACGTGGCCTACGGACTCAAGGTCCGCAAGCGACCCAAGGCCGAGATCAAAGCCAAAGTCGACAACCTGCTGGAAGTGGTGGGACTGAGCGGGTTTCAGGCCCGCTATCCCAACCAGCTGTCCGGTGGTCAGCGGCAGCGGATGGCGCTGGCGCGGGCGTTGGCCGTCGACCCGCAGGTGTTGCTGCTCGACGAGCCGTTCGGCGCGCTGGACGCCAAGGTGCGCGAGGATCTGCGCGCGTGGTTGCGGCGCCTGCACGACGAGGTGCACGTGACCACGGTGCTTGTCACCCACGACCAGGCCGAGGCGCTGGACGTCGCCGACCGCATCGCGGTGCTGAACAAGGGCCGCGTCGAACAGATCGGATCCCCGACCGACGTCTACGACACCCCGGCGAACGCGTTCGTGATGTCGTTCCTCGGTGCGGTGTCCACCCTGAACGGCACCCTGGTGCGGCCGCACGATATCCGGGTGGGCCGCAACCCCGAGATGGCGATCGCCGGCGGCGACGGCACGGCCGAGTCCGTGGGGGTGGTGCGCGCCATCGTCGACCGGGTGGTGACGCTGGGCTTCGAGGTGCGGGTCGAGTTGACCAGCGCGGCCACCGGTGGATTCTTCACCGCCCAGATCACCCGCGGCGACGCCGAGGCCCTGGCCCTTCGCGAGGGCGACACCGTCTACGTGCGTGCCACCAGGGTCCCGCCGATCGCCTTGGCCGACAACGCAAGTGGCGCGGACGAGGCTGACCAGGATGAGAGCACGCTGACCTCCGCGTGATGCATGGGCCCCTTATCCCGCGTGGGTAACCCCGGGCCGACCGTTGCTTTCCGCGAACGCGCTATCGCTTTTCACCGGCCCGGTTCTCACCCGGCCGGGGGCGGCGAAACACGTTGACCGTGAGCCTCTTACGAGGCGTGCAAACCGCATTCGGTCTTGGCCCGGCCCTGCCAGCGGCCGCTGCGCGGGTCGGCGCCGGCCAGCGGCTTGGCCGTGCAGGGCTGGCAGCCGATCGATGAATAGCCTTCGTAGATAAGCGGATTGACCAGCACGCTGTGCTCGTCGATGTAGTTCTGCACGTCCTCGTCGGACCAGGTCGCCATCGGGTTGACCTTGACGAGCTTGAAGCCCTCATCGAAGCCGACCACCGGCGCGTTCGCGCGCGTCGCGGCCTCAGACCGGCGCAACCCCGTCACCCACGCCGAGTACCCCTGCAGCGTCTTGCCCAGCGGCGCGACCTTGCGCAGCCGGCAGCACTCGCCGGGATCCCGGGCGAACAGGTCCTTGCCCAGCAGCCTGTCCTGCTCGGCGACGCTGTGTTCGGGAGTGACGTTGAGCACCCGGATGTCGTATACGGATTCGATCGCGTCTCGGGTACCGATGGTCTCCACGAAGTGATAGCCGGTGTCCAAGAAGACCACCGGCACGCCCGGGCGCACCTTTGCCGCCAGGTCGATCAATACGGCCTCCTGCATGCTGGAGGCCACCACGTAATTGCAGGTGGCCCAGCCGCGGGGCCCGTTGATGCCGCCGAATGTCTCGTCAGTCCAGCGCAACACCTCGGCGGCGCTGGCGCCCTCCAGCTCGGCCGCGCCGCGGGCGGCGAGCGCCCGCAATTCGGCTTCTGGAAGCTTGGTTGTTCGTTCGCTCATCGCAAATCGTCCTCGTCTGCCCTCATAGCCCACTGTGCGAAACGTTCACCCTCACCGCGATATTTCAGGAAGTTGCGTGTGACGCGCTCGATGTAGTCGCCGAGCTCGTCGCTGGTGACCTTGTGCTGGCGCAGTTTTCGGCCGAACCCGCTGTCCAGGCCCAGGCTTCCGCCCAGGTGAACCTGGAAACCCTCGACCGAGCCGCCCTCTCCGTCATCGACCATCTGGCCCTTGAGCCCGATGTCGGCGACCTGAATGCGGGCGCAGGAATTGGGGCAGCCGTTGATGTTGACAGTGATGGGCACGTCGAGCTGCTCGTTGACGTCGGCGAGCCGGCGCTCCAGCTCGGGCACCAAAGACTGCGCCTTGACCCGGGTTTCGGCGAAGGACAGCTTGCAGAACTCGATCCCCGTGCACGCCATCACATTCCGCCGCCAATGCGACGGCCGCGACTGCAGGCCCAGCGCCTCCAGGCCGACGACCAGCTCGTCGAGCTTGTCGTCGGGCACGTCGAGGATGACCAGCTTCTGGTAGGGCGTGAGCCGGATCCGGTCCGAGCCGGCTTGCTCGGCGAGGTCGGCCACCGCGGTGAGGATGGTGCCCGACACCCGGCCCGCGATCGAGGCGACGCCCACCGCGTTGAGCCCGTTCTTGAGACGCTGCACGCCCACGTGGTCGATCGGGTGCTTGAGCGGCTCGGGGGCCGGGCCGTCGATCAGCGGACGCTTGAGGTACTCGGTTTCGAGAACTTCCCGGAATTTGGCAATGCCCCAGTCTTTGACCAGGAACTTCAGCCGCGCCTTGGACCGCAGCCGGCGGTAGCCGTAGTCGCGGAAGATCGACGTCACCGCGTGCCACACCTCGGGAACCTCGTCGAGCGGCACCCAGGCGCCGACCCGCTGGGCCAGCATCGGGTTGGTCGACAGGCCACCGCCGACCCACAGGTCCAGCCCCGGGCCATGCTCGGGGTGGTTGACGCCGATGAACGCGATGTCGTTCACCTCGTGCACCACGTCTTGCAGACCCGAGATCGCGGTCTTGTACTTGCGCGGCAGGTCGGCGAAGTCGGGTTGGCCGATGTAGCGGCGCGCGATCTCCTCGATCGCCCAGCTGGGGTCCAGCACCTCGTCGAGCGACTCACCGGCCAGCGGCGAGCCCAGGATCACGCGGGGGCAGTCACCGCACGCCTCGGCGGTCTGCAGGCCGACCGCGGCCAGCCGCCGCCAGATCTCGGGGACGTTTTCGACCTCGATCCAGTGGTACTGGACGTTCTCACGGTCGGTGATGTCGGCGGTGTCGCGGCCGAATTCGGTGGAAATCTGGCCGACGGTGCGCAGCGCGGCCGCCGACAGGGCTCCGCCGTCGCAGCGCAGCCGCATCATGAAGTACTTGGCTTCCAGCAACTCGGCGTTGTCGTCGCCGGTGAACGACCCGTCGTAGCCCTGTTCGCGCTGGGTGTAGAGCCCCCACCAGCGGAAACGCCCACGCAGGTCGCTCTTGTCGATGCTGTCGAAGCCGTTCTGGGCGTAGATCGTCTCGATGCGCTCCCGCACGTCCAGCGGGGCGCCGGCCTGCTTCATCTCCTCGTTCGGGTTCAGCGGCTCACGATTTCCCAGTGCCCATTGGCCCTCGTTACGGGGCTTCGCGGCTCTGGCGGTGGTCATCGGGAAGTTCTCTCCTTTAAAAAGATCGCCAGCGCGGCCAGCACAGTTCACCGGCACTTTCAGGCGGCGCGGAACCATCGGCCAGCTGGAGACACAGGGGGCCTGGGTCTACCACGTCAAGGCAGACAGATACAGCTGCAAACGCGCTTGAGATCAATGTGCCGTCGCGCCACGAGCACCATGTGGGGGCCGGGCCGGTCGACAGTCACGCCACCATTGTGCCACGGATGCCGAAGGGCCGTGCGAGCAGGTCAAATCTTGGCTCACGGTGATTAAAACTACCGGCCGAGCCTGGGAAATCTCCCCGGCAAACCCTTAGAAGTTGATGCGACTGTTCCCTTGCGTGCGGGCCGGTTCCCTAGTGGCCATCGACGACCCCGGGTCACTCCGCCTGTCGTGGGATCATTTGGCATGGCCATTCGCGAAAAACCGGTCGAGCTCCCCGGCGTCGGGGTGGTCGCCGGGCGGCCATTCGGCATCTATGTGCACGTTCCGTTTTGCGTAACACGTTGCGGTTATTGCGATTTCAATACGTACACCCCGGCCGAATTGGGCGGCGTCAACCCGGACGCCTGGCTCGGCGCGCTGGGGACCGAACTCGAACTGGCGGCCGCGCGATTGCAGGCGCCCCCGGTGAACACCGTGTTCGTGGGGGGCGGAACGCCGTCGCTGCTGGGGGGTGCCCGGATGGCCACACTGCTGGACATGCTGCGTCGCCACTTCACGCTGGCTCCCGGCGCCGAGGTCACCACCGAGGCCAACCCCGAGTCGGCCTGGCCGGATTTCTTCGACGCCATTCGCGCGGCCGGCTTCACCCGGGTATCGCTGGGGATGCAGTCCGTGGCGCCGAGGGTGCTGGGTGTCCTCGACCGCATCCACACCCCGAACCGGTCGGCGGCCGCCGCCCGCGAGGCCTTGGCGGCGGGCTTCGAGCACGTCAGCCTCGATTTGATCTACGGCACGCCGGGGGAGTCCGACGACGACCTGCTGCGGTCGGTCGACACGGCGGTGGAGACCGGCGTGGATCACGTCTCCGCCTACGCGCTCGTCGTCGAGGAGGGCACCGCGCTGGCCCGGCGGGTCCGTCGCGGCGAATTGGCCCCACCCGACGACGACGTGCTGGCCCACCGCTACGAATTGGTCGATGCGCGGTTGTCGCAGGCCGGGATGTCTTGGTACGAAGTCTCCAACTGGTCGCGGCCCGGCGGTGAATGCCGCCACAACCTGGGCTACTGGGACGGCGGTCAGTGGTGGGGCGCCGGACCGGGCGCGCACGGCTACCTCGGCACGACGCGGTGGTGGAACGTCAAGCATCCCAACGCGTATGCGGAGAGGCTGGGCGCCGGGGAGCTGCCGGTGGCCGGATTCGAGCGGCTCGATGCCGACGCCTTGCACACCGAAGACGTGCTGTTGAAAACGCGTCTGCGCCAAGGACTTCTGGTTGACCTGCTCAGTGCCGCCGAGCGCGGCCGCGCCGAGAGCGTGGTGGTCGACGGCTTGTTGGTGTCCGAGGGTGACAGGCTGGTGCTGACGCCGCGCGGACGGCTGCTGGCCGACGCTGTGGTGCGAACGCTATTGGGGTAGCGGCCTTCCGGGCGTGGTCACACTCCGAACAGACGCTCGAAGATGCGGGCGATCTCGATGTAGAGCGGGATCCCCACGGTGACGTTGTAGGAAAACGTCAGGCCCAGTGAGGCGGCCAGCGGCAACGTCGGGCTCGCTTCGGGGATCGCCAGGCGCTGCACCGCCGGAACGGCGATGTAGGACGCCGCACCGCACAGCACCGCGAACAGCACGTAGGTTCCGGTCTTGAAGTCGGTGTGGGTCAGCGACGCATAGCTGCAGGCGACGATAATGCCCAGCGTCGCAAAGACATTCGGTGCCACGAGGCCGAAGACGATGAATCCGGGACCGGCCGCGCGCAGGTCCTTCAACTTGCGCGACGCCGTCATCCCCATCTCGAGCAGGAACAGACACAGCACGCCCTGGAAGGCCATCACGAAGAACTTGTCGTCGTCGGCGACGACCTTCTGCCCCTGCAGCCCACTGACGAGGCCAATGATGATGCCCCCCATCAAAAGGACGAGGCCGGGGTTGAGGAAGACCTCCTGGAACAGTTCCCGGGAGAAGATGGGCACCTTCTTGCCCTTGGGGCGCGGCGGGCTCTGGTCGGGCTCCCAATCCGGGTGCTCCAGCTTTTCCAGCGAGAGCTCCAGCTCCTGCTCGATCCCGGCTTCCTCTTGACTCTCGAGACTCTGCCCCTGCGGAGGACGCGCGGCGGTCCCGGGTCCCACGCCGACCTTGACCGGCGGCGTATAGCCGGCCTCGTCGGGCATGTAGCCGGCGGAGTCCATGCCCCGATGCCGCAGTCGGGCAACGAAATACAGCGCCACCAAGCAGCCCGGGATCTCCATCACGGCCAGCATCACCGGCATGTACGCGTTGAACGCGATGCCCACCGCGGTCAGGACGGCCACGCAGGTGGCGAACGTTCCCGCCGAGTCCGACCCGTAGTAGCCGGCGACCGTTGCGCGGTCGACCTTTCGCAGTGATTTCAGGCGGCCGAGGCCCAGGTAAGCCAGGCCGCCGATCGCACAGTTCAGCACGAAGCCCAGCACCATGAAGCCCACGATGACCCCGACGCTGGATGCCTTGACTTGCGCTAGTTCTTCCCCGCCGTGCCAGCCGATGGCCAGCAACAGGTACATGGTCAATCCCTGATAGATGACATACGGGAATTCGAACCGCACCTTGAGGATCGGAATCAGGAACCCGAAGTAAAAGAACAACAGAAGCGGTTTGAACAGGTTATGGGTGAAGTTGTGCCAAAACTCTTGCAGCATCGATGCCTCCGTTGGTTAGCGCGCTGATCTGGGGGAAGCACCGTCCGCAAGCGGAGCAACCACGAAACATCCCGACGACCGTCAAGAATTTATCCCCGCGGCCGACTCGTCGCCAGTTCAACGCTCACAGGGCGAAGGCCGTGTCGGGATCCGCTAATGCCCGGTAAAAGTGCTGGTCAGAGCGAAATTAACCGCGAGGAATCCCGCGCACGGGTGTGCATCGGGTGCCGCGAGTTTGGTGTGAAGGTGCTGTGCATTTACTGTGCAGTCAAATTCGGATCAACGCGCCGACGGGACGAGTGAGGGCCGCACGCCGGCCCCTTTTTTGCGGTGCGTCACCGACAGCCACGCCGACGGCGAGAAATGCGTAGTGATTTCCTCGAAGCCATCGACCCGGGAAACCGAAAGCACCCCGGTCTGTGGATTGATTTCGAGCTCGTCGCCCTCGCTCGCATGCACTTCCTCGCCGTTGAAAAGCCGAATGATGAACACCGTGTTCCTCCAATCCGGCGGGTGTGGGCAGGGTGCAATGTGCGCTAGGAAAAGTCTGGCCGCCAAAGCGCCACGTTGTGCGGCCACGACGTAAACGGTAGGGAAACCTTTGGAGTGGCGATCTTCACAGGCGGGCCCCTGGTCGGCGCCCCGTAGCGCCAATTACCTGCGGGAACGCGACGGAGGCCACCGCATGTCAGCCGACTTGGCCCGCTGGACACGGACCGGCCGGGGCTTTAACTCCGCGGAAGTTTTAGCTGAACGCGGCGATCGAGGGATCAGTTGGCGGGATCGGTTGCGCGTAGCTACATAGGTTAGGCTACATTTACTAACCGTGACCGAGGTCAGCGTCGAGACAAGTTCCGCCGGCTGTGAGTCGCCGTCGATCCCGCTTCCCGTGCATATCGATCCCGCGGACCTGGCGGCCGAGCTGGCCGTGGTGCTGTCCGAGCGCGTAGGGGACGAGTATCTGCTCTACGAGCGCGGCGGTGAATGGGTGCTCGCCACCGGCGTGCGCGCCATGATCGAGCTGGACAGTGACGAGCTGCGGGTGATCCGCGACGGCGTGACCCAGTGCCAACAGTGGTCGGGCCGGCCGGGGCCGGTTCTCGGCGAAGCCATTGACCGGCTGCTGCTGGAGACCGACCAGCTCTTCGGCTGGATTGCCTTCGAATTCGGCGTGTATCGCTACGGGCTGCAGCAGCGGCTGGCACCGGGAACCCCACTGGCCCGGGTGTTTTGGCCGCATGGGCGCATCGTGGTGACCCGGGAGGGGATCCGCCTGTTCGGCACATCGGCCGACCACCGGGACGAGGTCCTGGGCGTGCTCGGCGACGGTGTGCCCGACGTGCGCGACGCCTCGGCGGTCGACGTGGTCGCTGACCCGTCCGGCTACCGCGATCGGGTCGCGTCGGCCGTCGGCGAGATCGCCGCGGGCCGCTACCACAAGGTCATCCTTTCGCGCTCTCTCGAAGTGCCTTTCCCGCTTGACTTCCCATCCACCTATCGCTTGGCTCGCCGGCACAACACACCGGTGAGGTCATTTCTGCTGCGGCTGGGCGGAATTCGCGCCGTCGGTTATAGCCCCGAACTGGTTGCGGCCGTCCACCACGACGGCGTCGTGGTGACCGAACCGCTGGCGGGCACCCGAGCGCTCGGCCGTGGCGCGGTCCGCGACCGTCAAGCCCGCGACGACTTGGAATCGAATTCCAAAGAGATTGTCGAGCATGCTATTTCGGTACGCAGCTCGCTGCAGGAAATGGCCGAGATCGCCGAGCCCGGTACTGCCGTCGTCACCGACTTCATGACGGTGCGCGAACGGGGGAGCGTGCAGCATCTCGGGTCCACGGTCAGCGGCCGGCTCGACACCTCGAACGACCGGATGGACGCGCTCGAAGCGCTGTTCCCGGCCGTCACCGCGTCGGGCATCCCGAAAGCCGGTGGCGTCGAAGCGATCATGCGCCTCGACGAGGGACCACGCGGTCTGTATTCGGGTGCGGTCGTGATGATTTCGGCCGACGGCGGCCTGGACGCGGCGCTGACGTTGCGGGCGGCCTACGAGCGCGATGGCAAGACGTGGCTGCGGGCGGGCGCCGGCATCATCGAAGAGTCCACACCCGATCGCGAGTTCGAAGAGACCTGCGAGAAGCTGTCCACCCTGGCCCCGTATTTGATTGCGCGCCAATAGCTTTTAATCGATAAGCCGGTCCCGATCGGCGGTCGGGTGTTCTCTGCGTCACGGTTGGCGCCGTGGGGACTTTCGGCCCTATTTGCCCGGTCCGCTCGCGTGCCATCTTTATGTAACCGCATGACACAGATACATGCGCGTTACGACCGCGACGGATAACCGGGAGGGCTAAGTGTCCAAACCCCTGACCAACCTGCAGCTACTTCACGAGCTCGAGCCGGTGGTCGAGCGCCTGCTCAATCGCCATCTCTCGATGTTCAAAGAGTGGAGCCCGCACGATTATGTGCCCTGGTCGGACGGGAAGAATTTCTACGGGCCCGACGGCCAGGATTGGCAGCCCGGGCAGAGCACGCTGCCCGACGTCGCGCAGGTGGCGATGGTGCAAAACCTGCTGACCGAAGACAATTTGCCGTCGTACCACCGTGAGATCGCGATGAATTTCAGCATGGACGGTCCGTGGGGACAGTGGGTGAATCGGTGGACCGCCGAGGAGGCCCGGCACAGCACGGCGCTGCGCGACTACCTCGTGGTGACCCGCGCCGTCGACCCGGTGGAGCTCGAGAAGCTCCGGCTCGAGCAAATGACCAGAGGCTTCAGTCCGGGACAGAATCAGCAGGGCGACATGTTCGCTGAGAGCCTGTTCGACTCGGTCATGTACGTCTCGTTTCAGGAACTCGCCACCCGCGTCTCACACCGCAACACGGGCAAAGCCAGCAATGACACCATCGCCGAGCAGTTGATGGCCAGGGTGTCGCACGACGAGAACCTGCACATGCTCTGCTACCGCGATATCAGCGCCGCGGGTTTGGACATCGCACCCGATCAGGCGATGAGGTCCGTGCATCGGATTCTGCGCAATTTCAAGATGCCCGGATTCACGGTGCCCGAGTTCCGCCGCAAGGCGGTGATCATCGCCGTTGGTGGCGTCTACGACCCGCGCATTCATCTCGAGGAAGTCGTGCTGCCCGTCCTGAAGAAGTGGCGGATTTTCGAACGCGAAGACTTCACCGGTGAGGCCGCCGCGATGCGCGACGATCTCGCGCTGCTGGTCAAGGAACTCGAGGACGCTTCGGTGAAATTCGACGAGTCCAAGCAGCGCTACCTCGAGCGTGAGGCGCGCAGAACCGAGAAGATCACCGCTAGCAAAGTGTTGCAGACAAAAGGAACGCTGACGCTGAGCCAACACTGACGCCGGTCATGCGCTGCTGACGCCCGCCGTCGGGCCGGTGCGACGCGCCATTCTGTATGGCTGCTGCGGATTTGCAGCGAAAATCTATCATTTTCCGGTTTTCCGACGGTGCCCCGCTTAGCATCTGTGCCAACTTCAACGGGATGGAGTATTTGTGTCTGGCCGTAAGTCCAAAGTCATTCTTGCCATAATGCTGGCCCTCACTTACCCGACGGCTGCGGCCTGCACGGGCACTTACACGTGCTTAACCTGCACGGTGGTCAGTACTCCTATTTGATGCTGCCCGCCGTCTAGTTTGCGCGCGCACGGCCCGAGGTGCGCGCGAACCAGACTCAGACCGACGAGCCCGATTCGAGGTAGTCGGCCAAGATGCGGCCGACGAGCGACTCGATGTTGGATTCGATCGAGGATGCGAGTGTGGCGGTGACGGTCGCCACCGCTTGAGTGCGGAAGCGCACCAACATGGTGATCAGCTCGGCGATCTCGGCGTCTTCCGGCAGCGGTTCGCCGGGCTTGATCCGGTCGAGCACGTGTTCCGCGCCGGCGCGCACCAGCATGTCGCTGATCTTGTCGATCTCGGGGACGATCTGTTCGTGGAGGTCGATGAGCTTGTCCAATTTGACGCCGTAGCCGCGGATTTCGTTGAACGCCTCGATGAGTTTCGGGCGGGTGACGGTGGCCTGCGTCCCATCGATCCGGATCACCTGCAGCGCGACCAGACGTTCGAACGCATCGGCGTCGTCGACCAATCGCTGCGCCTCCGACAGCGGCATGCTCTCCGGCTTCTCGGTGGTCCACGGGCCCGCGATCGCCGTTTCGAGGCCCAGCACGTCGCCGAGGTTTTTGCCTTCCTCCCATGCGCTGAGCATTTCTCGCACATGTGCGATGTTGTAACCGCGGTCGAGCATCGAGGTGATGAGCCGCAGCCGGGTCAGGTGGGTGTCGTTGAACAGAGCGATGCGCCCCACCCGCAGCGGGGGCGGCAGCAGCCCGCGGTCGCGGTACACGCGGATGTTGCGCGTCGTGGTGCCCGCCAGCCGGGCCAGGTCGTCGATGCGGTATTCACCGGAGTTCGCTGCGCCGTGCGGGTGTCGGGCGGCCGACTCGAAAAGCTGGGACACCGCCCCCTCGATGAGTTGGCGGTATTCCCGCGATTGGCGCCGCACGCGCTTGGGTGCGCGCCGCACGTTGTGCAGCACGCCGCCGATGGTGCCGGGTTCGGGCCGCGATGCGCGCTCGGTGGCCATGTCAGTGCGGCATTTCAGGCCGACGCAGTGGCCGGCGTTGGGGCGCGGCGTGCCACCGCCTGGTAGTCCTCGTAGCGGAAATTCCTCATCTGGCGAAGATACTGCGTGGCGAAGCCGGGGTACATCGACCCGTTGAAGCCGTCCTTGGTGAGGTACCAGCTGCGGCACCCCGACATCCACGTCGTCCTGGTGAGCCGACGCTGTAGTTCCTCGTTGTGCCGACGCTGGACCTCGTCACGGACATCGAGATAACGCAGGTCGTCGTTGAGGATGGTGGTGATGCCCCGCACGGCGTAGTCGAGCTGGCCCTCGATGTAGACCAGCAGCGAGTTGTGGCCGGGCCCGGAGTTGGGGCCGGTCATGACGAACAGGTTCGGATACCCGTGCACGTTGATGCTCTTGTAAGCCTGTGCGCCGCCGGTCCATTCGGCGGCCAGCGACCGGCCGCCGAGCCCGGTGACGGGAAAGGGCGGTCCGGTCAGATGCACGTCGTAGCCGGTGGCGAACACGATGCAGTCGAGGTGGTGTTCGATGCCATCGCTGGTGCGAATGCCGACCGGGCTCAACGTGGCGATCGGCCAGTCGATGAGCTTGCAGTTGTCGCGCTGCACCGCGGGGTAGTAGTCGCTGGACACCAGCATGCGTTTACACCCCGGCCTGAAGTCCGGCGTCAGCTGACGGCGCAGCCAGGGGTCTTTCACCTGGGCGCGCAGGTGGGCCCGGCCCAGCCGGGCGACCAGCGACGTCAGCGGTGTGTCCCATACCAGCGCCGTGGCGCTCGCCTCGTGGCCCCAGTACAGCGCCTGGCGCGCAAGTTGTTGGACAGCAGGAACTTTGGTGAACAACGATTGCACGGCCGGTGGGGTGGCGACGTCCAGGCGTGGTAACACCCAGCACGGGGTGCGCTGAAAGACCTTGACGAACCCGGCCCGCTTGACCAGCTCCGGGATGATCTGGATGGCGCTGGCGCCGGTACCGATGACCGCGACCCGCTTGCCGGTGAAGTCGTAGTCGTGATCCCAGCGTGCGCTGTGGATCTTGTGTCCGCGGTAGCTATCCAGGCCCCGGATGTCGGGGAAGCTGACGTCGGACAGCGGACCCGAGGCGAGCACGACCGTGCGGGCCCGAAACCTCTTGCGGTTCTTGGTGGTCGCGGTCCAGACGCCTGCTTCCTCGTCGAAGGCCAAGCCCTTGACCTCGTGGCCGAACCTGATGCGGCTGCGGATGCCGAACCTGTCCGCCATGTCCTCGAGGTGCCGGTAGATCTCAGGCGCGGGGGAGTAGGTCCGTGACCAGGTCGGGTTCTTGACAAACGAGTACGAGTACAGCAGCGATGGGACGTCGCAGCTGGCACCGGGATACGTTGTGTCGCGCCAGGTCCCGCCGACGCGGTCGGCACGCTCGAGCATCACGATGTCGTCGACCCCGGCCTCGGCCAAGCGGATCGCCGCCCCCAGTCCGGTGAAGCCTGCCCCGATGATGAGCGCCGCATGGGCGCGGTCGTTCGCCACGGTCACGCCGCCGGCTCGTGGGTGAGTTCTCCAACCCAAGTCGGTACCGGCGGAAGCAGAGGCCGCGGATATCGGTCGGAAAGCCACACCATCGAATTCGCCAGCAGGTGGTACGGGTGGCGTGGATTGGTGACCACTCCGGCGTAGCGCCTCAGGAACCGATAAGTCGGTACCCGCCTGGTACGTTCGCCGCGGTCGCCGAGCTCTTTGAACCGCTTCACGGCCCGGTAAAGTCGCTCGGGCTCCATACCCATGGCGGTGATCTCGTTGCGGATCCTGTTGATCAGCGGGGCACCGGTGATCGCACCGATGATGAGACCCGGAGTGGCGTTGTGACCGACGAAGTCGATTAGCAATCGTCGGATCTTCGCGTGCCCGATCATGTCGAGGACTTCGAAATCGACGACCAGATGCCGCGATTCGTCATTGTTGATCTTCTCGAAGACCTGGTGACAAATGGGGTCGTGCACCTCATCGAGGAGGAATTTCAACAGGGCGCCATCCAGTGCGACTTCGAGCATCGGAATGACGGTGCCGAGCAGAGACAGCGGCATGTCATCGGCCCAGCGGTCCAGCCAGTCGATCGCCAGGCGGATGTTGACGTTCGGCTCGGGAATCTCGCCGTCCTCGAGCATGCCCCAGCGCTTCATCAGCGCCAGTTCGGCATTGGCGTGGCGCTGCTCCTCGGCGTGGAAGTAGCGGTAGATCTCGGCGATGGTCGGGTTGGGTGCCTTCTTCGCCAGCGCCGCGAAGCCCCTGGCGCCGATGTTCTCGATCCAGCACAGGTCGGCCATAAATGCCTTGAGCTGTGGCCGCTGTTCATCAGTGATCATGTCGGCACCAGGCGCGTCCCAGTCGATGTCGGCGAGCGCCCACTGGCGATCCTTGATCTTGGCGAGCATGGCTTCCATGTCGATGGCCATTGGGGGCTCCTTTTCGTTCCGGTGATCAGGGCAGGTTGATGCGGGATACCAGGCCGGCGACACGCGTATAGGTCTGCGGGGCAAGGCGTTTGATGTTCCAGCCGATCTTGGCGTCGATTTGCGGCATGCAGTACAGCTCGCCGCGGTCGTGGGCGTCCAGGCAGTCCCGCGCGACCTTCTCGGCGGATAACCCAGTCCAGCGCATCAGTTTTGCGGCCAGTTCACTGGATTGCTCGCTGATGCGGCCGGTTTCGAGGATGTTGGTCTTGACGAACGTGGGGCACAGCACCGTGACCCGCACCGGCGTGCCGGCCAGTTCGGCGGCAAGGGTCTCGGAGAGTGAAAGCACACCGGCCTTGCTGACGTTGTAGGCGGCCATGCCGGGCGCCGCTCCGAACGCGGCGGCCGAGGCCACGTTGATGATGCCGCGCGGGGCGCGTAACCGTTCTGCCTCGCGCAGCACGGGGGCGAACACATGGCAGCCGTGGATGGGCCCCCAGAGGTTGATGCCCAACGTCCACAGCCAATCGTCGAGCGGCGCTTCGCCGATGGCGGCACCGCCCGCGCCGACGCCAGCATTGTTGATCACCAGTGTGGGTGGCGCCGCGAACCAGGATTGAGACTGTTCGGCCAGCGCCAGCACGTCTTCGAATCGCGATACATCGCAACGGATTGCCACCGCCTTGGCGCCCTGCTCGGTGACGGTGTCGGCCGTGCGCTGCGCAGCCGCCTCGTCGATGTCGCTGCACACCACCGCGCCGCCACGGGTGGCCAGTTCGACGGCGAACGCGGCACCGATGCCGCTTCCGGCGCCGGTCACCACGGCCAACGCGCCGCGGCTGGTCTTCGACCGGTTGAAAAGTCTGTCCAGCATGTCAGCGGGCTCCCTCGGTGACGGCGCGCGCATCCTGCAGGGCGTGCGCGATGAACCGCGCCACGTAGGCCATCGCCTTGGCGGCTTCCGGTGTCATGCGTGGCAGCGCCTGAAAGACGTGCACTTGATGGGGCCAGATCTGCAGTTCGCATCTGCCACCGGCAGTTCGGATGTCGGCGGCGAGCTGTCGAGCATCCTCCTGCAGCATCTCGGCGCCACCGGCCTGAATCAGCGTCGGGGGGAGCGCGGGGCCGCCGGCGACGTCGAGCGTCAGCCGTTGATGGGTGAGGTCGATGCCGCGGTGGTAGAGGCCGACCAGGCGGACCGCGCTGGCGGCGCGGGTGGCGGGGTCGGGGCGTATTCGCTCACGGGCGAGCGCCAGTTCGAACGTGAGGTCGTACAGGGGAGAGAACAGCACCATGGCGGCGGGGTGCTCGACCCCGGTTTGTAGCAGCAGATCGACGGACAGGTGACCGCCCGCCGAATCTCCCGCAATCACAATATGTTTCGGCGCAACGCCGCACGTATCGACCAGCCAGTCCCAGCCCGTGCGGACGTCGTCGGCCGCGCTGGGGAAGCGATGCTTTGGGGCGAGTCGGTAGTCGATGCAGAACACCGGAAGGCCGGTCAAGGACGAAAGCCAGGATGTCAACCGGCGGTGCGTCTTTGGCGAACACACGGCGTACCCGCTGCCGTGTACGTAGTAGATCGCACCCTCGCTCGTCGACGAGCGGGCGGTGTCACTGGTGGGTGTTCGGGGACCGTAGACCCATTCACCCTTGACGCGGCGGCCGTCGGGCAGTTTGGTGTCGACGGATTCGACGCGGGTGCCTGCGAGCGAGGGGCCGAACGTCCCCATGATGCTGGCGATGATCTGGCGCGAGAGCCACAGACCCCATGCCCGTTCGGGCGGGATCACGCGGGTGATCGGCCGAAGGGTGTACGTACTTACCGCTGCCGCGCCGCGGGATCGCAACGATCCGCGAGCCGGAACGCCGTCCGTCATAGAACGCAGTCAACACCAAATGGTGACATTAGTCAATGGCAGCTTTGGGTAGGTGTGCGAGGAACAAAGCGGTTCGTGTCAGTTCTCAAATGCGATGTCACTGTCTCAATCTGCGTGTCATTCCAATGTCACTTATATGACATGAATATGAGACAGGCCTTGGTGTGGTGGTGCTATAACGGCACATGATCAGTCGTCAGCCGATACAGACCTGGGCCTACCCAAGAAACCGCTGATCAGGCTGATTCTGGAGCGTCTGTCACGCCCCTTTTGCTCCCCGGCTTGCCCTGGTGGACGCGCGAAGTATGTTTTGCATCAGAGACATTGCTGCGCATCATCGAGGGCAGGTCAGCGGCTTGCGTCAACCGCATTCTGAACCATCCCGGGTTTGATGCACACCTCGTTTCGTGTGACCGGTGTGCTTCCCGATCTGATGGTGAGCGTAGTACGCGGCCGTAGACGCTAGGTCCGGTTCGGCGGGTTGGTGTCGTGCCAGGCAGCCCAGATCTCGGGGCGGAGCCGGCCGCGGTCGGGTACCGGCAAGCCGGCGCTGCGAGCCCAGGCGCGGACTTCCGCGGTGGATGGGACCGGGGCTGCGAGTGCCTGTTCGAGGTGAGCGATGTCGACTCTGATCGGTGAGATACGTTGCATGGCAGCGTGTTCGGTGATCGCCCAGGCGTTGGCGGCGGCGAGGAACCGGTAGGTCCATTCCTCGGCGAGCTGGCGGGTCTCGCAGAACACGACGGGCACGTTCGGCCAGCGGATCTGAAGTTCGGCGAGTCCGTCGGCGACCATCGCGGGACGGACGCGGTCAAGCTTGAACAGCTGCGAGTAGCGATCCTCGATGACCACCGCCGCGCGCGGGAGCGCGGCGAGGTCGCCGACCTGGTAGCGCAGCTTGCCGCCGGTGAGGCTGGCTACCAGATCAACCAGTGACTTGCGTTCCACGCTGGCGACAAGCTGACCATCGACGACGATCCCGTAGTCCCCACATGGCAGCGCCCGCTTGACCGTGGTGACCTGCTGGGTTGCGAACCGGTAGGCATATTGCTCGTGACTGTCGACAACGATCTGCAGCTCCTCGATGCCGTGGGCGCGGGCGGTCGGGGTGCGCACGTTCGGGCGCGCCTGCTTGCGGGTGCGCGGCGACTGCCAAAACACCACGTCGCGGCCACGAGCCTGAGTGAACACGAGCTGGGAGCGGTTGTGCCGGGACCGGTCAGCGATCACGTCGATCGCCGCGCCGCGCCGTGCACACGACCGCAGCGGCACTCGTTCGACGATCACCGGATCATCGGGCCACTCGTCCAGCCCTACCGGGTAGGCGAACAAAGCCTTTTCCCGCGGCCAAGTCCCCGACGTGCGAAACAGCAGGTCACCGCCAGCCAGCGGAACCCGCAGCAGCAGCCGCAGCCGGGATTCGTCGTCCGGGTTGACCGCGATCAACAACTCCGCCACAAGTCCCGAGTCTGCCATCGGTGTTCGGTGACACCCTCGTCGCGACCCGAGCCTACGGACTGCTGATGGGGTCACCGGCTTGCAGCCGGACGTAGTAATCGGCCTCCGCTTCGGCTGGCGGGCGGCGGCCAAGGCGGTGCATGAGCCTGGCGGTGTTATACCAGTGCACCCACGCCGAGGTGATGTTCTCCAGGTCGGCGAGGGTGCGGATCGGTCCGGTGCGGAACGGGGAGCCCTCGCGCACGCACTCGGTTTTGTAGAGCCCGATCGTGGTTTCAGCCAACGCGTTATCGAGGGCGTCCCCGACGGTCCCGATCGACGGGACAAGCCCGGACAGCATCAGTGTCTCAGTGAAATGTGTTGCAGTGTATTGTGATCCGGCATCGCTGTGATGAATCGTGTCACCGGTGAACCGATGTCCCTGCCGCGCCCGGTATGCCGTGGCTTGGCGGATCGCCCGCACGACGAACGCGGTGTTCTTCGTCAACGCGCACTCCCAACCCGCGATCAGCCCGGCGAAGGCGTCGATTACGAATGCGGTGTAGCCGAACCCGCCGCCATCGAGCGGCACGTAGGTGAAGTCGGCCACGTCAAGCTCATTAGGCCGCGATGCATGGAAGCGCCGCCGCACCAGGTCCGGCGCTCTCGCGGCGGCCGGATCGCGCTCGGTGGTGCGTATCGTCCGGGCGCGCGTGGCCCCGCGCCAGCCGTGCTTGCGCATGATCCGTTCGACCGTGCACCGCGCCACCGGGATGCCATGGCGCTGCAGATGCGCCCACATCTTCAGGCTGCCGTACAGGCACTCCGGTGGGCGTTTGCCGTGCTCGTCGGGCTCGTAGACACCGGCGAGGATCTCGGTGATCGTGGTGTCCCACAGGGCCTGTTTCGACGGCGCCGACGACCGATGTGCCCAGTAGGTGCGTGGGGCGATCGCCACGCCCTGGATACCCAGGGCGCGGCAGATCGCTATGACCCCGAACCGGTCCTTGTGTTCGTCGATGAACTCGGAGATCAGCGGTGTAGCGGGTCGCACTCCCGCGCGAAGAAAGTTGTTGCGGCCTTTAGTATTTCGATCGTTTGCTCAAGTTCCTTTGTTTTGCGGCGCAGCTCCCGCAGCTCGCGTGCGGTCTCAGTCGGCACACCCGCAGTCTCACCGTCGTCCACCTCGGCCTGGCGCACCCACTTGCGCAGCGTCTCCGCGCTCATCCCCAACCGCGCCGAGATCGCGCGCATCGCCGCCCACTCGGTCTCGTAGTCATCGCGATGCTCTCGGACCAACCGCACCGCCTTGGCCTTGGTGTTCTCGTCGTACTTGCTCGGCATCGTGCCATCCTTCCCTCAGAAGAAGGTGTGCACGAAACCCGGGACGGTTCATTCAACTTGCGTCAACCGCGTT
>NZ_JCALDN010000007.1:0-193901 GCF_059812885.1 Mycobacterium sp. NGS33 | reverse complement strand
GGCGTGTCGTGTGCGTGGTTTAAGTGTCGGCGCGGCCTGGGCTCCTACAGGTACTGACCCAGGTTGGATTCGGTGTCGATGGCCCGCGATGCGCTCGAGCTCTTGCCGGTGACCAGGGTGCGGATGTAGACGATCCGCTCGCCCTTCTTGCCCGAAATCCGCGCCCAGTCATCGGGGTTGGTGGTGTTGGGCAGGTCCTCGTTCTCGGCGAACTCGTCGACGATCGAGTCCAGCAGGTGCTGAATGCGCAGACCGGGCTGGCCGGTCTCGAGCACCGACTTGATCGCGTTCTTCTTGGCGCGGTCGACGACGTTCTGGATCATCGCCCCGGAGTTGAAGTCCTTGAAGTACATGACTTCCTTGTCACCGTTGGCGTAGGTGACCTCCAGGAACCGGTTGTCGTCGATCTCGGCGTACATCCGCTCGACGACCTTCTCGATCATCGCCCGGATGCAGGCCGACCGGTCGCCCCCGAACTCGGCCAGATCGTCACTGTGCACCGGCAGCGACTCGACCAAGTACTTCGAGAAGATGTCTTGCGCCGCTTCGGCATCCGGCCGCTCGATCTTGATCTTCACGTCCAGACGGCCGGGCCGCAGGATCGCGGGGTCGATCATGTCCTCGCGGTTGGAGGCGCCGATCACGATGACGTTCTCGAGCCCCTCCACACCGTCGATCTCGCTGAGCAGCTGAGGAACCACGGTCGTCTCGACGTCGGAGGACACCCCGGTCCCGCGGGTCCGGAAGATCGAGTCCATCTCGTCGAAGAACACGATCACGGGTGTGCCTTCCGACGCCTTTTCGCGGGCGCGCTGGAAAATCAGCCGGATGTGCCGCTCGGTCTCGCCGACGAACTTGTTGAGCAGCTCGGGTCCCTTGATGTTCAAGAAGTAGGACTTGGCTTCGCGGGCGTCGTCGCCGCGCACCTCGGCCATCTTCTTGGCCAGCGAGTTGGCCACGGCCTTGGCAATCAGCGTCTTACCGCAACCGGGCGGACCGTAGAGCAACACACCTTTGGGCGGGCGCAGCGCGTACTCGCGGTACAGCTCCTTGTGCAGGAACGGCAGCTCCACCGCGTCGCGGATCTGCTCGATCTGGCGGGTCAGGCCACCGATGTCCTCGTAGCTGACGTCGGGCACCTCTTCCAGCACCAGGTCCTCGACCTCGGCCTTGGGGATGCGCTCGAAGGCGTACCCGGCCTTGGTGTCGACCAACAGCGAGTCACCCGGGCGCAGCCGGCGCGGCCGGGTGTCGTCGTTGAGCGCGTCGGGATGCCCCTCCGGAAGGTCCTCGGCCACCAGCGGCTCGGCCAGCCACACGATGCGTTCCTCGTCGGCGTGCCCCACGACCAGGGCGCGGTGCCCGTCGGCCAGGAGCTCACGCAACGTGGAGATTTCGCCCACCGATTCGAACGTGCCGGCCTCCACGACGGTCAGGGCCTCGTTGAGCCGGACCGTCTGCCCCTTGCGCAGCAACGGGACTTCGATGTTCGGCGAGCAGGTCAACCGCATCTTGCGGCCGGAGGTGAACACGTCGACGGTGTCGTCCTCGTGGGTGGCGAGCAGGACGCCGTAGCCGCTGGGCGGCTGCCCCAGCCGATCCACTTCCTCGCGCAGCGCAAGCAGTTGCTGGCGGGCCTCTTTGAGGGTCTCCATCAGCTTGGAGTTCCGCGACGCGAGGGAGTCGATGCGCGCTTCGAGCTGATGCACATCGCGGGCGGAGCGGGCAGCGCCATGAGAGCCGACGGCGTGCTCGAGTTGCTCGCGCAACATGGCCGCCTCGCGGCGTAGTTGCTCCAACTCGGCCTCGTCGCCGCTGGACATGTTCGATTCGTGCGGTGTTCCGAAAGCTTCAGAACGCTCTGAGCTAGCCATCTTGCGCTCCTTTCCCGCACCGAATTGGCGCGGCGGATACTTCAAAGCTACCGGCGATTGCCGATTGATGTGCGGAGTCAAATACCCACGAAAAGTTAAGATTTTCGTCACGCTGGTAATCTCGGCCACTAATCGTGACGATCGAAAGGGCCTTGGGAGGTGCCGGAGTGACCGCAAAAAGCCTCGCCACGGGCTCGACCCGCGTCGCCGTCGTCGCCCCCTGTGCCGCCGTGACTTCCGTTGCACCCATCGGCCCGACCTTAGCGACCCCCTTCCTTCGCGAAGCGGCCAGAGGCGCCTAGCCCGCCGACCGACTGGATGCACCGGCCACTGCCCGTAGCGCTGAGCGCCGCCGCCGCCCTGGCGGCGGTCGGACTCGCGGCATGTTCGTCGCCGCACCCGCACAGCGGTTCGTCGCCCGCCTCTTCGCTGCCGCCGGCCACGTCGAGCCAGGTTGCTGCGCCCGTCACGGCTCCGCTGCCGCCGCCCGAGGCCCTCACCGACGTGCTCACGCGACTGGCCGACCCGAACGTTCCGGGCGCCAGCAAGGTGAATCTGGTGGAGGGTGCGACGCCGGAGAGCGCGGCCACACTGGACAGATTTACCAACGCTTTGCGCGACAACGGCTATGTGCCGATGACCTTCAACGCCAACGACATCGCATGGTCGGACAAGAATCCGTCCAACGTGAAGGCCACCATCGCCGTTCACACCGCCCAGGCCAACAACGCCAACTTCACCTTCCCGATGGAGTTCACCCCTTTCCAGGGCGGTTGGCAACTGTCGCGACACACCGCCGAAATGCTGTTGGCGCTGGGGAAGTCGCCGACGGCTCCGACGTCGGTGGCTCCCCCGCCCCCGCCCGCGCCCCCGCCGCCAGCACCGCCCCCGGCGCCCGCGCCGCCACCGCCCGAGCCGTCCCCGGCACCGGCCCCGCCAGCACCACCCCCGTCCCCACCGCCGCCCCCGCCTCCGCCGCCAGCACCCCCGCCGCCGCCGGAGCCGGAACCCGCTCCCGCACCCGCCCCGGCGCCGGAGGCACCCGCCGACCAGAACCCGCCGGGTTGACCCGCGGCATGTGGATCGGCTGGCTCGAGTTCGACGTGCTCCTGGGCGACGTGCGGTCACTCAAACAGAAGCGGTCGGTCATTCGCCCCGTGGTCGCCGAGTTACAGCGCAAGTTCAGCGTGTCGGCGGCCGAGGTCGGTTCGCACGAGCTGTATCGGCGGGCCGGCATCGGCGTCGCCACCGTGTCCGGTGACCGTGGTCATGCCGTCGACGTGCTGGACGCGGCCGAGCGGCTGGTGGCCGCGCATCCCGAATTCGAGCTGCTATCGGTGCGGCGCTCGCTGGTACGCAGCGACGACCTCGCCTAGCTAGCCGTCGCGGCCTTCGCGCTTGCGCCCCAACGGCACGGGCGCGACGACACCGGGCGCAAGCCGCCGCGTGAAGATCAGGAACGCGGTGTGCCCGCGCATCGAATGCTGCGGCCGGACGGCGAGCCCCACGACGTTCCAGCCGCGCTGCAAGGTCTCCCACGACCGCGGCTCGGTCCAGCACTGCTGGGCCCGCAGGGCCTCGACCGCGCGCGACAGCTGAGTGACGGTGGCGACGTACACGATCAGCACGCCACCGGGAATCAACAGCCGGGCGACCGACTCGAGCACCTCCCACGGCGCGAGCATGTCCAGCACGGCACGGTCGAAGGATCCGTCCGGCAGCTCGGAGTCGGACACGTCTCCGATGATCAGTTGCCAGTTCTCGGGCGGGTAGCCGCCGTGAAACACCGACACGTTGCGTTCGGCGTGCTCGGCATGATCGGCGCGCACCTCGTAGGAGGTCACCCGGCCTTCGGGCCCGACCGCGCGCAGCAGCGAGCAGGTCAGCGCGCCGGAACCGGCGCCGGCCTCCAGCACCCGCGCGCCCGGGAAGATGTCGCCCTCGTGCACGATCTGGGCGGCGTCCTTGGGGTAGATCACCTGGGGCCCACGCGGCATCGACATCACGTAGTCGATCAGCAGGGGCCGCATCACCAGGTACACCGCGTTGTTGCTGGACTTGATCACGCTGCCCTGCTCGAGCCCGATCAGCGCGTCGTGTGGGATCGCCCCGCGATGGGTGTGGAACTCGGCGCCCGCGGTGAGCACCACCGTGTAGTGCCGACCCTTGGCATCGGTGAGCTGGACGCGCTCGCCCTCGGTAAACGGGCCGGATACGGACACGCGGTCTAGCGTGCCAGCCGACTCGCCGCCGCAGGTGCTTGGGGGTTGTCGGCGCCCGGTCCTAGGCTGCGGACATGATCGTCCAGCCGGAGGCGCCCGAGTCGGCGGTGCGGCCGGTGGGCCAGGCGTATCGCCCCGCCTTATCGCCGTCCCGGGCCGCGGACTTCAAGCAGTGCCCGCTGCTGTACCGGTTCCGGGCCATCGACCGGTTGCCCGAGGCGCCGTCGCCCGCGCAGCTGCGCGGGTCGCTCGTGCATGCCGCCCTGCAGCAGCTTTACGGCCTGCCCGCCGAACAGCGCGGCCCCGACACCGCCCTGTCGTTGGTGGAGCCCGCGTGGGACCAGCTCCTCGCGGCGACGCCCGAGATGACCGCCGACACGGACCCGGCGCAGCGCGCCCAGTTGTTGGCCGAGGCGCAGGCGTTGCTCGCCGGTTATTACCGGCTCGAAGACCCCACCCGCTTCGACCCGGAGTGCTGCGAACAGCGGGTCGAGGTGGAGCTCGCCGACGGCACGTTGCTGCGCGGGTTCATCGACCGGATCGACGTCGCCGCCACCGGCGAGTTGCGGGTGGTCGACTACAAGACCGGCAAGGCTCCGCCGGAGGCGCGGGCCCTGGCGGAGTTCAAGGCCATGTTCCAGATGAAGTTCTACGCGGTGGCACTGTTGCGTTCGCGCGGTGTGCAACCCACCCGGCTGCGGCTGATCTATCTTGCCGACGGCCAGGTGCTGGACTACACGCCCGACCACGACGAGCTGCTGCGCTTCGAGAAGACGCTGATGGCGATCTGGCGCGCGATCCAAACCGCCGGCCAGACCGGCGATTTCCGCCCCACCCAGTCCCGACTGTGCGACTGGTGTCCCCACCAACAACTCTGCCCGCTCTTCGGCGGAACCCCGCCGCCCTACCCGGGCTGGCCGGAAACCTTTGGCACGCAGACCGATTCGCGTCCCACCGAACCGGCCGCCTGACCGTTAGCTCAGCGGCGAGAGCTCCTGCAGCATCGTCGGGATGAGTTCGCTGACGGTGGGATGGATGTGCATGGTGCGCGACAGCGTGGTGTAGGGCGCCTTGGCCGACATCACGTCCAGGATGGCGTGAATGGCCTCGTCGCCGCCCACCCCGAGGATGGCGGCGCCCAGGATCTCCTGGGTGTCGGCGTCCACCACGACTTTCATGAAGCCTTGTGTCTCACCCTTTTCCACGGCCCGGCCGACCCGGGTCATCGGCCGCTTGCCGACCAGCGCCTTGCGGCCCGACGAGCGGACCTGATCGACGGTCATGCCGGCACGCCCCAGCGGCGGATCGATATAGAGCGCGTAGGTGGTGATGCGGTCGCTCACCCGGCGTGGGTCGTCGTCCAGCAGGTTGGCGGCGACGATCTCGAAATCGTTGTAGGAGGTGTGGGTGAACGCACCTTTGCCGTTGCAGTCGCCCATCGCCCAGATGTGTTCGACGCTGGTCTTGAGCTGGTCGTCGACCACGATGTAGCCGCGGGCATCGGTCTGCACCCCGGCCGCGCCCAGGCCCAGATCGTCGGTGTTGGGTCGCCGGCCCACCGCCAGCAACAGGTGACTCCCCTGGACGGGGGCGGCGCCGTCACGAGGGGTCAGCTCGAAGCCGTTGCCGTTCTTGGCTATTCGCATATCGTCGGCGCCGACGATGACGTCGATGCCTTCGGCGCGCAGGATTTCTTCGATCGTTTCCGAGACGTCCTCGTCCTCGCGCAACGCCAGCCGCGGGCCCCGTTCGACGACGGTCACCCGGGCCCCGAACCGCCGGTACATCTGGGCGAACTCCAGCGCGATGTAGCTGCCCCCGACGATGACGAGATGCGTTGGCACCGTGTCGAGTTCAAGGACCGACACGTTGGTGAGGAAGTCGACGTCGGACAGGCCGGGAATGTCGGGCACCACCGCGCGCCCGCCGACGTTGAGGAAGATGCGGTCGGCGTGCAGCTCATCGTCGCCCACGCGCAGCGTGTGCGGATCGGCGAAGACCGCGTGCCCCCGGAACACGGTGCAGCCCTCCATGCCCTCGAGCCAATCCTCGACGCCCTTGCGGTCGCCCAGCATGATCTCGTCCTTGCGGGCCTTGACCTTGGCCATGTCCACGCTGACCGTCCCGGTCCCGACGCCGTATTCCGCGCCGCGGCGGGCCAGATGGGCGGCGTGCGCGGAGGCCACCAGCGTCTTGGTCGGAATGCACCCGGTGTTGACGCAGGTGCCGCCGATCAGCTTGCGCTCGATCACGGCGACGCGCTGGCCGGCGGCGGTCAGCCGGCCTGCCAACGGCGGCCCGGCCTGGCCGGCCCCGACGATGATCGCATCGAAATGCTTTGTCACTTAACCGCCGTCAGGAGGTACTCGGTCAGCAGGTGGCCCGTCGCCGCAAGAATGGCGAACCCGCCCACGATCGCGACGGCGTCCTCGAGCAGCGCGATGGGCAGGTCCTTGCCGCCCGTCGCGGCCACCAGCCGCTTGCGCACCTGATAGCCGCCGAGGGTCCCAAGCACCGCACCGATGACACCGGCGCCCAGCGCGGTGAACGTCCAGTGTGGCCACGCGCCCAGCGCCGCGCCGGCAAGCCCACCCGTGACGATGCGGGCCGCGAAGATCGGCGGCGCCGTACGGGCCGGTGTCTTGGGCAGCTTGTCGTTGATCAGTTCGCCCACGGCCAAGACGGTGAAGATGATCACCGCGATGATGTTGGTCAGCCAACTCGCCCACGTGCCGTGCAAGTCGATCCAGCCGATGTAGGCGGCCCAGGCCACGACGGCAGGCGCCGTCAGCGACCGCAGCCCGGCCACGACGCCAATCAGTAAAGCCAACAAGACGAGAAGCGCGTGTGTCACGGAAACCCTCCTGGGAGACGAACAGCCGGCGACCGATGCAGGGAGTGCCCCTACGCCAACCCGGGCAGTCCCCGAGGCGGACGCTAACACAGCCGCGGGTCTTACACCGTGTGCGAATCAGAACCGGCAGAACCTGATATCGGACGCCAGGATCGCCTTGGCGCCGATGGCGGCCAGCTCGTCCATGATCTCGTTGACGCCCCGACGCGGCACCAGCGCGCGGATGGCGACCCAGTCCGGGTCGGCCAGGGGTGCGATGGTGGGCGACTCCAGCCCCGGCGTGATCGCCGTGGCCTTGTCCAGCACCGACCGGGGGCAGTCGTAGTCGAGCATCAGGTATTGCTGGCCGAACACCACGCCCTGGATCCGCGCCACCAGCTGATCGCGCGCCGCCTGCGTCCCGGCCTTGCTGCTGTGGTCGCTTTCGATCAGTACCGCTTCCGAATCGCACAGCGGGTCACCGAAGGCCACCAGGTTGTGCAGGCTCAGGGTGCGTCCGGAGCCCACCACGTCGGCGATGGCGTCGGCCACGCCGAGTTGCACCGAGATCTCCACCGCGCCGTCGAGCCTGATGACGGTCGCCTCAATCCCGCGCCCCGCCAAGTCTTTTCGCACTAGGTTGGGGTAGGCGGTGGCGATCCGTTTGCCGCCCAGGTCGGCGATCTTCCAGTCGCGCCCCGCCGGTCCGGCGTAGCGAAAGCTCGACGAGCCGAAGCCCAGCGCCAGACGCTCGCGCACCGGCGCATCGGAATCGCCGACCAGGTCCCTGCCGGTGATGCCGAAATCCAACTCCCCCGAACCCACATAGATGGCAATGTCTTTGGGCCGCAGAAAGAAGAACTCGACCTGGTTCGCCGGGTCGATGACGGTCAGGTCCTTCGAATCGGTGCGACGCCGGTAACCGGCCTCGGCGAGAATCTCGCTGGCCGGCTCGCTGAGCGTGCCCTTGTTGGGAACCGCAACCCGCAGCATGGTCATAGCTTCCGATACACGTCGTCGAGGGTCAGCCCGCGGGCCACCATCAACACCTGCGTCCAGTAGAGCAACTGGCTGATCTCCTCGGCCAGCGCCTCGTCGCTTTCGTGCTCGGCGGCCAGCCACACTTCGCCGGCTTCCTCGAGGATCTTCTTGCCCAGGCCGTGGACGCCGCCGTCGAGCGCGGCGACCGTGGCGCTGCCGGCCGGCCGGGTACGGGCACGCTCGCCCAGCTCGGCGAACAGATCCTCGAAGGTCTTCACGGCCAGCGATTGTTTCACGCGGCGGCGAGCAAAGTCACGGCGGTTTAGCCCCGGCCGCGTCTGCGCGGCTTCGTCAGTCGAATCCGGCGAGGGTCAGGCGCAGCGCTTGCTCCAGCAGCACGTGGAACTCCGCGCTCTCGGCGACGTTCGAGGTCAGCCAGCCATCGAGGACGAATTTCACTGTGGCCAAACTGGTGTGGACCAACAACGCGGGTCGGATGTCGGCCACCGCATCGACACCGATGCGACGGCCAGACGCCAGGTATCGAGGTTGTCAACCTCGCTGACATCTCTGGCGTGGGTGACGAACAGCTGGATCAGCGCCTCGACCGGTGACTCGTGGGCCGGTCTGGCGCCGTAGGAACCGACGATCTCGGCGGCGGCCTCCCGGACGGGATCGACCAGCAGACCCTCCTTAATGGGCGCGTACCGGAAATACGTGCTGATGGAGACCCCCGGCGGCCGCAGCGATGTCCTCGGTCGTCACCGCCTCGAAGCCGCGCTCGGCGAAAAGCCGGTAGGCGGTCTGCTGGATCTGCGGAATCAGCTCAGCACGGCGTCGGTACGCAACGATATGTTTGCTGAGGACGTGCCAACTTCTCCCCCGGGCTGCCGCAGTGGTACATGGACGGCGGCACCGCGCAGGCCCACATCCCGCTGTCGGCGCTGGGTTCGGTGTTGCGGATCTGAGCGTGTGAGTGCCCGTGTAAGTCGGCCCAGGGCGGGTATTTTGCCGAAGTGCGCCCGCCTCTTCGCAGCAACTCACCGATCCGCCCCGTCGTGTCCGAATCGCGAACCGTCTGATGGCCACACCCAAACCGGTGCCAGAGGACTTGCGACAGCTGGCCGCGGCCCACGGGGTGGCTACCTCCTACCGAAACGAGCGACGCGAACCGGTCGAGGTCGATGCGGACGTGGTGGTCCGGGTGCTCGCCTTGCTGGAGGTCGATGCCGGCAGCGACGCCGACCGGCGTCGTGAATTGGCGCGGCTGGCCGAGCGCAAGCGCATGGGGACCTTGGCGCCGACAGTCGCCGTGCGGGTGGGCGGCCGGCCGCGAACCATTCCCGGAGCGGTCACGTTGGTCGGCGAGGACGGCAACCAGACCAACGTGCGCGCCGAGTTGCCCGCCGACCTATCGCCGGGCTGGTACCGCCTGCACACCCGGGACGGGCAGCAAGTCACCCTGGTAGCGGCCCCGCCGCAGGTGCCCCAGACACCCGTCACCTGGGGCTGGATGCTGCAGCTGTATGCGCTGCGCTCGGACCGCTCGTGGGGCATCGGCGATCTGGGCGACCTGCGAGACTTCATCGACTGGACCGCGGCAGCGCACGGTGCGGGCGCGGTATTGCTCAATCCGCTGAACTCACCCGGCCCCACGCATCCGGTTCAACCCTCCCCCTATACCCCTTCCAGTCGGCGTTTCGCCAACCCGTTGGCGCTGCGCACCGAAGACCTGGACGCTTATCGTAGGGCCGACCCGCAGACCCGCGCCGAAGTGGACGCCCTGCGTGTTTGGTCCGGCACCGAGCGGATCGACCACGACCTCGTCTGGGCCGCGAAACGCGCAGCGTTGGAAGCGCTTTGGCGCGGGCAGAACCGACCGAATCCGCTGGACGACTCACCGTCGTCCAGGGCGCTGGGCGACTGGGCCACCTACTGCGCGCTGGCCGAGCGGCACGGTGGCCGCTGGCCGCAATGGCCCCAATCCTTGCGTAGCGTCGACGGACCGGGCGTCACCGCCGCTCGGCGGGAACTGGCACCCCGGGTCGCCTTCCACGCCTGGGTACAGCATCGCTGCGCCGAACAGCTCGGCGAAGTCCGCAGCGCCGCGCGAAGAGCCGGTATGGCGTTGGGCGTGTTGCACGACTTGCCGGTCGGCGTCGACTCCGACGGTGCCGACGCGTGGGCCCTCGCCGACATGCTGGCCGCCGGAGTTCACGTCGGCGCTCCCCCAGACAATTTCACCCCGCGCGGCCAAGACTGGGGGCTGCCACCGTGGCGGCCCGACCGGCTCGCGGCGACGGGGTACGGCGCACTGCGAGACATGCTGCGCGCCATACTCGTTCACGCGGACGGCCTGCGAATCGACCACGTGGCGGGCTTGTGGCGGCTCTGGTGGATACCGCCGGGCGAGTCCGCCGACCGGGGCACCTACGTCCACTATGACGCCGACGTCATGCTTGCCGTGCTCGCGTTGGAAGCCCAGCGAGCGGGGGCGACCGTGGTGGGCGAGGACCTGGGCACCGTCGAGCCGGAGGTCACGAAAGCTTTGGGCGACAACGGAATGCTCGGCTGCGCGGTATCCTGGTTCACCCGCGACGAGGCGGCGCCCGAACAACCGCTGCTCCCGTCGTCCAGGTGGCCGCAACGCGCCGCCGCCAGCCTTTCCACGCACGATTTGCCCACAGCGGCCGGCTTCTTGCGAGGCGAACACGTGCGGGTGCGCGCGGAGCTAGGGCTGCTTGATGATGTGCCGGCCGAACGGGCTTCGGCCGACAAGGAAAAAGCCGAGTGGCTGGCCTTGCTGCGCGCCGAAGGCCTGCTGCGGGCCGATCCCACTGAGAACGACATCATCGTCGCGATGCACCGTTTCCTGGCGGCGACCCCGAGCAGGTTGAAGTTGATCTCGCCCTACGACATCGTCGCCGAGCCGCGACAACCGAATCTGCCCGGCACCATCGACGAATACCCGAATTGGCGGCTGCCACTGCCGGTGACACTCGAGCAGCTGCGCGCCGACCCGCGCGTCGCCGCGATCACCGCCGCGTTCCAGGCCGAACCCGGAGCTCAGTCCTCCGGGTTGTAGCCGAGGTTGGGGGCCAGCCAGCGCTCGGCTTCGGGCAGCGTCCAGCCCTTGCGCTTCGCGTAGTCGGCGACCTGGTCCTGGGCCATCCGGCCGACCACGAAGTACTGCGACTGCGGGTGCGAGAAATACCAGCCGCTGACGGCGGCGCCGGGCCACATCGCCATCGAATCGGTCAACTCGATGCCGGTCCGCTCCTTCACGTCCATCAACGTCCAGAGCGTCGCCTTCTCGGTGTGCTCGGGGCAGGCGGGGTAGCCGGGGGCGGGCCGGATGCCCCGGTACTTCTCGTCGATGAGTGCGTCGTTGTCCAGCTGCTCGTCCGGCTGGTATCCCCAGAACTCCTTGCGGACCCGTTGGTGCATCCGCTCGGCGAACGCCTCGGCCAGCCGGTCGGCGACCGACTCCAGCAGGATCGCGCTGTAGTCGTCGAGCGCCGCCTTGAACTCCGCGATCTTCTCCTGGCTGCCGAGCCCCGTGGTGACGGCGAAGGCGCCGACGTAGTCGGCCAGCCCGGTGTCCTTGGGCGCGACGTAGTCGGCCAGCGACCGGTTCGGGATTCCCTCCCGGTGCTCACCCTGCTGACGCAGGTGGTGCAACGTCGTCAGCACCTCGCTGCGGGTGTCGTCGGTGTACACCTCGATGTCTTCGACACCCGAGCCGACCGCGTTCGCGGGGAAGAACCCGATCACCCCGTTGGCGGTCAGCCACTTCTCCTTGATCAGGGTGTCGAGCATCTCCTGCGCGTCGTCGTACAGCTTGCGGGCCGCCTCGCCCGAGGCCGGGTTGTTGAGGATGTCGGGGAAGCGGCCCTTCATCTCCCAGGCGTTGAAAAACGGCTGCCAGTCGATGTATTCGCGCAGCTCGGCCAGGTCGTAGTCCAAAAATTCACGTATTCCCACACCGATAGCGGGCACCGGCGGCGTGTAGCCGTCCCACTCGATCGGCGTCCGGTTGGCCCGCGCCTTTTCCAGCGGCAACGTCGGCCGCTCGTTCTTCTGGGCGTGCCGCTCGCGCAGGGACGCGTAGTCCTTCTCGGTGGCCTCCAGCAGGGGACCGCGCTGCTTGGGATCGAGGAGCGCGGCGGCGACCGGCACCGACCGGGACGCGTCCTTGACCCACACCACCGGGCCGCTGCGACGCGGCGAGATCTTCACGGCCGTGTGGGCGCGCGAGGTGGTCGCGCCGCCGATCAGCAGCGGGATCTCCAGGCCCTCGCGTTCCATCTCGACGGCGAAGTTGCTCATCTCGTCCAACGACGGCGTGATCAGCCCGGAGAGCCCGATGATGTCGGCGTCGTGCTCCTTCGCCGCGTCCAGGATCTTGCTCGCCGGCACCATCACTCCGAGGTCGATCACCTCGAAGTTGTTGCACTGCAAGACGACCCCGACGATGTTCTTGCCGATGTCGTGGACGTCGCCCTTCACCGTCGCCATCACGATCGTGCCGTTGGTGTCCTTGCTCGCAGCGGTGCCGTTCGCCTCTTTCTCTTTCTCGATGAACGGCAACAGGTAGGCCACGGCCTTCTTCATCACCCGGGCCGACTTCACGACCTGGGGCAGGAACATCTTGCCCGAGCCGAAGAGGTCGCCGACGACGTTCATCCCGTCCATCAGCGGGCCCTCGATCACCTCGATCGGGCGGCCGCCAGCGGCGGCGATCTCGGCCCGCAATTCCTCGGTGTCGTCGTCGACGTGCGCGTCGATGCCCTTGACCAACGCGTGCGTGATCCGCTCGCGAACCGGCAGGCCGCGCCACTCGGCCGCCGCCGGATCCTCGGACTTCTCCGAGCTGTTGAATCGCTCCGCGATTTCCAGCAGCCGTTCGGCCGCGTCCTCGCGACGGTTCAGCACGACATCCTCGATGCGGTCCCGCAGTTCGGGGTCGATCGAGTCGTAGGGCACCAGCGCCCCGGCGTTGACGATGCCCATGTCCAGGCCGGCCTTGATGGCGTGATACAGGAACACCGCGTGGATCGCCTCGCGCACGGGGTTGTTACCCCGGAACGAGAACGACACGTTCGAAATGCCACCGGAGATGTGCACCCCGGGCAGGTTCTCCTTGATCCAGGCGCAGGCCTCGATGAAGTCGATCCCGTAGGTGGCGTGCTCCTCGATGCCGGTGGCCAGCGCGAAGCAGTTCGGGTCGAAGATGATGTCCTCGGCCGGGAAGCCGACCTGTTCGGTCAGGATCCGGTAGGCGCGTCCGCAGATCTCCTTGCGGCGCTCCAGGTTGTCGGCCTGTCCCTGCTCGTCGAAGGCCATCACGACGACGGCCGCGCCATACTTGCGGCACAGCCGTGCCTCGCGGATGAACTTCTCCTCGCCCTCCTTCATGGAGATCGAGTTGACGATCGGCTTGCCCTGCACGTTCTTCAGGCCCGCCTCGATGACCTCCCACTTGGAGGAGTCGATCATCACCGGGACGCGGCTGATGTCGGGTTCGGCCGCGATCAGCTTGGTGAACCGGTCCATCGCGGCGACGCCGTCGATCATGCCCTCGTCCATGTTGATGTCGATGACCTGCGCACCCGCCTCCACCTGCTGCAGGGCGACCGACAGCGCGGTGTCGTAATCCTCGGCCTTGATCAGGTTGCGGAACCGGGCGGAGCCGGTGATGTTGGTGCGCTCACCGATGTTCACGAACAGGGAGTCGTCGGTGATGTTGAGCGGCTCCAGGCCCGAAAGTCGGGTGGCCACCTCGATTTTCGGCACCTCGCGCGGCGTTTTGCCCTCGACGACCTTGGCGATCTCTGCGATGTGCGGAGGCGCGGTGCCGCAGCAGCCGCCGACCAGGTTGACCAAGCCGGCGTCGGCGAAGTCGGCGATGTAGCCGGCCTGACGCTCCGGGGTTTCGTCGTATTCGCCGAAGGCGTTGGGCAGCCCGGCGTTCGGGTAGCAGGAGACGAACGTGTCCGCGATCCGCGCCATCTCGGCGATGTAGGGCCGCATCTCCGGCGCACCCAGGGCACAGTTCAGCCCGACCGCGATCGGCTTCGCGTGCCTGATCGCGTTCCAGAAGGCCTCGGTGACCTGACCGGACAACGTCCGCCCGGAGGCGTCGGTGATGGTGCCCGAGATGATCAACGGCCAGCGGCGGCCGCGCTCCTCGAACAGGGTCTCGACGGCGAAGACCGCCGCCTTGGCGTTCAGCGAGTCGAAGATCGTCTCGATGATGAGCAGGTCCGCACCGCCGTCGACCAGGCCGTTGGCGGCCTCCAGGTAGGCGGTGACCAGCTGGTCGTAGGAGACGTTGCGGGCCCCGGGGTCGTTGACGTCCGGCGAGATCGACGCGGTCCGGGTGGTCGGCCCGATCGCGCCCGCGACGTAGCGGGGCTTGTCCGGGGTGCTGTATTCGTCGGCGGCCTTGCGCGCCAGCGCGGCGCCCGCGTAGTTCAGCTCGTAGGCCAGCTCCGCCATGTCGTAGTCGGACAGCGAGATCGCGTTCGCGTTGAACGTGTTGGTTTCCAGGATGTCGGCGCCCGCATCGAGGTACTCACGGTGGATCCCCTCGATGATCTGTGGCTGCGTCAGGTTGAGCAGGTCGTTGTTGCCCTGCAGGGCGGTCGGCCACTCCGTGAACCGGTCGCCGCGATAGCCGGCCTCGTCCGGCCGGTCGCGCTGGATCGCGGTCCCCATCGCGCCGTCGATCACCACGATCCGCTGGCGCAGCGCTGCCGTCAGCTCGTCGGTGCAGTCCGGACGGATGTTCGGCGCGAAGGTGCTCGACGCGGAAGTTTTCGTCGCGGAAGTTTTCGTCGCGGAAGTGTTCGTCTCAACGGCGGTCACGTGCACTCCTTCCATAGCGGAAGGCGTCCTTGACTCTGCCGAGCGTGGCGGATACCGGCGCAAACCCGTATCCGTTGCAACGCCTCTCGACCAAAGAAGTCTACGTCGTCACCCGATCGACGCCCGGACGCCCAACCCATCGCCGCTATCGACAGCTCGCGGAGCCTGCCGGCGACGTAGTAATTACCGATGTTAACGAAATCGCAGCCGAACGTATTTCGTCTCGACCGCGTCGACGCCGGTTGTTGATGCCGTCCGGGGTCCGATCGTCAGCGGCGGTCACGCCATAAGAATAGTCGTCCTATGCAAAGCCCCCGGTTGAGCGCCAATCGGCCGGCACGCCTTGGCCACCCCGGCCGAACACGCCCGACTCGCCCCCGCAAGCGGGGGGACCCCCGCCTCGGACCGCCCACGGTCCGCATCGTCGCCGGGCGGAAAGCCGTACGCTAATTCTGTGACCCCGCCCGACGGCCCTCCCTTTGGCGAAGCTGCGTTGCCCGAACTGCATCACACCGTCGTCGTGGCCGCGTTCGAGGGTTGGAACGATGCCGGCGACGCGGCCAGCGACGCTCTCGAACACCTCGAGGCCATCTGGGAAGCGGACCCGATCCTGGAGATCGACGACGAGGCCTACTACGACTACCAGGTGAATCGCCCGGTGATCCGGCAGGTCGACGGGGTGACCCGCGAGCTGGTGTGGCCGGCGATGCGAATCTCGCACTGCCGCCCGCCCGGCAGCGACCGCGATGTCGTGTTGATGCACGGGGTCGAACCCAACATGCGCTGGCGCACGTTCTGCGCGGAACTGGTGGCCATCGCCGACAAGCTCAACGTGGACACCGTAGTGATCCTGGGCGCGCTGCTGGCCGACACCCCCCATACCCGGCCGGTCCCGGTGTCGGGCGCGGCCTACTCCCCCGAGTCGGCGAAGCGCTTCGGCCTCGAGGAGAGCCGCTATGAGGGGCCGACCGGCATCGCCGGGGTGTTTCAGGACTCCTGCGTGGCCGCCGGGATTCCCGCGGTGACGTTCTGGGCGGCGGTGCCGCACTACGTCTCGCAGCCGCCGAACCCGAAGGCGACGGTGGCCCTGCTGCGCCGCGTCGAGGACGTCCTCGACATCGAGGTGCCGCTGGCCGATTTGCCGACGGACGCCGAGGAATGGGAGCAGGCGGTCACCGAGATGACGGCCGAGGACGAGGACCTCACCGAGTATGTGCTGTCGCTCGAGCAACGTGGCGACGCCGAAGTCGACATGAACGACGCCCTGGGCAAGATCGACGGCGACGCGCTGGCCGCCGAGTTCGAGCGTTACCTGCGCCGTCGTCGCCCCGGCTTCGGGCGCTAACCCGCGCACCCGTCGGCGAACTTGCCGTCGACCGATCAACTACGGAAGCATCGCGTCGCGACCTACCGATTGGACGTTTCATGGCCGCGTTGCCCGATGATGGCAACCCGAATCCCGTTGCCGACAGCGCTCCTGCGGCCGGCCCAAGCCCGGTAGCCGGCCCAGCCGGCGAGGACGCCGGCTATCGCAAGGGACTCAAGGCCCGCCAAGTGCAGATGATCGGCATCGGCGGCGCGATCGGCTCCGGGCTGTTCCTGGGCGCCGGGGGCCGGCTGGCCAAGGGCGGCCCCGGGATGTTCTTGGTCTACGCCGTGTGCGGCGTTTTCGTGTTCCTGATCCTGCGGGCGCTGGGCGAGTTGGTATTGCACCGACCGTCGTCGGGCTCGTTCGTGTCGTACTCGCGGGAGTTCTTCGGTGAGAAGGCCGCCTACGCGATCGGCTGGATGTACTTCCTGGGCTGGTCGATGACGGCCATCGTCGACACCACCGCGATCGCCACCTACCTGCGCCGGTGGACTGCCTTCGAATCGATCCCCCAGTGGGTGTTGGCGCTGCTCGCGCTCATCGTCGTGCTGTCGATGAACCTGATCTCCGTGGAGTGGTTCGGTGAACTCGAATTCTGGGCGGCACTGGTCAAGGTTCTCGCGCTGGTGGCCTTCCTGGTGGTCGGGATCGTCTTCCTGGCGGGACGCTATCGAATCGACGGTCACAGCACCGGGCTGAGCCTGTGGACCCACCACGGCGGCCTGTTTCCCTCCAGCGTGCTGGCGGTCCTGCTGACCACCTCGGGAGTCGTATTCGCCTATGCCGCAATCGAATTGGTGGGCACGGCCGCCGGGGAGACGGCCGACCCGGAGAAGGTGATGCCCCGCGCGATCAATTCGGTGATCGCGCGGATCGCGATCTTTTACGTCGGGTCGGTCGCCCTGCTGGCCTTGCTGCTGCCCTACACCTCCTACAAGGCAACCGAAAGTCCTTTCGTCACTTTCTTTTCCAAGATCGGTTTCCACGGCGCCGGGGACCTGATGAACATCGTGGTGCTCACCGCCGCCCTGTCGAGCCTGAACGCCGGGCTGTATTCCACCGGCCGGATCATGCATTCGATGGCGTCCAGCGGCAGCGGCCCCCGGTTCGCGACCCGGATGTCGAAGAACGGGGTGCCCTTCGTCGGCATCGCGATGGCGGCCGCCATCTGCCTGCTCGGCATCGCCCTGAACGCCGTCAACCCCGGCGAAGCCTTCGAGATCGTGCTCAACATCGTGGCGCCCGGAATCATCGCGTGCTGGGCCACCATCGTGCTGTGTCAGCTGCGCTTCTACCGGCTGGCGAAGGCCGGGCAGCTGGAACGGCCGCGATTCCGGATGCCATGGGCCCCGTACTCGGGGTATCTCACCCTGGCGTTCCTGGCCGGCGTGCTGGTCATGATGGCGTTCGACAAGGAGACCGGCACCTGGACCATCGCGACGGTGGTGGTGGTCATCCCGGCGCTGAGCGCCGGATGGTTCCTGGTGCGCCGCCGGGTGGCGGCCGTCGCGTCCCAACGTGCCGCCCCGGCCGGCTAGGACCTGCCGAGGTCGCGGTTGTAGGCGCTGGTGGAGCGGCCCAGCGCGGCGACTTGGGCGTCCAGCTGGGGCAGCAGCTCTGCGGTGGATTTGTGCAGGGGCATTTCGCCCACCGGGCTCGACAGCACCGGCTTGACCCAACGGAACAGCGCCACCCAGCGCGGGCAGTAGACGCGGGTGCGGCGGCGCTGGATGCCCTTGACGAAGGCCGCCGCGCACTTGTCGACGGTCGTCGTCTTGTTCAGCGGCCACGGGAAGCTGGCCAGCAACTGGTTGAACGCCGGCAGGTCGGACTGGGTGTCACGAACCAGGGCGGTGTTGATCCAGGACATGTGCGCCGAGCCGACCGTGACGCCCAGGTGGGCGACCTCCAGCCGCAGCGCATTGGCCAGCAGCTCGACGCCGGCCTTGGAGGCGTTGTACGGCGCCAGCCCGGGACAGGCCGTGTAGGCGGCCAGCGACGAGACGATGAGCACGTAGCCGCGGCGCTCGGTCAACGCGGGCAGCGTGGCGCGCACGGTGTGAAAGACGCCGAGCACGTTGATGTCGAGCACCCGTTTGAACGCTTCCGGGTCGACCTGCGCCACCGACCCGTAGCTGGCGATGCCGGCGTTGGCCACCACCACGTCGATGCCGCCGAATCGTTCCACGGCGCTGGCGGCGGCGGCCTCCATCGCGGACAGGTCACGCACGTCGGCGACGGCCGTCAACACCCGTTCTTCGCCGAGTTCGGCCGCGAGGGCTTTCAGGTCGGCTTCGTTGAGATCGGTCAGGACGAGGTTGGCGCCCTGGGCGCACAGCCGACGAGCGGTCTCGGCCCCGATCCCCCGGGCACCGCCGGTGATGAAAACGACTTTTTCCTGCAGCGACGTCATGGTCGCCAACGTACCGTGCGAGCATTCGAGGCACCCGCCTGCACGCTGTTCGGTCCGGAGCGCACGGCGGATTGCCGGTACGGCGGCGGACGGAATTGACCCCAGCGACAATGTGGGTATTTGATAGGCCCTTGTCGAATTCCGCGCAGGATGACATCCGGCTTGACGCGCTCCCGGCGGGCGTTAATTCGTTCCGACTACCCTAACTGCGCGCCCGGACTACTCTATTCGGCTCGCACGCTCCCCAATAGCGGTACCGGCGACCATAAGCTCCGGACATGACACGTAGTCGTGCATGCGGCGGGGCGACCGCCAAATGACAATCGACACCTTGGTCCCACTGTCGGTGACGTTGGTTGACCATTTGCGGCTCCCGACCGAGCGCTATCCGGGCAAGCTCGCGTTTGACCATGCCGACAATTCCGGCTTTTACGAGCGGGCCGTGAAAAGCCTGAGGGAGTGGCGGTTCTGCGGGTTGCGGGCCGGCAGCCCGAAATTCACCGCCGCTTTTTGGGGATGCGTAACCGCTGGAGCCATTGCGGTCCACCGGCGCGCGACGGGGGGCCAACCAGGTCGGCTGGCCGGTTCCACTTTCCGAAGGGGAGGAACAATGCACAAAAAGTCAATTCCACCGGAGCGATCAATGTGGAAGTTCGTGATGCGCGCCAGTTTGGGTGAGATCGACACCTATCTCTGGCACCGGCAGGGCAGCAATCAGTTCTGCTGGCGTCCGATTGGAAAGTATTGGGGCGCGGCAAACATGACGATGGATGAGACCCAATGACGGCGTCATCGAGTTCTCCCGTCAAACAAGCGAGAACCGGCAGTAGAGACGGTCAGGAGAACCGATGAGCATTAATCCATTCGACGACGACAATTACGACTTTTTGGTGTTGGTCAACGACGAAGAGCAGCACAGCCTGTGGCCGGCCTTCGCCGATGTCCCGGCCGGCTGGCGAGTCGCGTACGGCGATGCGAACCGCGCCGCATGTCTGGACTACATCGAACAGAACTGGACCGACATTCGGCCGAAAAGTCTGGGCGGCGCATTCGAGCGATGAGCATCGCGTAGGCGCGCAGTCGGCGTCAGCGCCGCAGGGAGGGTGAGGAGCTCGGCGATGGTAGAAACCCAGCGCATCGCGCGCGCCGCCACCCCGGCGGGACCCGGGCTCGCGGGGATGTTCAAGTTCGCGTGGACACTGCCGCGACGCGGTGACACCGCCTTCGACGACCTGTTCGACCGGTACGGCGACGTAGTCTGGCTGTCTCCTCCCCCGCCGATATCTCGGCTCGTCGGAGCCAAAGTCGCTTTTGTGCGGGATCCGGCGCTGATCAAGCCGCTGTTCACCGCGGCAGCCGACGACGCCAATGCCCCACAGCCCCATCGCGTCATGGATCCGTTCTGGGGCGACCGATCGGTCTTCCTGGTGGACGGCCCCGACCACCGCCGGTTGCGCAAGTTGATGGTGCCGCGGTTGCGCGGTGACGCGCTGACCCGGTGGCAAGAGTTCATCGTGACCCGAACAGAGCACGAGGTCCACGGCTGGGCGGACGAACCGACGGTGGCGGTGTACCCGCGGATGCTCGAGCTGTCACTCGAAGCGATCTTGAAAGTCGTGTTGTCCGTGCCCGATTCGACGATGCCGCAGTGGAAATCGGCGTGGCGCGCCTTGCTCGGCACGGCGGCGTCCGGACAGGTCGCGATTCGCTCGACCCTGCGTTCGGTCGGCGGGCTGCGGTTGTGGCCGCGGTTTCAGCGCGAGCTGCGGCGCTGCGACGAGCTGGTGTACGACGAGATCGCCCACCGCCGGCGCCACCCCGAGCTCGAGTACCACGACGTCGTTGATTCCTTGCTGCGCGCGGACGGTAATGCGCTGTCGGACAAGGAGATCCGCGACCAGGTGGTCGGGATCATGATCGGCGGCTACGACCCCCCGGCGACATTGGGGAGCTGGGTGATCGAAAGACTGGTCCGCACGCCGCACGCGCTCGCCGCGGCCACCGCGGAGGTGCGCCGTGGCACCGAGCTCACCTATCTCAACGCGGTGGTGCAGGAAACCCTGCGATTGCGACCGCCGTTCATGTTCGTCTCGCGGTTCGTGCCCCGCCCGCTCAGCTTGGCCGGGCACTACTTTCCGGGCGGGACGACGATCATGGCCGTCATCCAGTCCGTGCACCGGCATCCGGACCTCTACGAGGAGCCGAAAGCGTTTCGGCCAGAACGCTTTCTGCAGCACCGCCCCAGCTCCTACGAACTCATCCCGTTCGGCGGCGGGGAACACCGCTGCCTGGGCGATCGGCTGGCCATCTTCGAAGTCACGCACATCCTGGCGACGGTGCTGCGTTCAGTAGACCTCACCGCCGTCGACCCGCGCGACGAACCCATCCGCCTGGAGGTCGGCCTCGTTCCCGGCAGGGGCGCCACCGTGCGGGCCGCTCGGGTGGAGTGACGTCAACGACGCTTCCCGAGGCCGTCGCCGCGGGCGCGCCAGCTCCCGCAACGCCGCGCGGCAGACCGCCCAGGACGGGGACGTCACATCGATGAGCGAGTAGTGATCGGCTCCGGGTAGCACCAGCAGACGGGAGTCGTCGCCCGCCCGACGCGCCGCGGCAACGAAGCGCTGCGACTGGCGCAGAGGCACATCGTCGTCGGCCGTGCCGTGCACGCACACCGAGGGGACCCCGGTGGGGAGCATGGCGCACGGACTCGCCAGCCGGGTGTCGGTGTCGGTATCGGTGTCGTCGTCGGGGCCATTGGACAAGGCGCCCAAGAACTTTCGGATGGCTCCGCGTCCCGTGTTCTCCTTCATGCCGAAACCGAGATCCAGGACTCCGGCCTGGCTGAGGAAGCCGGTCAGCGGCACCAGGGGCGAGGCCCCGGGGGCGCCGGCGGGCATTGACCCTCGACCGGCCAGCCAGCCGGCCAGGTGGCCTCCCGCGGAATGCCCGATCGCGATGACTCGCGACAGATCGAGGCGCCCGGCCGCCACGGTCTGCCCGTCCGCGGCAAGCAGGTCGACGGCGGCGGCAACGTCGAGACAGGTCGACGGCCAACCACCACCCCCGCGGTCCGGGTCGTCGCCCACCCTGCGGTATTCGAGGTTCCAGGCGGCGAACCCGTGCTGCACCAGATCCGCGGCCAGCTCGGCGCCGAGGTCGGCGCCGTAAGCCGTCCGCCAGAACCCGCCATGGATGATCACGGCGACCGGCCAGGGCCCCGGCTCGTCGGGAAGGCTGAGCTCGCCGTATTGACTCGGATGGCTGCCGTAGCGCACGACGGTCATGTCGGCTCGCGGTGGCGGTCCACTCGCCTAGCAGCTGAACATTCGGTCCGGTGCGGGGCTGGAACCCTCGAAGAGCCGGTCGATCAGGAAGCCGATCCCCACGCTGCCGCCCGTCCCCCGGGTGTCCCCGACGAAGGGGCTGACCACGTCCAGGTGCGCCAGCCGCCAGCGCATGAGGCCCGCGATGAACACGTCGAGGTGCGCTCCGAGGTGCAGGCGTTGCCGGCGGGTGCGCCTGTCGCCGTTGCTCCGGTCGGCAACGATCTCGAGCAGTGCCGCCAGGGGCGCGTAGCGCACGCCGGCCAGGATGGTGGTGAACTGGGCCGACTGCCCGGCGCTCATGCCCTGCAACCGGGGCCGGAACCGGTGAAAATCGTCCACGGCAAGGTGTTGCAGGGCGTTCTGCGTCGTCACGACCAGCTCGAGCAGGGCGTTGGCGCGTTTCACCCGGCCGATCGCCCGGTCGAAGTCCGAACGGCGGGCGGACTCGAGGGCAAGGTCGAGGTCGACCAAGATCTGCGACACCCACAGCTCGGAGGCTTGGTGGATGATCAGAAAGTACCTCTCGTCGCCCCAGACGACGGGGTCGCCGTCCCCAAACAACGGCTGAACCGCGCCCAGCAGCTCGTCGATGTGCAGGTAATCCGCATAGGCCAGCTTGGCCTGTGGCTCTGTCGCCTCGATGTCGTCTGCCGGGTCTTGCAGATGCCTGAATGGGCAGACGCCGGGAACGACGTCCATCGTGCTCGTGCCGGTACTCAACGTGCCCCTCCGTTCCCCGAACCGCTCGAGTTCGCCGGGCCGCTCACAATCGAGGGGCTGGCAGACCTCGCCAGATCGAACTTGTTCCAATGAATCTTTGAGTTGTTTGCCGTACATGCTGAGCGATTCGGTTGTGAGCATCTCTTGATGCGTACAGTCGACCGCGTGCTCGGTGATGTCGCCGGCAACGTAAGGTCGCCAACTTTGCAGCAGCGACTGAGTGGTCTCGCCACGCGTAGCGGAAAAGACGATCGCATCGCCATTGAAAACACCGGGCTCGTGCCGTTGAGCCAATTCGATGTCGCTGTTGATGTTTCGAATGAACAGATCCAGAACCTGCTGGTAGCGCGGGAACTCCGCGGCGAATTCCGCGGCGCCCCGTTCGCGGATCAGCGCTTCGATGTGCTCGAAGGTCACCGCCTCAGCCTGTTCTTGGCCGCCGATCCGATAGAAGCGCAGCGCTTCGATGTGCTTGGTCCAGTCATGGAGATCCTCTTCGGGTAGATCGTCCGTTCTGGGTTGTGCGTCCAGCAGGATCAGGCAGTTGATGTCGCATCCGCGCCGCTGCAACTCGATGGCGATTTCATGGGCGACCACGCCCCCGAAAGACCAACCGAGAAGGTTGTAGGGCCCGGCCGGATGAATTCGTTGAATTCGGTCGGCGTAGTTGTTCGCCATATCGCGAATTGACCGGGGCTCGGCCTCTTCGCCATCGGGAACCTGTTGAATTCCGATGATCGGGCACTCCACGTAATTGCCGAGCGCCTGATAGAGCCAGCTCACCCCACCCCCGGGGTGAATGCAGAACAGCGGAACGCCGGTACCCTTTTTCAGGGTTTGGACCGGAACCACTTCTTGCACGGAAACGGTGTCTTCGCAGCCGGGATGGCGATGCAGATAATCGGCAAGACCGGCGACGGTGGACGCATCGAACAGATAGCGCACCGGCACTTCCCGGCCCAGCGCCTGCTGCAGCCGCGTGCTCAACTGGATGGCGATCATCGAATTGCCGCCGAGGGCGAAGAAGTCGTCGTCGAGCCCGACCCGATCCACGGCCAACACCTGAGCGAACACCTCGGCGACGATTTTTTCCGTCTCGGTTTCCGGGGCCCGGAAGGGGGCGGCGGCAAGCACGGGTGCCGGCAGCGCCCGACGATCGACTTTGCCCGAGGAGGTCAACGGAAACTCTTCGAGCACCACGATTTCTGCCGGCACCATGTAATCGGGCAACCGCGCGCCCACCTGCTCACGCAGGACCGCGGGATCGGGTTGCGGCACGCCGCTGACGTAGCCGACGAGGCGGTCCCCGGTGAGGCCGCGGTGCACGGTGGCCGCGGCCTGGGTGACCCGCGGGCAGGACAGCAGCGTGCTTTCGATCTCGCCGAGTTCGATGCGCTGCCCGCGCAGCTTGATCTGCGCATCGACGCGGCCCAGGTACTCCAGCAAGCCGGCCGAGGTCCAGCGCACCAGATCACCGGTGCGATACATGCGTTCGCCGGCGTCCCCAAACGGGTTGGCCACGAACCGTTCCGCCGTCAACTCCGGCCGCTTCACATAACCGTGGGCGAGCACGGGTCCGGCCATATACAGTTCGCCCGCCACCCCGATCGGCGCGGGGTTGAGGCGTGCATCGAGCACCAACGTACGCACCCCGGCGATCGGTGCGCCGATGCTGACAGGCCGCCCCGCCGACAGCGGCGCATAGCTGACCCAGATGGTGGTCTCGGAAGGCCCATAGGCGTTGAACATGCGCCGGCCCGGCGCCCAGGCGGCCACCAACTCGGCCTGGCACGCCTCCCCGCCCGTGATCAGCGTCTCGAGTCCCTCCAGCCGCTCCCGATCCAGTGAAGCCAGCACCGTCGGGGTCACCAGCGCCGCGCTGACCCGCTGGTCGCGCAGCAAGTCGGTCAGGGCCGCACCGGCGTACGCGTCCGGGGGCGCCACCACCAACGTCGCGCGCGACGCCGCCGCCCACAACCACTCGAAGATCGAAGCATCGAAGGTCGGTGCGGCCACCATCAGCATCCGGGCTTCGGCGCCCAACCCGAACGCGTCGCGCTGCGCCGCCGCCACGCCCAGTAGACCGGCGTGGCTGACCGCCACCCCCTTGGGGGCACCGGTGGACCCGGAGGTGAATATCACGTACGCGGTCTCATCCACCGCCAACGGCGCCAGCCGATCAACGTTGGTAATGGGCTTGGCGCACCGCCCGGACAGGTCCATGCCGTCGAGGCGCAGCACCGGGCGTGCCCCGGCCCCGGCCACGGTGTCGGCGCCGCAGGTCAGCACGCACACGGCGTCCACCGCGTCGAGCACCGTGGCGATCCGCTCGCCGGGATGCGCCCGATTCAGCGGCACGTACACGCCGCCCGCCTTGAGCACCGCCCACCAGGCCACCACCAACTCCGCGCAGCGATCCATCGCCACGCCGACCGCGCGCTCGGGACCGATCCCCGCCTCGATCAGCACCCGGGCCAACCGCGTCGACCACACGTCCAGTTCGCGATAGGACACCTGCCGCACACCGTCGAGCACCGCCACCGCGTCCGCATCGGCGGCCACCGCCGCGGCCAACAACTGCGGGCCCAGCCCCACCGGCGCGTCCAGCGCGCCGGCACCGGACCAGCCCCTCAGCCGCTCGCGCTCACCGCGATCCAGCAGCGCCACGTCCCCCACCGCCACCGCGGCATCGGCGACCACCGCCTCGATCACCCGCCCGAACCAGGTGACCAACCGCTCGACGGTGACCCGGTCGAACAGATCGGTGGCATACGTCACCGTCCCGGCGGCCATCGGGGCGGCCGGATCCTCGGTGGGCACTTCAGCGATGTTGAAATCCAGCTCGAACTTGGCGGTGTGGACGTCCGCCGCGAGCGGCTCGACGCTGAGCCCGTCGATCGCCACCATGTCGGGGCGCGCGTTGTTCTGGAAGACCAAAGCCACCTGGAACAGCGGGTGATGCGCGGTGGAGCGCACCGGGTTGAGCTGCTCGACCAGCAGTTCGAACGGAACCTCCTGGTTGCCATAGGCGTCCAGCGCCTTCTGCCGCACCTGCTGGAGCACCTCGCTGAACCGGTGGCCCGAGCTGACCCCCACTCGCAACGGCCACGAGTTGACGAAGAAGCCGACCAGATCATCGAGTGCCTCATCGAGCCGTCCGGCGATCGTCGCGCCGATCACCACGTCCTCGCCGGCGCCGACGCGGTGCAGCAGCATCGCCAACGACGCCTGCAGGACCATCGAGACCGTCGCGTTGTGCGCCGCCGCCACGGCTTTGACCCCCGCCCACAGCTGCGGGTCGATGCGCAGTTCCACCGCATCACCGCGATAACTGGGCACCGGCGGGCGTGGCCGATCCGCCGGCAGTGACACCGCCTCGGGCACGTCGGCCAATTCCTGTCGCCAGTACCGCAACTGCTCGGCGATCACACTGTCGGGGTCGGACTCGGCGCCCAGCCAATCCCGTTGCCACAGCGTGTAATCGACGTACTGCGCAGCCAGCGGCGTCCACGCCGGGGCGGTGCCGTTCCGCCGCGCTTGATAGGCCTGCGCGACATCACGGACCATCGGAGCCATGGACCACCCGTCAAAGGCGATGTGGTGCACCACAATTCCCACCACATAATGGTCGGGTCCCACCGAATAGACCTGCGCGCGAATCGGGACTTCCGACGACAGGTCGAAGCGATACCCCAGCAGCGCCGCCAACTCGCCGAGCAAGTTCTGCTCGGGCACGGACACCACCGTCGCGTCGCCGCGCCGCCACATCCCCGCCTGGGCGGGCAACACGTGCTGGAACGGCACGCCGTCGACGTCGGGATAGATGGTGCGCAGCGATTCGTGGCGGGCGATGACATCGTCGAAGGCCGCGCCCAGAGCCTCGACATCTAGTGCCCCGACGATCCGGAAGGCGATCGGGATGTTGTAGGTCGCGGCGCCGCCCTGGAACCGGTCGATGAACCACAACCGGCTCTGCGCGTAGGACAACGGCACCATCGGGGGCCGCTGCTGTGCCGTCAACGCCGGCCTCGCCCGCTCCCCCGCGTGCGCGTTCATCCACTCGGCCAATCCGGCCACGGTGGACGCGTCGAACAACGCCTGGATCGGAACCTCGGCACCCAGTTCGGTCCGGATCCGCGCGATCAGCCGGGTCGCCGACAGCGAATGCCCGCCGAGGTCGAAGAACGACTCGTCGATGCCGACCCGCGCCACCCCGAGCACCTCGCCGAACAGTGCGGCCAACACCCGTTCTCGTTGATCACGCGGCGCCCGATAGCCCTCCGCGGTAACGAATTCCGGCGCAGGCAGCGCCCGCCGGTCGAGTTTGCCGTTGACCGTCAACGGCAGCGACTCCACCACCATGATCGCCGCCGGCACCATGTATTCGGGCAGCCGGCCGGCCACAAAGCGGCGTAGCTCGGCGACGCGTTCGATCGCCGACTCATCGCCTTCCCCGGTCGGGATCGTTCGGTTCAGCACGACATAGCCCACCAATCGCTTGTCGCTGACCCGCTCGGCCGCACTCGCGCCGGAGCTGGTCGCGTGGGCGATCACCGCGGCCTGCGCCACCCCCGGGTATGCGGCGAGGACGGTCTCGATCTCGCCGAGCTCGATGCGATACCCGCGGATCTTGACCTGCTCATCGGCGCGCCCCACATACCGCAGTTGCCCGTCGGGACCCCAGCACACCAGGTCCCCGGTCCGATACATCCGAGTTCCCGAGCCCACAAACGGACAGGCCACGAACCGCGCCGCGGTCAGGCCGGGCCGCCGCCAATACCCAAGTCCCACACCGGAACCGGCCACGTACAGCTCGCCGACCACGCCCGCCGGCGCCGGCCGCAACCACGCATCCAGCACAAAGAAGGCCAGGTGTGACAGCGGCCGCCCGACCGGGCTCGCGGCGGTGTCGGTGTCGGCCGCGACGATCTCCCGGAACGAGGCGTGCACCGTGGTCTCGGTGATGCCATACATGTTGATCAGACGCGGCAGTCCCGCGTGGTCGTGCAGCCATGTCCGAAGACGTTGCGGTTCAAGCGCTTCCCCGCCGAACACCACCGTCTCCAATTTGAGCTGCCTGCCCAGTTCCGGGGACAGGGCGTCGGCGGTTTGCAGTGCGTAGAACGCCGAGGGGGTTTGACTCAGCACGTTAACCTGTTCGGCAACGAGCAAGGCGTGCAAGTCTTTTGGTGAGCGGGTCACCGACTCGGGCACTACCACCAGTCGCGCTCCGCGCAGCAGCGCGCCCCAGATTTCCCATACCGAGTAGTCGAAGGCCAGGGAATGACACTGCGTCCACACCTGTCCCGGCGCCATCTCGGCGTCCAGCGACTGCAGCAGCCGGATGACATTGCGGTGGGTGATCGGCACCCCCTTGGGCGCGCCGGTGGTGCCCGAGGTGTAGATGAAGTAGGCGATGTCGTCTGGAGCCGCCGCCAGCAGCCGCGCGCTCGGGTAGCTCGTGATGCGTGGGTCGTCGACGTCGATGACCAACAGGTCGCACCCGTCCAGCCGGTCGGCCAGCCCGGCGGTGGTGAGCGCGACGATCGGCCCGGCGTCGTCCACCATGAAGCGGACCCGGCTGTCGGGATGCATCGGGTCGATCGGCAGATACGCCGCACCGGTCTTCAACACCGCCAGGATCGCCACGACCGCCTCGGCCGAGCGGGGCAACAGCAGCGCCACACACTGGCCCCGCCCGACACCGTGGCTGACCAGAACGTGCGCCCACCGGTTAGCGGCCTCCTCGACCTCGCGGTAGGTCCACGAACGCCGCCCACAGCTGAGCGCCACCGCCTCCGGCGCGCGCGCCACCTGCTCGGCGAACACCACCGGGATCGACACCGACGTGTCCGCGGGCTCGGTCAAAACCGCCCTGTTGCCCCAGGCATCCATGTCGGCGTGCTCGCCGGCATCCAGTACGTCCACCGACGAGAGCCGCCGCGCGGGATCGGTGGTCAGCGCGGTCAAAACCGATCGGAGCCGCTCGATCAGCGTCTCGATGGTGGTCGCGTCGAACACGTCCGTGCGGAAGTCAACCGTGCCCCCGATGCCGGCCGGCTCGCCGTCCTCGGTCCAGCGTTCGCCGAGGGAGAACACCAGATCCATCCGGGTGTCGTCGACGACCCGCCGCGAGCCCGGCAGCGGCGTGATCTGCACGTCGCCTAGGGCCAACGCCGCGGCGGGGTCGTCCTGCCCGGCGAAGTTCTGCCAGGACAACACGACCTGGAACAGCGGGTGATGGGTCGCGCTTCGGGTGGGGTTCAGCCGCTCGACGAGCACCTCGAAGGGCACGTCCTGGTGTTCGAAGGCGGCCAGGCCCCGCTGGCGCACCCGGGCCAGCAGTTCGACGAAGGTGGGATCACCGGCCAGGTCGACACGCAGCACCAAGGTGTTGATGAAATAGCCGACCAGCTCATCCAGTGCCGGGTCGCGCCGGCCGGCGATCAAGAACCCGACCGCCACGTCGCTGCTGGTGCTGAGCTTGGCCAACAACACCGCCAGGGCGGCCTGAACCACCATGAAGCTGGTCGCGTTGTACTCGCCGGCCACCCCGCGCACCCGTCGCTGCAGCTCGGCCGGCCAGTCGACCGGCACACTGGCGCCGCGGTAATCGGCCACCGCCGGGTAGGGCCGGTCGGTGGGCAGCGCCAGGCGTTCGGGCATGCCGGCCAGCGTGTGTTTCCAGTAGTCGAGCTGCGCGGCGATGGGGCTGTCGCTGTCGTCGAGATCGCCCAGGTGCGCGCGCTGCCACAGCGTGTAGTCGACATACTGCACGGCCAGCGGCGCCCACTGCGGGGCCAGGCCCTGCCGGCGTGCCCGATAGGCCTCGGCCACATCGCGGGCCAACGGCGGCAGTGACCGCCCGTCATAGGTGATGTGGTGCACGACAATTCCCACCAGATACTGCTCGGGTCCCACGGAATAGATCTGGGCCCGGATCGGGATTTCGGCGGACAGGTCGAATCGGTACGCCACCAGCGTCAACAGCTCCTGCAGCGCGTCGGACTCCGGCACGGACACCACCGCCGCGGCCCCGCGCCGCCACATCCCCGCCCGGGCGGGCAACACCTGCTGGAACGGCGCACCGTCGACGTCGGGAAATATGGTGCGCAGGGATTCGTGGCGGGCGATGACGTCATCGAGGGCCGCTCCCAGCGCCTCGACATCCAGCGCCCCGTTGATCCGGAAGGCGATCGGCATGTTGTAGGTCGCGCCCCCGCCCTCGAACCGGTCCAGGAACCACAGCCGGCTTTGGGCGAACGACAGCGGAACGCGCTCCGGGCGCGGCATCACCTGCAACGGTGCGCGTGCGGCGCCGCCACGATGCCGGTGCAGATAGTCGGCGAGCGTGGCGACCGTGGACGCGTCGAACAGATAACGCACCGGCACTTCCCTGCCCAGTGCCAGCTGTAGGCGCGCGCTCACCCGGGTGGCGGTCATCGAATCCCCGCCGAGGGCGAAGAAGTCGTCGTCGAGCCCGACCCGGTCCGCGCCCAACACGTCGGCAAACGCCTCGGCGATGACCTTTTCCGTCTCGGTGTCCGGGGCCCGGAAGGGTGCGGCGGCGGCGACCGGGGCAGGCAGGGCCCGCCGGTCGACTTTGCCCGAGGAGGTCAGGGGCAACGTGTCGAGCACCACGATCTCGGCCGGCACCATGTATTCGGGCAGCCGCGCGCTCAGCCGCTGACGGACGACGATCGGGTCGGGCTCGGGCATGCCGCTGACGTAGCCGATCAGGCGGTCGCCGGTGGGGCCGCGGTGCACGGTGGCGGCGGCCTGGCCGACCTGCGGGCAGGCCAGCAGGGTGTTTTCGATTTCGCCAAGTTCGATGCGCTGCCCGCGCAGCTTGATCTGGGCGTCGGCGCGGCCGAGATAGTCCAGGGAACCGGCCGACGTCCAGCGCACCAGATCGCCGGTGCGATACATCCGCCCCCCGGCATCGCCGTAGGGGTTGGCCACAAACCGTTCGGCGGTCAACCCCAGGCGGCCGAGATAGCCGTGCGCCAGCGCGGGTCCGCTCAGATAGAGCTCGCCGGCCACCCCGATCGGGGCGGGGTTGAGCCGTGCGTCGAGCACCAGCGCGCACATGCCGGGAATCGGCGCGCCGATGGTGACCGGCTGCCCCGCCGACAGCGGCGCGGTGGAGGTGGCGCAGATGGTGGCCTCGGAAGGTCCGTAGCCGTTGAACATCCGCCGGCCCGGTGCCCAGGCGGCCACCAACTCCGGCGGGCAGGCCTCTCCCGTGGTTACCAGCGTGTCCACCTCGTCGAGCCGGGACCGATCCAGCGAGGCCAGCACCGTGGGCGTCACCACCGCCGCGCTGACCCGCTGCTCGTCCAGCAATGCGGTCAGCGCCTCGCCGCCGTAGGCCTGCGGCGGGGCAACCACCAACGTCGCCCCCGAGCCGACCGCCCACAACACATCGAAGATCGACGCGTCGAACGTCGGCGCGGCCACCATCAGCACCCGCGATTGCGCGCCCAACCCGTACACCTTGCATTGCGCCGCAGCCAATCCCACCAGGCCGGCGTGACTGACCACTACGCCCTTGGGCGTGCCGGTGGACCCCGACGTGAACATGACGTAGGCGGTGTTGCCGACCTCGAGTTTCCCGCGCCGGTCGGCGTCGGTGATGGGCTTGGCGCACCGTCCGGACAGGTCCATGCCGTCGATGCGCAGCACCGGGCGCGTCCCGGCCCCGGCCACGGTGTCGGTGCCGCAGGTCACCATGCACACGGCGTCCACCGCGTCGAGCACCGTGGCGATCCGCTCCACCGGGTGGGAACGATCGACCGGAACATAGACGCCGCCGGCCTTGGCCACCGCCCACCAGGCCACCAGCAACTCCGCGCAGCGATCCATCGCCACGCCGACCGCGCGCTCGGGGCCGACCCCAGCCTCGATCAGCACCCGCGCCAACCGCGTTGACCATTCGTCCAGTTCGCGATAGGACACCTGCCGAACACCGTCGAGCACCGCCACCGCGTCTGGATCCGCGGCCACCGCCACGGCCAACAACTGCGGCGCCACCCCGACCGGAGCGCGCAGCCCGAACCCGGACCAGCCCGACAACACCAGATCGCGCTCACCGCGATCCAGCACCGACACCCGTCCCACCGTCACCGAGGCATCGGGTACGAGTAGGCGGTCGAGGAGCAATTCCAGACGACGGATGTGCCTGGCCATTTCGTCGGCGGTGTAGCGATCCGGGTTCCACGCGAACTGAATTCGCGGCCTGCCGTCGACCGTCCGCGGATAGATGTTGAACGCGACGTCCTGTACGGGGAAGTTGAAGACCTCGAAGGTCGCTTCCGACGGTCCGAAACGAAGCGGCTCGGCGAAGGCCATCACGTTGATCACCGGCCCGAACTCGACGTTCATGTCCAGAGGGGCCGTATCGGCAATCAGATCCGGCCAGCGCCGGAATTGCTGATGGCGCAGCGCACCGATCAAGTCCTTGCCGACCCGATCGGTCAGCGCGGCCATGCTTTCGCCGTCGTCGACGCTGACGCGCAGCGGCAACAGGTTCGACATCATGCCGGCACACCGTTTCAGCGCCGCGGTCGTGCGTCCCGAAACCGCCAACGACATCGAGACGTTCTGCCGCCCCGTCGTTTTCGCGATGAAAACCGCCACCGTCGCGATCGCCCGTGCGACATCGAACTGGCCGCGCCCGTCGTCGGACACGCGGTGCTTGCACACCAGTTCGTGCACGACGGGGTGGCGCGGCGGCGCGAGCCTGCGCGTACCTGCCAGGTCGGTGACCTCCAAAGGCTCGCGCATGACGGCCTTCCAGTACTCGGCATCGGCAGCGCAGCGCGACGACTCCTGGTACTTCAGTTCCGCGTCACGGATCAGCGCAAACTCGGAGAAGTCGACGACGTCGGTGGTGTCGGAAACCGAACCCGTGTACACGGCGGCGATGTAGCGGATGAAGTTGTTCGCCCCGAACCCGTCGAAGAGAACGTGGTGGGTGCGCAAGTAGAAGTACGACAATTCGTCGGTGATCCGCAGCAGCGCCAAGTCACAAAGGCGGTCGCGCAGCGGATCGAACGGCCGGCGGTAGTCGTCTTGCATCCAGCCGCGAGCGGCGGCCACCGGGTCGCGCTCGGTGCGCAGGTCGATGCAGCGCACGGTCTGCGGAAGCGAGCGGTCGACCATGAAGACCAGCTCACCGTCATCCAAAGACGGCCTCGCGCAAGGTGTTCCGAACCGGCTCGTGGCCGCTTGGCAGGCATCGCTGAGCCTTTCGGCGTCGACATCGTGGTCGATCACGACGTAGCCGGCAAAGTTGTAAGAGACTTCGGGCTGCAGCAGCTGAGCAGTCCAGATCGACCGCTGAGCTGCAGTCAACGGTCCAAGCAGGTCGTTTTGCGTACCGTAATTGAGCATGATCGCGACGTACTCCTATTTAGGCTGATGTAGGCGTTGAAAGTGCGCTGGTGCCGATACGGGCGGCGATTCGTCGGCAATGTCGTCGGCGATGTCGTCAAGCGCTGAAGACGACATCGGTTCTGTTCTCCTTCGTGACACCTTGGCAAGCAACAGGTTCCGACGTCACAGGCCCGAGAAACGTCGAGAGAGGATGAATTTCGCCGGCGGCGCATTCGACGCTGATCACCGACGGTCCATCGGCCTCCAGCGCCGAATGCATGGCGGCGCTGAAGCCGTCGACGTCGCTGACGTCAACCGCTGGAAGCTGTGGGAACATCGCAGCGAGGCCGGCCCCGAGCCGACTCGTCGTGAAGGTGTTGTAACTGTGCCGATTTCCGTAGAACAACTTTTCGCTCATTGCGCACATGGCGCGGGCGTTGTTGTTGAACAAGACGAACGTCACCGGTAACCGGTATTGCACTGCGGTATGCACCTCCATGCCGTGCATGAAGAAGGCGCCGTCCCCGGCTAGCACCACGACGCGCCCGGTCTGTCGCCCGAACTTGGTACGCCCCAACGCCATTCCGATGCCGGCGCCAAAGCTGTAACCCATGCCGTGGGCGACCGCGAACCGGCCCCCGCGCCGAACCGGTAGATAGTGGACGGCCGCGGCGCCGCTGTTGCCGACGTCGACCACGATGTCCGCGCCGTCGGGCAACAGGCGGTCGAGCATGCCCATCGCTTCGCGGTAACGCACACCGGGACCGTCGAACCGCGGCGGCGTCAACTCGGTGCTGGATACCGCATCCGGCACTCGAATCCCGGTTGGCCGCTCGCGGCCGGTCAGCGCGCTGGTCAACATTCGCAGCGAGGCCTGCAGGTCGTCGGTGTGGACGTGGGTACACGCGACGTACGGCGGTACCGACCCGATCGAGATGGTGGGCACGGCGGCCAGGGCAGCGTCCAGGCCGGCGCGGGCTGTCACCGGTAGCCGGGTGCCCACCACCAGGCACAACGCGCTATCCGCCACCGCTTCCACCACACCCGGGTGGCCCATGACGCCGGTGACGCCAAGCGCCGACGACAACCCGAAACCCGGTGTGCCTGCGGCGTCCTTGGCGTGGGGCACGCATGCCACCCGCGCGCGCAGCACGGCCCGCAAGGATGCCAGTTCGGCGCGCGCGTCGTCGCGGACCACCTGCTCACCGGCGATGATCGTCACCGGACCGCTCACCCGGCGCAGCGCTCCCACGATCGGACGCGGATCGCCGATGTCTCGCGGCCGCTCGATTCCGTGTTCAGGCATGAAGCCATTGATGCTTACCTGCGATTGCTGAATGTCTTTGGGCAGCAACAACACCGCCGGGCCACCCGTGCGCGCCGCTGCCACGGCGGCGGGCAATGCCGAGGCGATGTCGGCGGGGGTCTGCACCCGGCGGCAGAAGACCGACACCTCGGAGAACAGCGCCTCGGCGTTCAGCGAACCGTTGCGACCGCTCGTGTCCTGGAAGCTGCCGCGACCATCCATCGTGGTCGGTGGCTGGCCCACCAGCGCCAATAGCGGCATGCGACTGGTGAACAATTCCCCAAGCCCGGCAACAAGGTTCAGCGCGCCTCCGCCGCACGTCGCCACCACACCAAAGCCACCGCGGCTGCGGCTGTATCCGTCGGCCATCGCGGCGGCCGAGAACTCCTGTTTGGCCAGCACCGCGTCGATGTCCGAATGCAAGAATGCGGCGTCGTACAGGTCCTCGATGTTGCCGCCGTCGACGCCGAATATGTAGTCGACCCCGATTGACGCGAGATGCCCGACGATATGGTCGACCACGCGGTGGCTGTGAGACATGATTTCAACCTCTAGAAACGGCGTAGGTGTATTGCGTGCTCGCCCCGGCCCGGTGGAGGAATTTGCACATGCGTGAACGTCCGTGATGCAGGCCCGCGCTTGCGGCGACGAGAGTTGCGCGCGTGCGCCATGCGGCAGTGGGCAGCATCGGTATGGTTGCGCCGGCCCCGGTGCCGGCCCCAACGGCCGCCCGGTGCAACGGCTTTGGCGGGTTTTTGGAGATCCGGTCGTAGTCCACAATCGCGGGAGTCCAACCGGCCATGCCCGCCAGGCATGATGTCATGTGCGGGAGCTTAAGTTTGCTCGAACAACTGTCATGGACCGATTGATTCGACTCAAGTGGTACGCGCGCACAGATCGAGTAGTCATCGGCCGCGCAGTGCGTAACGGATTGGTAACGGCGTTTTTGACCAGTGGTCACCGAGTGCTCAAACGCTCACCGACGAGCGCAAGACGGGTTATCCGTGCCGGACGCCCGGCGTGCGGCACGGACGCTATCCGCTTGCAAGGGAATGTCTTTCGGTTTGCGAACGACCTGGGGCGGACCCGCACGCTCGGGTGGATTACACAGCAGCCGCTGGAGCGATCAGATCTGGCCCCACCCGAACGCCCAAATAGCGCGTTCGGTCACGACGCATCTCGGCTCATCAGGCGGATGAGTTCGTCGCGATTGTTGATGCCCAATTTGGTGAAAAGGCGGTACAAATGGCCCTCGACCGTGCGCACCGAGATCACCAGCCGATCGGCGATCTGCCGGTTGGACAGACCGGCCGCGACCAGCAGCACAATCTGGCGTTCGCGGCCACTGAACGGAAGGGGACGCGCGGCGGCCTCGAGCGCGGGTGTCCGCGACCCGCATCGGCTGGCCAGGGCGTGTGCCCAGGTCGACGATTCGACCTCCTTGCGACGGTCGCCCGCGCGGGCGTGCTCGCCCGCGGCCTGAGCCGACGCGTCGGCGGCAAACGCCAGACCGCCGAGGTCAGCGAACCGGTGTGCCGCGGCGTCGAGCAGGTCGCCGTCGTGTTGCGCCAGGCCGCGGGCATGGTCGGCGACGGCCCGCGCCGATGGAGTGTTCAACGTCTCGACGAGCTCCGCCAAGCGGGTGGCCTGCGAACGGTCGCCGAAGCGCACGGCGGCATGGCGTGCCCGCATCTCCGCCACGTTCATCCCGGCCGCTCGTGCGGTCTCCGCCGCTTGCAGCGCGTGCGCCTGGGCGGCCGCCGGGTCCCCGGCCGCCGCCCGCTCCCAGGCCCGGGCGAGCTCGAGTTCGGGCAAGAACACGCCAACATGCGGGCCGTAGACTTTCTCCGCGCGCCGCAGCGCCGCCGCGGCCGCCGCACTCTCGCCCCGCGCCCCTTCGGCCTGCGCGTGCAGGGCGGCCACCACCAGCAACCACGGCGACGGAAAACCTTGGGACAGTTCGGAGATCGAGCGGTCGAGGGTAGCGCAGGCCGCCGGCAGCTCACCGCGGGTGACCTGCACGAGCCCGAGCATGGCGTCGACCATGGCCTCGGCCGCCGGGATGCCGATGGCCATCGCGGCATAGCGCTTGTGGATCCGCTCGGCCGCGGGATAGTCACCGGAAGCGGCCGCGACCATGACCTCGGCGACCCCGATGGCGAACCGTTGCGATCCGGCTTTGCAGAGCGCGGTCGCGCGCAGTCCCGCCTCGGCTATGGGGCCGACTTCGGCAAACCGTCCGGCGGCCATCAAGGCACCGCAGGTCGCGACGGCCGCCCACACGGTCGCCATGGGCATGACATCGGACTCGCACAGCGCCGGCCCGGCTTCGATCGTGCTCGCAACATCACCGCAGAAGAACCCGATAGAAACCTCCAGGGCGTTGATGAGATGCAGGCCCCCCTCGCACGCAACACGCTGCTTCACGTCGCTCAGTACTCGCCCCGCGGTTTCCGCGTCACCACACCCCCACGCCAGGTTGGCGGCTCGTAGACACCCCCACCGGGCGACCGACCACTCGTCGGCATCATCGACGTCGACGTCGACGTCCAGCAGGATGGCTTCGGCTTCCTCGCCGCGACCTTGCCAACTCACCGCCTCGGCGAGCACCAACGCGGCCGGCAGGCCACCGCCACGATCGACCGCAAACCTGGCCAACTCCTCGCCCAGCACCACGTTCGACATCGCCAACGCGTCGGCGGCCGCCTTGACGGCCACACTCAGGTCGGGATCGAGGTCGCTCCGCATCATGAACTGCGCCAGCTGGATCCGGCCCCGCAGATCGGGCAACTGCGAGCGCCGGCCCGCTGTCCGCAGATGCCTTCGAAGGGTTTTCGCCAAGAGGCCGTTGATTTGTCGCGAGCGCACCATCCCGGCGCGTCGGGTCGCCGCCTCACTGAGCATGGGGTGGTTGAGTTGCACCAGGGTGTGGGATCCATCGGCGACCAACTGGATCAGGCCGCGGCGTTCCAGGTGTGCCATTGCATCGGCATCGCAGATTTCACGCAGGATCTCCAATTCCAGCAGCTCGGCGGTGGCCAAAATCTCCACCACCTCCAGCTCCGCTGGACTCAGCGATTGCAGCCGGAAGTCCAACGCGTCGTGCAGCTCGCGGTCGGCGCGCAACGGACCTCGCAGTTGCCAACCCTCCTCCGTGTGAACCAGCGCCCCACTTTCCCGTCCTGCGGCCAGAAAACCACGCAGTAGCAACAGATTTCCCGCGCTGCGCTCGAACAGCTCGTCGACCAATCCCGACTCGACTGGGCCCCCCAACACCGCACCCGCCAACAGGGCGGTCTGCTCGCGGGTGAACGGATCGATGTGCACGGTCAGCAGCAGCCGTTCTTTCAACAGCGCGGTCACCGCATCCGAGACCGGTTCCCCCGACCGGATCGTCACGATCAACCGTGCGCTGCGACCGGCCGCCAGCTGGTTGACCAAGGTGGCCGACAACGGATCGAGCAGCTGCGCGTCGTCGACCACCACCACCAGGTTCTTGTCCTGCCCCAAGGTGTTGTGCGCGGCGGCCAGCATGATCGCCGGTTCGTGTCCCACGCCGAGACTCACCACGCGAGAAAACGCGCCGAGCGGCAGGGCGCAACCTGTTTGGGTGCCCAGGGCGAATCGCACCGTGCGGCCGGCCGACTCGACCGTCTTCGCCAGCATCCGCGCCAGCGTCGACTTGCCCACCCCGCTGTCGCCGACCAGGGCCACCCCGCTGAAGTCCCCGTTGCTGAGCGCCGCCAGTGATCGCCGGAACTCGGCATCGCGGCCCACGATGGGCCACGTCGATTCATTCGCCCGGTGCGTCAAAGTTTCCCCACTCCCACCGACGCCGCCGACAAGGCGGCCGATACCGGTGCGCTCGTCGACTACAGCGAGCCGGTGCCGCTCTCGTCTGCCCGACGAGACGGTCCGAGCTCGCCGTTCGCTACATGAAGGCTGAACTCGCTGCCGCCAGATAAAGCCTGAAATTCTCAAGCGACGCCAAGGTCACGGCCAGGCAGCCCGATGCGGGCCGGCCCTCGACTGTGAGCGGCTGTCGTGGCAAAACCGTGACCGCGGATGGGTCGACATCGTGGTCGACGATCGCGACTGTGCGCTTCCGAATACCTCTCATGGGCGGGAGCGTATGGCCCCTCAAGCAGGCATCATCGGAATCCACAGCTAAGTCGAGTGGTGCCTGCGCAGAGATAGAGTGGCGGCCCGCCGAAATTCATAGATTATCTATGGAGAGTCAGCCGGTCCGGGGGTGGTCGTGGCGTCCGTAACCCAGGGACTCGTCGTCACCAAGTGACAACTCGCCTCGCGCGGACGGCTCCTTGCGGGTAAGGCAGATGAGTTGGTCGCGATTGTTGATGCCGAGTTTGGTGAAAATCCGGTACAGGTGTCCCTCCACCGTGCGTACCGAGATGACCAGCCGATCGGCGATCTGCCGGTTGGACAGGCCGGCCGCGACCAGCATCACGATCTGGCGTTCGCGGCCGCTGAACGGAAGCGGGCGAGCCGACGCGTCGACCGACGGGGTGCGTAGACCGCATTGACTGGCCAGCGCGTGTGCGCGGGTGGAGGAGTCGTATTTCTTCGTGCGGTCGCCACGGCGGGCGTGTTCGCCGGCGGCCTGAGCCGACGCGTCGGCGGCGAAGGCAAACGCGCCAAGGTCAGCGAACCGATGTGCCGCGGCGTCGAGCAGATCGCCGTCGTGCCGCGCCAGCCCGCGGGCATGGTCGGCGACCGCCTCGGCCAACGTGGTGTTCAGGATGCGGGCGAGCTGCTCCAGCCGCGTGGCCTGCGAACGATCGCCGAAACGCACGGCGGCATGGCGCGCCTGTAGTTCGACGGCGTGCATCCCGGCGACTCGCGCGGTTTGTGCCGCGCGCAGCGCATGCGCCTGGGCACCCGTGGTGTCGCCGGCGGACACCCGCTCCCAGGCCCGGGCGAGCTCGAGTTCGGGCAAGAACACCGCAACATGCGGTCCGTAGGCCTTCTCCGCCCGCCGCAGCGCCGCCGCCGCCGCGGCATTGTCCCCCCGCCCGCCCTCGGCCTGCGCATGGCGGGCGGCCACCAGGACCAACCACGGCGACGGAAACCCCTCAGCGATCACCGCCTGCGATTTGACGAACGCCGCGCACGCGGAAGCGAGCTCGCCGCGTGCGACGTGCACGAGGCCCAGCATCGCGTTCACCATGGCCTCCAGTTCTGGAAGGCCGTTGGCCATCGCGGAATAACGCTTGTAGGCGCGCTCGGCCGTGCGATCGTTGCCTGCGGCGATCGCGGCCATGACCTCGGCCATCCCGATGTTGAACTGATGCGGCCCCAGGCCGCACAGCGTGGCCGCATGCAACCCGACGTCGGCCACCCTGCTGACGTCAGAGAATCGGCCGGCCGCCGCCAGGGCGCCGCAGGTGGGGAAGGCAGCCCACACCGTCGCAATCGGTAGTAAATCGGACTCGCATAGGGCTGGACCAAGCGCGATGGTCGTCTCGACGTCGCCTCGGAAGTAGCCCATGGACAGCTCCAGCGCGTCGATCAGCTGCATGCCCGCCTCGGAGGTCACCCGCTTTTTCACGTCATCGAGGGCCCGGGTTGCGGCTTCGGCGTCTGCGCAGCCCCAGTACAGGTTCGCAGCGCGCAGGCAGCCCCAGCGCGCTACCAGCCATTCGTCCCCGCCGTCGGGTTCGGCGTCGATGAGCACGGAATCGGCCTCCTCGCCGCGGCCCTGCCAACACACCGCCTCGGCAAGCACCAAGGCGGCCGGCACCCCACCGCCGCGATCGAGCGCGAACCTCGCCAGGTCCTCGCCCAGCACCACATTCGACATCGCCAACGCGTCCGCGGCGGCCTCGGTGACCACGTCGAGGTCGGGCTCCAGGTCGCTGCGCATCATGAACTGCGCCAACCGGATTCGGCCTTGCAGGCCGGGCAACCTGAGCACGCGTCCCCCGGCCCGCTCGTGCTTCTGCAGGGCCCGCGCCAGCTTGCCGTTGACTTGCCTCGCGCGCACCATCCCGGCATGCCGGGTCGCCGCTTCACCGAGCATGGGGTGACTCAACTGCGCCACCGCGTGGGACCCGTCGGCGACCAACTGGATCAGACCGCGCCGCTCCAGGCTCGCCAGCGCCTCCGCATCGCAGATGTCCCGCAGGACCTCCCACTTCAGCCGCTCGGCGGTGGCAAGGATCTCGACCACCTCCAACTCGTCCGGACTCAGGGATTGCAGCCGAAACTCCAACGCGTCGCGCAGTTCGCGGTCGGCGCACAACGGTCCCCGAAGTTGCCAGCCCTCTTGGGTCCGAACCAGCGCGCCACTTTCTTGGCCGGCGGCCAGGAAACCGCGCAGTAGCAACGGATTTCCCGCGCTGCGCTCGAACAGCTCGTCGACCAGTGGGAAATCGACGGGACCGTCCAGCACCGCCCCGGCCAGCAGGGCGGTCTGCTCGCGGGTGAACGGATCGACGTGAACGGTGAGCAATATGCGTTCCTTCAACAACGCTGTCACCGCATCCGAGACTGGCTCACCGGACCGGATCGTCACGATCAGTCGCGCGCTGCGCCCGGCCGCCAGCTGATTGACCAACGTGGCCGACAACGGATCGAGCAGCTGCGCGTCGTCGACAACCACCACCAGGTTCTTCTCTTGAGCCAGCGTCTTGTGCGCAGCGGCCAGCATGACCGCCGGTTCGTGGGTCACCCCGAGGCTGACCGAGCGAGAGAACGCGCCGAGCGGCACTGCGTAGCCCGTTTGAGTGCCGAGCGCGAATCGCACTGTCCGGCCGGCTGATTCAACCGTTTTCGCCAGCATGCGCGCCAGCGTCGACTTGCCCACCCCGCTGTCGCCGACCAGCGCCACCCCGTGAAATTCGCCGTTACTCAGGGCCGCCAGAGACCGCCGCAACTCCAGATCTCGCCCCACAATGGGCCACGTGGACCCGACTTCCCCCGACACCAGAAAACCCTAATTTTTAGCGAGCGAGCACCGGCGCCTTGGCGTTTCGCAAAGCCAGGGCGGTAGCCAGTGGATAGCGTTCCAAAGTCCAGATGGGCCGGCAACCAGCCCAAGCGGTAACGGCCACACGACGCTCTTGTGGCCGACGATGATCACGACGCGGGTAGCGACGCAGCCGACCGTTCACTGACGGCCCTGCGCGCCCGCTCGTCGTGTGCACCGGACTCATCCCTTCTGCAGTCCAGCAATTACCGAAAAATATACGCCAATCTGCACCTGGCAGCAAATTGTTTCGACCCGCCGCGATTCGACACCCGTGTAAATTAATATCCAGGTTATACAGGTGTTTCATAGGTTCGAACGGCGGATCAACGGGGGGCTCATAGCAAACTCTTATCCACAGCTGGTCCCGCTTCTGGCCGACCACCGAGCATACGCGCAGAACAAATTTTTGGCCCCGCATCGCAGCCATAGCTAACACCGCCGGACCGGTGTCGGCACCCCTGGAATTCACGTCTCAGTGCCACATCTGCGTCCGAGGGGGTCCCTTCCTACGCGACGTCGACAACGGGTCAGCGCCGCCATCGAAGCGGCGGTCGAGTTTGCCGTTCTTGCGGACGGCCTCCGACACCCTGGTCTATCGCGCTTCGCCACGCTTCGCCGATTCGGACGAGGCCCTAACCCAGCAGGGAAGACCTTCGAAATCCCCAGCCTCCCCGCGGGAAGGCGGACCCGGCGCTCTGGTGCCCGCCCCTCGTCGTTCACCAGCAAAGCCGGGTCCGTAGGCGAACCGCGCCGCACGTCGATCGCCACACCCGGCCGGGCACACGCCGCGGCGAATTGTATACGCCAGTACACGCCGGAAATTCAACCGTACACTGATGAAAATGCAAGACGGAACGCCGCGCGCCTGTGCATAACCGAGATGAAGCGCTTCACCATCCACAGACGCCGAGGTCGCAGCCGCGCACCGAAAAGTTTTCGCGAGTAGCGTTTCGGGACCGTCGAGGAGGACCGCCCTGTAACATGAGTACACACCGCCAGAGATCAGATGAAACGAGAGTGCATTGGCAGCCGATGGCGTCACAGCCAACGGATCCAACGACGGCGAGCTGGCGGCCCGGCTGAACAAGCTGTTCGAGCTCATGCGCAAGGCCGGCACGCCTCCGTTGTCCAACGCCGCGGCCGCGGCGGCGATCACCGACAAGACCGGCGTCCCGATCAGCCCGGCGTACCTCTGGCAGCTCAGAAGCGGCATAAAGACGAATCCCACTGTCGCGCATTTGAGGGCGATCGCCGATTTCTTCGGCGTGCCGCCGTCCTATCTGATCGATCGCGGCACCGACCCGGCGATCGACGCGCAACTGAATCTTCTACAGGCATTGCGTGATAACGGCGTGCGCGATCTGGCGGCGCGCGCATCGGGGCTGACACCCCAGGCCCTCAACAGCCTGGCGGCGATCGTCGACCACCTCCGCGAGCTTGAACGGCTGCCCCCGATTTCTTCGCAGAGAGATGACCAACGAGATGGCGGCCTCGAACGCTGACATACTCGCGCTGACGCGCGACCTCCCGATTCCGGTGCCGTGGGACCGGAACGTTTTCATCGAGAACTTGGGCCAGATGCGCGGTCGCGCCATCAGGCTGGTCCCGACGGACACCGCGACGCTAGCGGACAGCCCCTGCGGAATTTGGCTGGCCTGCGATGACGAAGACCTGATCCTGCATGAGGTCGGCACCACGGACTACCACATCGACCAGATCGTGGGCCACGAGATCGGGCACATCTTGTTGGGTCACGGTCGATGTGGCGGTGACGGCTTCGACGAGGCGCCCGAATACAGGGTGTGCCGCCAGGCCCTGCCCGACATCGATCCCGAAACGGTCCGCGCGGTATTGGGTCGTGGCGACTACGCGAGTGATCAGGAGCGCGACGCGGAGATGTTCGCTTCCCTGTTGCTGATCGCCGCCGCGGAGGCTACCGAGCGTCGCTCGATGATGCGCAGCGCCTTCTTTCGTCGCCAATGACCTCCATCATCCCGGGTATCGTCGCGTGGCCCGTGATCACGATCATGGCGATGCTTCTTGCGGCGCGGTTCCGGTGGTGCAAGGCGAACCTGTACCAGACCTACTTCAACAACGTGATGGCCTGGCTGCTGCTCGCGCAGCTGCTGCGCGAGCGCCGGGTGGAAGCGATGTTGTCTACAGGCGCCCTCATGAGCGTGACCACCGCCCAGCAATTGTCCTGCGTCGCAATGATATTGGCGGACGCTGAATTCATCGGCTTCACCATGCTGTGGAACCGGATCTCACCGGAGGCGACGCGTCGCAGTCACCGCTATTACCGCGTGGCCGCCGTTGCGCTGTCCGCGGCTTTCCTGGCCGTGGGCACCCGTGCTCGCGTCGCGGGTCAGCCGTTCGAGGTGGCCGGCGGCTGGGATGCGGTGTTGGCGTTGAGCCTGTACCTGACCATCCTCGTCACCCTGGTGGTGCGGTTGCTGTGGATGTTCGGCGCGGAGCTGCTCAGGGCCACCGACACGCGCGAATTGCTGCTGGCGGCCGCCGGGGTGCTTGCCGTCGCCCTGACGGCCGCAGCCTGCCTGGAGGCGCTGGTGTTGGCGGTGAGCGACCAGCTCGGCTGGACCGACACCGTGCGGTTCCGGATGCGGGTGCACGGATTCGAAGTCCTGTGGATGGCCGTCATCGTGTATCTCTTCGGCGCGGTTCCGCTCGCCGTGCGGCTGCATTCCTTTCTTGGACTCGACCGCGTCAGCCGCATGTGGAGAAGTCTGCAGCCGCTGCGGCTCAGCATGACGACCGTGGTCCCGGAAAGCAGTTTCGACCTCGAGCACGACGACCGCCGGTTTCAAAAGACCACGCTGCAGCTGCACCAGACCGTCATCGAAATCCGCGACGCGATCCTGCAGCTGCGCCACTATGTTCGCACTACCTCTGAAGACGAGCTGGCGCGTTTCTTCCAGACATATTCCGTGCCGGCCGACGAACGCGCTTCGGCGACAGACGCTTTCGAGCTGGCGCGCGCGGCCGAGGCCAAGACCGCAGGGGACAGCCCCGCGACGCCCGACCAAGCTTTGGTGGTCAATTCCCGGTCCACCAACCTCTACGAGGAAGCCGCCGATCTGTCGGCACTGGCGAAATGGTGGACAGCGGCCCAAGTGGCGGCCCAACATGCGGCAACCGAACATGCGGCAACCGAAGGGGTCATCGCGGAGGGAACCAGCCTGGGAAGCGGCCAGCCTGCGTGACCCAGCGCATGTCCCGCCCGGGCTAGACGGCCACGCCCAATAGCGCATCGATCGCCGCAGCCACCCGCCGGGGCGCCTCGGCGTCGTGGCCCCCGTAGTCCAGCGCGTCGGTGACCCAACCATCAATCGCAGCAAGGGCTTTGGGAGTGTTGAGGTCGTCGGCCAGGTATTGGCGCACCCGCGCGATCACGTCGGTGGCGTCCGGGCCGGCCGGTAGCCCGGTGGCGCGACGCCAACGGAGCAGCCGGGCGACGGCGTCGTCGAGCACTTGGTCGCTCCAATACCGGTCCCCGCGGTAGTGCCCGGCGAGCAGCCCGAGCCGGATGGCCGCCGGCTCGACACCCTGCGCGCGCAGCTGGGACACCAGGACCAGGTTGCCCCGGCTCTTGGACATCTTGTGCCCGTCCCAGCCGATCATGCCGGCGTGCACGTAGTGGCGCGCGAATCTCCGCTCGCCGCGGACACATTCGGCGTGCGCGGCGGTGAATTCGTGATGCGGGAAGATCAGGTCGCTGCCCCCACCCTGAATGTCCAAGCCACTGCCGATGCGGCTGAGCGCGATCGCCGCGCACTCGACGTGCCAGCCCGGGCGTCCGGGGCCGAACGGCGAGGGCCAGCTCGGCTCCCCCGGCCGCGCGGCCCGCCATAGCAAGGCGTCGAGCTGGTCGGTTTTGCCGGGCCGTTGCGGGTCGCCGCCGCGCTCGGCGAACAGTCGCAGCATGGTGTCGCGGTCATAGCCGGATTCGTAGCCGAACTGGGGCGTGGCGTCGGCGCGGTAGTAGATGTCCGGGTATTCGCCGTCGACCGCGTACGCCGCGCCCGACGCGAGCATCTTCTCGACGAGTTCGACGACCTCCGCGATGGCCTCGGTCGCCCCGACGTACTCGCGGGGGGCCAGGACGCGCAGCGCCGCCATGTCTTCGCGGAACAGCGACACCTCACGCGCGGCCAAGTCGCGCCAGTCGATGCCGTCCCGCTCGGCGCGCTCGAGCAGCGGATCGTCGACGTCGGTGACGTTCTGCACGTAGTGGACCTCGTGGCCGAGATCCAGCCACTGCCGGTAGATGAGGTCGAACGCCAGATAGGTTGCCGCGTGGCCCAGATGGGTCGCGTCGTACGGGGTGATGCCGCAGACATACATCGTGGCGGTCGATCCGGCCGCCACGGGACGCACCTGTCGGTCCGACGTGTCATACAGCCGAAGCTCCGGGCCGCGCCCCGGCAACACGGGGACCTCTGGGGAAGACCACGACTGCATGGCAATCAGCCTAGGCGGGCGACGACAGCCGCCCGAAAGGCAGCCTCGTCGAATACACGGCCGGCCGCTCTCGGCCAAAGGCTGACGCGCCGGCCCGGCCGCAGCCGGCCTATCGCCGTTAGGTGCCGCGGATGGCGCCCAGCAGGATGGGCGCCAACTCGGCGCGGCACATCACGAAGTCGGGCAGATACGGGTCGAGCTGGTTGTAGCGCATCGGCGACCCATCGAGCCGCGACGCGTGCATGCCGGCGGCCATCACCACCCCGGCGGGGGCCGCCGAATCCCACTCCCACTGGCCGCCCGCGTGCACGTAGGCGTCGACGTCCCCGTCGATGATGGCCATCGCCTTCGCCCCCGCCGAGCCGATCGCGACGGGCTGGATCGGCAGCGTCTGCCGCATCCGGTGCAGCACCGCGGGAGGACGGGTGGCGCTGACGGCGATGCGGATGGTGTCGCTGACGCCGACGCGCGCGGAATCCGCGGTCACGGTGTCGCTGCGGTAGACGATGTTGCCGCGGGCCGGCAACGACACCGCCGCGTCGGTGATTTCGCGCTGGCCGTTACTGGGCCGCTGCCACAGCGCGATGTGTACCGCCCAGTCGTCGCGGCCCGGCGTGGAGAACTCCCGGGTGCCGTCTAGCGGGTCGATGATCCACACGCGGTCGTGGTTGAGGCGAGACAGGTCGTCGTAGGCCTCCTCGCTGAGCACCGCGTCGTCGGGCCGCTCCGCGTGCAGTCGCCGCAGGATCAAGGCGTTCGCCAGGCTGTCGCCAGCGTCGCCCAGCGCCCAGGGATACCCGAAGCCGACTTCGTCACGGACCTTCAGCAGCAACTCCCCCGCTTCGGCGGCGAGATCGGCGGCCAGCGCGGCATCGGTCGGGTCAGCCAGATCGTCCGCGCGGTTGCTCACTGGTTCAGTATCGCCGACGGCGTGCCGCGGCCCGCACCGATGGCGGCGGGCGGCTGCGACCTATGCCGGCGACCCGCTGCGCCCGGCTGCGCCGCGCTTGCGATCACCGCTAGAAGGCCGGCCACGGGATGGGGCGATGCCGGTTGGGTCCGGGCATCACCGGGCGGTCCAGCAGCGCGTGCGCGCGGGCGCGCAGCGCACGCACTTCGGCCCGGGTGATGTGCTCGGTCAGCTCGTCGCCGAAATGATCGTCGAGCGCGTCCGCCAGTCCGGCCACGGCTTCCAGGGTGTGATCGTCGATCGGCTTACCGGCCCACCCCCACAGCACCGTGCGCAGTTTGTCCTCGACGTGCAGGCACACGCCGTGGTCGACCCCGAAGATGTGGCCGTCGAGGTCGCGCAGCACGTGGCCCCCCTTGCGGTCGGCGTTGTTGACCAGCACGTCGAACACCGCCATCCGCCACAGGCGAATGTCGTCGGCGTGCATCAGGACGACCTCGTCGCCCGCGTAGTCGAGGGCGCGCAGCACCGGCAGATAGCCCGGCTGCTTGGTGCCGGCGGGAAACAGGTCGACCAGATCCGGCCCCGGCCGCGGCTCGGTGTCCACGGCGTCGCCGGGTTGCTGCACCCATTTCTGCAACATTCCCGGACCCGCCGGGCCGTGCCGAATGATGGTGTAGGGCACGATATTCCAGCCCAATTTCGCCGACACCAGATACGCGGCCCGCTCGCGGCCGGCCAGCGTCCCGTCCGGGAAATCCCATAGCGGCGCCTCCCCCGCGACGGGCTTGTAGACGCAGTGCACGCTTGACTCACCAAGCGTCGACTCACACAGGAAGGTGCCGTTGCTGGCCGAGCGGATCCGTCCGATGACCGTCAGCTCGCCGTCGCGCAACACCTCACGGTCGTCAGACCTCGGGGTCATCGTCAGGCCCGAGCAGCGCACTGCGCCGATATCCGTTGGCGCGCGCGCAGATATGGCCCTCCGGGTCCAGTGGTTCGTCGCACAGCGGACACGGCGGCCGCCCCGCGGAGATGACGCGATTGGAGCGGGTGGCGAACTGGCGCGCCGACTCCGGCGTCAAGAACACCCGGACCGCGTCGGGACCCTCCTCGGTGTCGTCGAGCACCACCGAGGCGTCGAACTCGGCGTCGGTGACCGCCAGCAGCTCGACCACCACGGTCTGGGCCTCCGAATCCCAGCCCAGGCCCATGGTTCCGACCCGGAACTCGGCGTCGACGGGGGTGACCAGCGGATCGAGGTCCTCGATCTCGGCGGGCTCCGGCGGAACGGGCGTGCCGAACCTGCGGTTCACCTCCAGCAGCAGCGCACCGATGCGCTCGGAGAGCACCGCCACCTGCTGTTTCTCCAATATCACCGACACCACGCGGGCGTCGTGCACAGCCTGGATGTAGAACGTGCGATTTCCGGGCTGGCCAACGGTCCCGGCCACGAAGCGGTCGGGTGTGCGGAAGACATGAATTGCGCGGGCCATGGCACTTCCCAAAATACCGGCAGTTGCCGTCGCCGTGCGATCCGATGGTGCCGGCCGCCGGATTAATCCGTATTAATCCGTGGAACCGCCGACCACCGCGTCGCTGGACGGCACTCCCGCGGCCGGTTGCTGCGCCTCCCCGTTGGATCCGGGGCCGGTTTCGGGCTTCGCCTCTTCCTTCGCCGGGGGCCCGGCGCGCAAGGACGCGGACAGCCGAGCGCCGGTGTGGTTGACGTGCAACACAAACGGGCGCAGTTCGGTGTAGCGGATCACACTGACCGACGCCGGGTCGGCGGCGACGCGCTGGAAGCCGTCCAGGTGCAGGCCGTACGCGTCGGCGATGACCGCCTTGATGACATCCCCGTGAGTGCAAGCGACCCACAGCACGTCGCCGCGGCCCTCCTCCCCGGCTTCGGCGGCCAGGCGGCGGTCGTGCTCGCGCACGGCGGCCACGGCCCGGGCCTGCACCTGCGCCAGGCCCTCGCCGCCGGGGAACACCGCCGCGCTGGGGTGCGCCTGCACGACCTTCCACAGCGGTTCGCTGACCAGGTCGCCGATCTTGCGGCCCGTCCATTCGCCGTAGTCCACCTCGGCAAGCCGATCGTCGACGAGCGGCGTCAGGCACAGCGCGTCGGCCAACGGTTCCAGGGTGCGCCGGCAGCGCAGCAGCGGCGAACTGATCAGCGCCCGGATCGGCAGATCGCCGATCCGATCGATCAGGCCGTCGGCTTGTTCGCGGCCCTTGTCATCGAGGTCGACGCCCTCGGAGCGACCGGCGAGGACGCCGGCCGTGTTCGAACTCGAGCGGCCGTGCCGTAACAGGATGACGGTCATATCGACCACGACGGTACCCGTTGAACGGGCCGCTGAATGACTAGCGCGATGGTGGCGACCCGCTGCGCCCGGCTACGGCCTGCAGTGGCGACCCGCTGCGCCCGGCTACGCCGCGCTTGCGATCGCCACTAGCGCGAGACCGGCACCGCGTGCGCTATGGAGTCGCGCACCGCAGCGCTCAGGCTGCGCTCGTCGGTCAGGTCGATGTCGACCACGTCGCGGACCGCCGTGGCAACCACCTCATCGGCCTGCGGAACGGGCCCCGCCAGGCGGGGCCGGTAAATCTCGACGACCAGGGATCGGTTCTCGATGTGGAACGAAAAGCTCCGTCCATCACCGACTTGTCCGTATCCGCTAGCGGCAATGCCTGTCGACATGTCCTCGACAGCAAACTCTTTCTGCGTCAAATGACGGTCAGCGGTGACGGCCATGAGCCGACCATACCTCGCCGGTAGGGTCGGATGCAGGCGGCGTGGCCCCTGTGGAGGCGACAGCGTTCCTTAGAATTTGTGTTCCGCTTGTGTTCCGCTTGCGTTCCGCCGCCACACCTTGAGGGAAATGAATTGCTGTCACGACCGTCGCGCCGGATACGCGCAGTTCGGGGCGGTTTGACGACTCTCGCGGTTTCGCTGTGGGCGATGGCCGGATGCTCATCCAATCCGCTCGCTGGCGCCCCGCACACCATCGAACCGGCGCGCGCCGCCGTGTCGCCACCCCCGTCCCAGCAGCCGGCCGGCGCGGTGCGTCCGCTGGCCGGTCACGCCGCGGCGGCGGTCTTCGACGGCGGCACGCATCAGCTGGCGGTCCTGACGCCGGGCCCCGACCCGGCCGCCCCGGCCAGCGTCACCGTCTTCGGTGACGCGCAGATCACGTCTCGCGTGGTCGAGTTGCCGGGGCCGGCGACCGCGTTGGCCGATGACGGCCGCGGAACCGCCTACCTGGCAGCGCGTGGCGGCTACTTCGCGGTCGAGCTGCATACCGGTCGGGTGACTCAGGTGGCCGTCGCCGACGCCTCCCAGACCGAATTCACCGCGGTGGCCCAGCGCGCCGACGGCAAGCTGGTACTGGGCAGCGCCGACGGCGCCGTCTACACCCTTGCCTCTCAGACGCCGGGCACCGTCACCAGCGCGACCGTCGCCAACCGCAACAAGATCTTTGCGCGCGTCGATGTCCTTGCCACACAAGGCAATACGACGGTGGTGCTGGACCGCGGCCAGACGTCGGTGACGACGATGGGCGCCGACAGTCATGCCGAGCAGGCGCTGCGCGCGGGCCGGGGCGCCACCACCATGTCCGCCGATCCGGCGGGACGGGTGTTGGTCGCCGACACCCGCGGCGGCCAGCTGCTGGTGTACGGCGTGGACCCGCTGATTCTGCGCCAGGCCTACCCGGTTGGGCAGGCGCCGTACGGCCTGGTCGGTTCCCGCGCGTTAGCCTGGGTTTCGCAGACCGTTTCCAATATCGTCATTGGTTACGATTTGTCCACCGGAATTCCCGTCGAAAAGGTGCGTTACCCGACCGTGCAGCAACCGAACTCACTGGCCTTCGACGAAGCGTCAGGCACCCTGTACGTGGTGTCGGGTTCCGGTGCGGGAGTTCAGGTCATCGAGCACGCGGCGGGCACGCGTTGACCGCGGCGCGGCGGAGCCGGCTGCCCGCGGGCTGGGACACCGAGATGTCCGACGAATACGAATGGGCGCCGTTGCGTTTGCCGCCGGACGTCACCCGCGTCAGCGCGTCCACCCGCTTGTCCATCGAGGCCGAATACCGCGGCTGGGAGTTGACCAGGGTGCGGCTCTACACCGACGGCAGTAGGCGAGTGTTGTTGCGCCGCAAAAAGTCTCGTCTGGACGGCGCCGGCTCCGAGGGGCGACGGCCCGACCAGCCGGAACTGTGACGGCCGTCCGGCCACGCGAGCGCGGGCACCGGATGTACGGCGTGCTGCGACAGCTGTTTTTCGTGATCCCGCCCGAGCGGATTCACACACTGGCGTTCGCCGTGTTGCGTGGTGTCACCGCGACCGGGTGGACGCGGCGGTTGTTGCACCGGTTGCTGGCTCCGACGGATCCGGCGCTGGCCAGCACGGTGTTCGGGGTGCGCTTTGCCGGCCCACTGGGGCTGGCCGCCGGCTTCGACAAGGACGGCCTGGGCCTGCTCACCTGGGGCGCGCTGGGCTTCGGGCACGCGGAGGTCGGGACGGTCACGGCCCACCCGCAGCCCGGCAATCCGGCCCCCCGCATGTTCCGGCTGCCGGCCGACCGGGCCCTGCTGAACCGGATGGGCTTCAACAACCTCGGCGCCGGCGCGCTGGCGACGCGGCTCGCGCGGCAGCGGCCCGAGGTGCCGATCGGGGTCAATATCGGCAAGACGAAGGTGACGCCGGCCGACGAGGCCGTCGACGATTACCGGGCGAGCGCCCGGCTGGTCGGCCCCCTGGCGTCCTACCTCGTGGTCAATGTCAGCTCGCCGAACACGCCCGGGCTGCGTGACCTGCAAGCGGTCCAGACGTTGCGACCCATCCTTGCGGCGGTACTCGCCGAGACGTCCACACCCGTGCTGGTGAAGATCGCGCCGGACCTTTCCGATTCCGACGTCGACGAGATCGCGGACCTGGCAGTCGAACTGGGCCTGGCCGGCATCGTCGCCACCAACACCACCGTGTCGCGGCAGGGCCTGCGGACGCCCGGCGTCGACGAGCTGGGTCCCGGTGGCATCTCCGGCCCGCCGGTGGCACGGCGCGCCGTCGAAGTGCTCCGCCGGCTCTACGGACGGGTGGGGGATCGCCTGGTGCTGATCAGCGTCGGGGGCATCGAGACGGCGGGCGACGCCTGGGAGCGGATCACCGCGGGCGCGTCGCTGCTGCAGGGCTACACCGGCTTCATCTACGGAGGCGGCTTGTGGGCCAAGCAGATTCACGACGGCATCGCGCAGCGGCTGCACGACGGCGGCTTTGCCTCGCTCAGCGATGCCGTGGGCTCGGCGACCCGTACGCCCGACTAGGTCGACTAGGTCAGGGCGCTCCGGCCCGCTTGACTCCTGGCTAGGCTGGGCACCAGTTCGGCACGAGGAGCGGCTGGTGATCACGTTGGACCGCCTGGTGAATGTGCTGGGTGGTTACGGCGTCCGATTGCGGTGGTCGTCGGTGCCCAGATCGACTGAACTGCGCAGCGTGGTGATCCACGAAGCCGCGCCGGACCGTGCGGTGGTAGGCGATGTACTGCTGGCCATCGGTGCCGGCTCCGTTCGCGAAGCGGCACAGTGGGCAGCTTCGGCGCGTGCTGTGGTGGTGTTGGTGCGCGACGGTGAGGGGCCTGTCGCGTCTGACAGCGGCCCCGGCGTCGGCGCGATCATGGTGGTCGACGAGACGGTCACGTGGAGCGAGCTCGCTATGGTCGTCTACGGACTCGTGCTGGAGGGCCGTGAGACTGAATCCGGTCGTGGCCCAACGGATCTGTTCGCGCTCGCCGATAGCCTGGCGGACGCAATCGGCAGTTCAGTTGTGATTCACGATCGGCTGTTGCGCGTATTGGCGTATTCGAAGCTGCAGCAACATGCCGATCCGGCACGGGTGCAGACCATCCTGGAGCGGCAGACACCGGAGCGGCTGCGGGCATATTTCGATACGCGGGGCGTATTCGCACACCTGGGGGTCTCTGACGAGCCGCTGTTCGTCCCCGAGGACTCCGAACATGGCTTGATCGGCCGCATGGTGGTCGCCGTGCTCTCCGGAGGAGAGCTGATCGGGTCGGTATGGGTCGCCTGTTCGGCGCCGCTGGACGAAGCGGCGCGCAGCGCCTTAGCCGAGGGTGCCCATACCGTGGCCCTGCATCTTCTACGGTCACGAGCCAGCGCCGACTTGGAGCGCCAAGTCGAATCCGAACTGGTGATCCAGTTGCTGGAAGGCACTGCTGATGCCCCCATGGTCGCGAGCCGGCTGGGTCTGCCGCTCGACGATTTGAGAGTTATTGCGCTGCAGGCGTTCATCGGCCAAGAACGCGATGCCGCTTTATTGTTGGCGTTCGAGCGCGCCACCACCGGCTTCGGCTGGTCTCGGCCGGGCCGCAGCGCTTTGGCGGGCAATATCGTTTACACGCTGCTACCGAGTGGGCAGGCCGACGCGGCGCTCCGCTGGGTGACCGGTCTGCGGGCGGCCCTGCCCGAACACATGAGGGTGTTGGCCGGCGTAAGTGGCGCGGCCGACGTGACAGACCTCGCCGCTGCGCGCCGGGAAGCCGAGGAATGCCTTTCGCTGCATGAGATGTCACCCGCCGCTACGCCTCCGGTTTATGACGAGTCATGGGCTGACATCCTGCTGCAGCGGTTACGCACGGCGGCGCGCTCGGGGCGGTCCCCATCCCGTGGCCCGGTGGCCGAGCTGGGCCGGCATGATCGCGCCAACGGCACGGACTACGTGGCCACGCTGCGTGCGTGGCTGGAGGCCCAGGGCGATCCCGCCGAAGCCGGCGAGCGGCTGGGAGTGCACGAAAACACCGTGCGTTACCGGCTGCGCAAGATGGCCGAGATCACCAACCTGCCGTTGAACGATGCCCGAAAGCGGCTGGCCATGATGATAGAACTCGCGGCCATCGACACCGATTGACATCGGGCAATGTCGATGCCCGACAATGCGCGCCAGCGCAGTTGTCTTGTTGCGGCAAAGCCCGCGCCAGCCATCTGAACCATCATGAAGATTGCTCACTCAGAGGCCGGGCTTGACTCAGGTTGGTTCAGCCCGCCTTGCGCTACCTCAGCCCACACCGACCATTCGATAGGAAACTCGATGTCCACCCCGGAGTCCGATCATCAACGGAGGGCCGACCGCCAACCAGACGATGACGCCGCGATGGAGGCATTCACCGTGCCCGTGCCGCGGAGGCTGTTGGTGCGGCTGTTCGGTCGTAACCCGCTGGTACGCACCACAGACCGGGTAGAGGCGCTGATTTTGGTGTTCGCCGTGGCGATGTCACTGATCGCCCTGCCCATCGGCGCCGCCGTGGGCACCGCGGTCCACGATTCTCGAAGCCGTCTCTATGCCGAGCAGGTCCAGACTCGCCGCCCGGTGACCGCAACGGTCACCGGAGACAGTCACCCGCGCCGCAACCTTGATAGCCCCACGGTGACGGTCCCCGCCCGATGGTTCGCCGGCGGGACCGAACGCACCGGCGACGTTTCCGCGCCGCTGACGGCCAAGATCGGCGACGATATCGAGATCTGGGTAGACGACCAGGGCCTTCCGGTTGCCCGACCGCTCAACACCGCCCGCGATGACGCGCTGGCCATCGCAGTGGCGACATGGTGGGGCGTGAGCCTTGTGGCTGTGGCCCTGTTCGCCCGCGCACGGGTCACCCTCGACCGGCTGCGCTACGACCGATGGCAACAGAGCTTCGATCGCCTCGTCGAGCGACAATAAGCGGCGCGGCCACCTTCAATCCCCAACCCATCCCAATTGCCGCGTGAGCCTCCGCGAGGCGCCCGCGGCGGCGGCGTTGTGGGCGCGTGACAACGCCGCGCACTGCCGTTGTCGGTTTACGGCAAACACGATCGTGCCGGCGCAGGCCACCATGGAATTAACGGCTACACGAAAAGCTTTGAACCGCATCGGAATTTCGCCCACCGTGGGCGTCCGAGTCGTCAGTGGCGGCTGCCCACATCGGCCCGCCCCTGACGACGCTCCCCGTCACACGAAAGGACACCACTCGACATGACCGGCGCCAAGCCCATCTGGATGACACGCCAGCAATACGTCCGCCTGCGCAACAAACTCAACGCGCTGCGATCGGGGCTCATCGTTGAAACTCCTGACGACGCAATGGACTTCGACGGGAATCGCGTAGCGCTCCAACGGCGTATACGTAAGATTCAAAAGCTGTTGTCCAAGGCCGTCATCGGCGAGGATCCCGCCGGTGACTTTATCGCCGAACCGGGGATGGTATTGACCATCCGCTACGACGGCACCGGCGAGACCGAGACTTTTCTACTCGGCAGGCGAGGCAGCGAGGGCGCCAACATCAAGGTCTACTCCATGGCGTCGCCCCTGGGCCGCGCGATAGCCGGCGCGCGTCCGGGCGAGAAGCGCATCTACTCAATTCCCGATGAAACGGGACGACTGGTGACGCTGCTTGAGGCTGTGCCATATGACATGCACCGAGCGCAAGTCGACGAGCCACCGACAGCCCATCCGCGGGGCAACGCTCGGTCGCGCATCGCTGCCGACCCCGTCTATTCGGGCGTGAGCACTTGATCTTCGAAGTCATCGACCCGGTGACGATAATGTTTCTCCTGCTAGCGGGTTTGGGCCTAATCATGGCGCTCGCGTACGGACGCATGTGAGCCGCCGCCGAACATCTCGCCTGGATCGGCTTTTGCCTCGCTCGGCGAGGCCGTCGGCTCGGCGACCCGCACGCCGGACTAGGTCAGGCGGCGCCGTCCCCCTCGCTCAGCACATCCCGGGTGATGGAAGGTGTTGGTGCGCGGTTGCCCACGCTCGAGATGCGGCGGCGGTATCCATTCGGTATCGCCGTTCGCGCGTTTTCGGGTGGTCCAGCCCTTCTCAAGGAGCCGGTGGTGTGGTCCGCAGGCCAACGTGAGCTGGTCGATGTCGGTGCGGTACGTCTTGGCCCAATCGGCGACGTGGTGGACCTCGCAGTAATAGCCGGACACGTCGCAGCCGGGATGCGAACACCCGCGATCCTTGGCGTACAAGACAATTCGTTGGCCGGGTGATGCCAGCCGCTTGGTGTGGTAAAGCGCCAGCGCCTTGCCCTTGTCGAAGATCGCCAGGTAGTGGTGGGCGTGGCGGCTCAGGCGGATCACATCCGACATCGGCAGCATGGTGCCGCCACCGGTCAAACCCCTCCCCGCCGCGGCTTCGAGCTCGCCAAGGGTGGTGGTCACGATGATGCTGGCCGGTAATCCGTTGTGCTGTCCCAACTCTCCGCTGGCCAGCACAGCTCGCAGCGCCGCGTTGAGCCCGTCGTGGTTGCGCTGAGCGGGGGTGCGGCTGTCGTGCTGCACCGCCTGTTCTGACGGGGCGCCGTCCACGACCGGCGTGTCGTCGTCGGGATTGCACATCCCGGGCGCCGCCAGTTTGGCCAGTACCGCCTCCCAACCGGCGCGCGCCTCCGGCGTCAACCATCCACTCAGGCGCGACATGCCGTCGGCTTGCTGATTGCCGAGCACCAGCCCGCGCGCCCGCGCTCGATCCTCGTCGCTGTAGCTGCCGTCGGGGTTGGCAGTCCATCAGGCGGCGCGCGAGCTTGGCGAGCTGATCGGGACGGAATTCGGTCGCCTTGGCCGCCAGCTGTCTCTCGGCGTGCTCACGCGTCTCGACGTCGACGGACTCGGGCAGCTGGTGGAAAAGCCGACGGATCACCGCCACGTGGTCGGCGCCGATCGCCCCGTCGCGCTGGGCCGCCGCCGTGGCGGGCAGCATCGGCGCCAACGGCTCGCCCGTCAGCGCCCGGCGCGGACCCAGGTCGGCGGCCTCAGCGATCCGGCGGCCGGCTTCGGCCCGGGTGAGGTGCAGGCGATCGGCCAGCACCCAGGACAGCCTGCCACCCGACTCCGTTGAATCCCATTGCGCACCAATCTGATTGATGAGCTGATGACTTGGCGCTTGGAGTCTGCGCGTTACGCATTCGAGTCTCTCCAACATTCGCAAGCGTTCCGGGTTGGTCAGCGCCCCATACGAGTGCTCTGCAAAGCGAGAGGCCAGAGCGCACAGCGCTTCGATGTCCTGCTGAAGCTCCTCGCGGTCGGTCACCGTCATCAGCACCGCCCGGCCATCATCGAACGCATGTTCGAATACTACGACCGCCCACCGACAACAATCGCCACGGTGAAACCGCCGAGACGAAAGTGGCGCAAGTGATGTGGGCCCGAAAGCCCCCCGACCTACTTCTGTTCGTAGGTGGCGTGGATGACCGCCCGCGCGATGGCGTGCTGGAACAGGTTGAACCCGAGGAAGGCCGGGCTGGCGTCCTCGGGCAGGTCCAGCTTTTCGGTGTCCACGGCGTGCACGGCGATGTAGTACCGGTGCGGGCCATGGCCCGCCGGCGGCGCGGCCCCGATGTAGCGGCGCTGCCCGGCGTCGTTCACCAGCGTCAGCGCATCACCCGGCAGGTTGCTGCCGTCCCCGGCGCCGGCGGGCAGCTCGGTGACGTCGGCAGGCAGGTTGGCCACGGCCCAGTGCCAGAACCCGGAGGCCGTCGGGGCGTCGGGGTCGTAGACGGTGACGGCGAAGCTACGGGTCTCGTCCGGGAAGCCCGACCAGCTCAGCTGGGGGCTGACGTCTTCGCCGCCCGCGCCCATGATTCCGCTGACTTGCGGCTTGTCCAGCGGCTGGCCGTCGGTGACCGATTGCGAGGTCAGCGTGAAGGTCGGCAGCTTGGGCAACGATGCGTACGGGTCAGGAGCAGTGCTCATGGCGGTCCTCTCGTGTGATCGGCTTGCGTCTGTCATCTAGCAGTGGGTCAGGAAGTGGGCCAGCACGTCGGTGCCGAACCGCAGCGCATCGATGGGTACCCGCTCATCGACACCGTGGAACAACGCGGTGAAATCCAGGTCCGGCGGCAACCGCAGCGGGCTGAAGCCGAAACAACGAATACCCAAGCGCGCAAACGACTTTGCATCGGTGCCGCCGGAAAGCATATACGGCACGGTGCGGGCGTCCGGGTCGAACGCCAGCACGGCGGCGTTCATGGCGTCGACGAGGTCGCCGTCGAAGCTGGTCTCGTACGACGAGAAATCCTTGATCCACTCGCGCGTCACGTCCGGCCCGAGCAGCTCGTCGATCTCGGCCTCGAACGCCGCCTTGCGGCCGGGCAGGATCCGGCAGTCCACCACCGCCTCGGCGACGGCCGGCACGACGTTGGCCTTGTATCCCGCCTTGAGCATGGTGGGGTTCGCGGTGTCGTGCAGGACGGCCTTGAGCATGCGGGCCATCGGTCCCAGCTTGTCGACCGCTCCGCGCAGGTCCCCCGATTCGGTGTCGAAGGTGAGCCCGGTCTCCTCGCTGACCGCGGCGAGAAACTGCGCGACCGCGTCGGTCACCACGAGCGGAAACTGGTGGCGGCCCAGGCGGGCGACGGCCTCGGCGACGGCCGTGACCGCGTTCTGGTCATGCACCATCGACCCGTGCCCGGCCGCGCCCCGGGCGGTGAGCTTCATCCACGAGAGCCCCTTCTCGGCCGTCTCGATCAGGTAGAGCCGACGTTCGCCGCCGTCCCGGCGCGGCACCGTGAGCGAGAACCCGCCCACCTCACCGATCGCCTCGGTGACCCCGTCAAAGAGCTCCGGTCGATTGTCGACCAGCCACTGCGCTCCGAAGGTCCCGCCGTGTTCTTCGTCGGCGAGGAACGCGAAGATCAGATCGCGCGGCGGCACGATGCCCGCCCGCTTCAGGTGGCGGGCCACCACGATCATCATGCCGACCATGTCCTTCATGTCGATCGCGCCGCGACCCCAGACAAAGCCGTCTTTCACCGCTCCGGAGAACGGGTGCACGCTCCATTCGGTCGGTTCGGCCGGGACCACGTCCAGGTGCCCGTGAATCAACAGGCCGCCCCGCGACCTGTCCGCACCCGGTAGCCGGACGAACACGTTGCCGCGGCCCGGGGCGCCGGATTCGACGTAGTGCGGCGCGTAGCCGACCTCGGCGAGCTGCTCGGCGACCCACTGCGCGCAGTCGGCCTCCCCCTTGGTCGTCTCCGGTTCGCCGGTGTTGGTGGTGTCGAACCGGATCAACTTGCTGACCACCTCGACCACGTCGTCGCTCGGGTTGGTTGGCTCCTCGGTCGCCCCGCTCTGAATGGTCACAACCACCTTTCCTACCATTGCGGCGGCCGGACGGCTCGATGCCGATCGTCGACACGTCTGCGGGAGCTGGATTGGGTTCGCGGTCGACGATCCGATAGCCTTAGCTGCCAACCCATGCTGGTTTGGCCTTGTCCGAGTGGCGGAATGGCAGACGCGCTAGCTTGAGGTGCTAGTGCCCTACTAATGGGCGTGGGGGTTCAAGTCCCCCCTCGGACACATCCGGCGACACGACTCAGGTCGGCTGTCGCCGTGACTCGCCGCAGGTGCGGATCGTAATCAAGACGCAGACCCAAGCTTGCGTACACCTGAGCGCGTTCCGCCCCGGTTGCCGCACCGAGGATGGCCGACAGCCCGCCCAATTCTTCGACCAGCTGGCTGATCTGTGCGGCAGACATGACATGGGGCCGCTCCGTGCGCTCAAGACGTGCCCTCAGCTCGTCGCGCTCGGCCGTGCGACGACGCAACGCAGCAGTCAAGTCCTCAACGGCCACACCAGACTCCACGGCCGCGACCAAGGCGGCAACCTTGCTATTGACCTCGCTCAGCTCGCGCTGCAAGGCGGCGTGGCCAGTTCTCGCCGAGGGGTCCATCTCCTGCCCGCGGGCGAGGTCTTCTGGATCGGCCAGGGTGGCGATCCATTCGTCCAGTCGTGCGGTCACCTCGTCTTCCCGAAGATAGACGGTGCGCGGATGGTCACTCAGGTCCACAGGTACGGAACGCGACTTGCCCAGCTCACATCGGTAGAGGATGCGCGTTGTTTGCTTCCCTGGTCGGGCGGCACCCTGCATGCGGCGTCCACATGCGGCACAGAACAGCAGCCCGCGCAGCGCATATGGCACCGTCGATTCTCTGCTACACACAAGACCCGGACCCCGCCGCGCCTGCATCCGAAGTCGGACAGCCCGCGCCAGCTCGTCAGTGATCAGCGCTTCGTGCGTTCGCCGGTCAGGTGCGATCCAGTCGACCTCGTCACGCCACCGCATGCGAGTCTCGTACCCGGCAGCGACATCGTCGGGGTTGACCAAGACCTCGTATTTCTCCTGCTTGCCCCACACACGAATACCGCGGTACGCCGGGTTGTCGAGGATTGCGCGGATCGCCGAATGGGACCATCCGCGCGGATCACGGTGCCGGTTCCGCTCCGGGTCATATTGGCTTGGTGATGGCACTCCATCGTCGGTGAGCTGCTGTGCGATGAAGCGCAAGCCAGCACCATCGGCGTACATGCGGTAGATCCGCTCGACGACCGAACATGTCGCGGGGTCGGGTTCGAGACGATGGAGCCGCTGCCCAAGACTTGCCTTGGCAGGGTTGGGATGCGGGCCGGCATCGACGAGTCGATACCCGTACGGTGGGCGACCGCCGAGGTATCTGGTTGTGTCCTGCGCGAGTGCCGACATCGCGGTACGGACGCGCATCTGGATTCGTGCGCGTTCTCCCTTGCTCATACCGCCGAAGAGCGTCATCACGAGGTCGTGTGCCTCGGATCCGGGATCAACCGCTCCGCCGACTTCAGGCACCCATAGGCCAACCCCGTAGTGCGTGAGCACCGGGAAAGTGAGCGCAAATTGCGGTCCGTAGAACGCGCGAGCAGGTTCCCCGATCACCACGGCATCGAAGCCACGGTCACGAGAAGTGACATCTGCAAGCAGACGTGAAGCCTCCGGTCTGCGTTTCCAGGGAAGCGAACGGCTTTGACCTATATCGAAGTAGTCGACAGCGAGGACTCCGCCATGCGGAGTGATCAGATCGATGGCACGACGTTTCTGCCAGCTGCGGCTCGCCTCGGGATCTTGAGCGTCCTCGGTACTCACTCGGCCATAGAAAGCGAACCTGAGGCTCATGCCACTTCCCTTCGTGATCCGCGGGTCCGGTCCCGCACAGCCAGTATGACGTTTACCAGCGCGCGGTTGGCCTCGCGCGGAAGCCGATTCCGGTTCGGCAGGTCAATTTGAACACCTCCCTCTGACATGCTCGGTGCATTAATTCGAGCGTCACATTCGGAGCGAGCATGTGGGGTTGGGCATCGTTCAGCCATCGCTTGCCCCTGGTGGATCCCAATGCTGGCTGCGTGTGTGGCGACGGGCTTCCACTAGTCCGATGCGGCGGATGTGAATACGTTGGAGGGCCGCGGAATAGACGAGACTGCGATCGCCGAGGCTGCCGGGGCCGGCACGGTCAAACTCCCACGCCACCAGATCATCGCCACCGGCGAAGTCACAGTCGGGATCGTATTGGTATGCAGTGCTTTTCGAGCTTTCCTCACGCGTCCAAATGGCGCGCTGTTCGCGCAGCACGGTCATGGTAGTCGAATAACGGCGGGATTTGCTGGTGATGTGGCCGCGGAATCCGAGGGTGTGCAACCACCGCCCGATGCCGGACAGTCCTTTGTCCGCGAGATCGCTGATGGTGGTCAGGATGGTCCGCACATGCTCGGACACGTCCAGGTCGGGTATGGCTTCCGTAGATAGGCGGCGTGCGCTGATTCCGAGGGCTGCCAAGGATTTGGTGACATACTTGGCGAGATAGCGCGCCACCAGCCGGCTAGACATGGACCGGCCTGAGCCTGAATTGTGCTCATTTGGCGGCGGATCCACCGATGCGGTTAGCGGTTGGGTGTCGATCTGTGTGCCGAACCGTATCGTCTGCCCACCGCCATCGGCTGTCGGGTCGTTGACGGTGAGTGTGACGGTGCGGATGGCGTACTGGATGACCCTAGCGAGTTCGACTGCACCGATAGGTGATTCCCACCCGGGGCGGTCAAGGTCGTCGTGGGGATCCAGGCGGATCAGTGCGTGGATGTGTGGGATAGCGCGGGCTTGCAGTTCGACGATCTTGATGAAGCTCACTCGCACCGTATCCGGGTCAACTCCGGCGGCTTTCAGGCTTTTGCGTAGGGCGCGCCGCAGGGTGATGGTGAAGCGTCGCCACAGTTCGGGCAGGTGCCACGTGAACAGCACATGCCCGGCATAGTCGTAGCACTCCGGACACAGCGGCTGGCCGACCCGCTCGTCGCCATGATCATGGGACATGCTGCACCACAATTGTTTTCCATGCGGGCAGCGTCGGTAGCCGCCGACCCGGTGCTGGTCGCGGCACACCTGCGCTGCCTTCTCCCGTGACTTCGTGGCGGTGTGGACGGCCCCGAAGCTCGGTGCGGTGAGAGTGACAAACACTTGCGGATGATCGGCCACCGTGGTGGGCATGCCGTGGTGACCGCCAGCGGCACCGGCGTGCACGAGTTGCCAGGTGTCGCGGGGTAGAGATCCGAGCAGGAGGGGCAGATGTGGGCGCGACGGTTGTTGCAGCGCGTCCATACCACCCGCTGACGCCCGTACTCATCGGCACCGATCAGCTGGATGGGGTGGGCGCAGAATCCGACGGATTCTGCTCGTCGCCACCAGGATTCGTATCCCATCGAGGCGGCGCGCCGCACCATCTGCTCGACCACCCGGGCGGTGTCAGCTGTATCCGGAACACCCGGTAGGACAAGCTGCGCCGATGTCGTGGAGCTATTCACCGCTGCCCTCACTCGCGGTGTGGCCGGTATCGGTGTTGTGTGGCTGGTGGGGCTTGTTCGGTCGCCTCGCGGTTCGGCGGAACCGGCTGGCCAGGGCGGTAATGTCGTGGTCGGTGACGTGAAAGGCCCGCACCCGCTGGGCGTGGGCGGTGCCGTCAACCATCATGTAGCCCACCCCGGGGGTGGTGTCGGGGATGCGGTCGCATTCTGCCCCGGCATCGCGCGCCCCTTGGCCGAGGACCATGGTGGTTTGGGTGGCTTCGGTCAGCCGCAACCCGATCCGCACCGTGAACAGCTGCCGTACCGGCAGGGTGTCTTTGGCCGGGTCTTGGACCGCGGCGACCACGCTGATGCCGACTGCGCGGCCTTGGGAGAGCAGCAGGCCCAGGAGTTGTTCGATTTCGGTGCGGACCTTGCGGTCGGTCACGTATGCGGTCAGTGCGGCGATCTCATCGATCACCGCAACGAACAACGGCTCCGACGTCGTGGGGGTGTGTAGGCGGGTGTGGCCGCGCAGACGATTCGCCCGGGCGTGCATCACCGTGACGAGCTGGCGTAGCAACTCCAGGGTGGTGTCGGTGGCGTCGTGGGTGAACACGGTGAACAGGGGTGCTCCGGCACCGAGTTCCATGCCGCCTTTGGGGTCGATGACACACAACCCGACCAGCCCGGTCTTCACCGCGGGGGCAATGCCGGCGATCAACGACCACAGCACTGAGCCTTTGCCTGCGCCGGTTGCCCCGGCGATCAGCACGTGGTGACCGAGCAGCGGCACCTGCCACCAATGTCGCGTTTCGGTGATCCCGACCCGCACCGACACCAGATCGACCGGGGTGGCCGGGGTTGGCATGGGCAGGGCGATCGGTTCAGCCAGCACGTCTGCGCGCATTAACGTGATGCGCAGTTCGCCGGGCGAGATGGCGGTGATGCTGATGCGGCCGGCGCGCCACGCGGCGGCCAGCGCGTCGGACTGTTTATGCCAATCTGCCACGGACTGGCCGGTGACGATCCGCACCACGAGCACATCGGTGGTTTTACCGATCGTCACCGTGCGCAGGGTGGGAGTGAGAGTGCGTCCGCCGAGGGTGGCGGTCAGGCCGTGCAAGGTGCAGATCGATTCCCAGGTGCGGGTGTAGCGCGACCACGTGAGCCAGCGCCGCCGTACCGGTTCGGTCACCCAGGCGCGAAATGACCCCGGTTGGAGCCAGGCCCAGCCCGCATACCCGGCACTGCACACGATCGCGCAGATCAGGCCCACGCGTGGGCCGTGGCTGATAGCAAGGACGAGGCTGGCGATGATGGGCACGCTGATCGCCGGGAACAGCACCGCCCACCACAGCACATACCCGGATGCGGTGAACAGCGACATGACCAGTTCTCCGAACCAGTCGTCATCGCCTGATCCACTGTTGGTGGTGTTCTTCTTGTTCGATGTCATGAGAGATGCCCTCCGTGAGCGTGTGGTCAACAGCAATGCCCGGGGTGTCGGGGTGGCGGGGTGCGATGATCTGCTCACCGCACCCCACACCCGCTTGGGGGTTGTTACTTCTGCGGGCGTGTCTGCTCACTCGGCGCAGCACCACTGGCGGTGGCGGCGGTGAGGGCATCAGCACGGAACGCCACCCCGCTGCGATCACCTTGGGCCCACGGGATGGCCACCAGACCAACTACCGAAACAGGCTGCGTGACTGTCACTTTGGGGTCTCCTGCCACAGTGACAATGAGCACTTCGCCGCCGGAGTCATCCAGCGCGAGGACCTGGGTGGCGTACATCGGCATCCCGGTGGCGGTGTCGACTTTCGGGGCGCCGGTTTCGAAGTTCAGCCGTGGCTCAGGAGCGCGGGTGACGATAAAACGAGTCCCAGACGTATCGATTCTCAAACGCATTGTCCTACTGGTCCTTTCGTGAGCTGTTGACGCCGGTCCGGCGCTGGACTCAGTTCACGTGGACATCACGGACGTTGCGAGAGACATATGCCGACATTTCCGACACATCCACGGGCATTTCGGACACGGCCCGGACATACCCACGGACATCACACCGGCACTATCGCCGCCGGGTGGCGGCAGTCGCATGGCAAACTAGACACCACGCGCTGAGGGATGGATACGGACGACACGGGAAGATGTGCGCTGGCACGATGGACGAGCAGGACGGCACCGAGGCCGCCATCACTCCCAACGATCGCCTCGTGCAGCGGCTACACGCCAAAGGTCTGTCCTCGCAGCGGTTCGCCACCGCGGTGGGTGTCGATATCAAGTCGGTGCGACGCTGGCTGGCCGATAGCGACTACAGAATTCGCGAACACAACGCCCACAGAGCCAGCGAGGTGCTCGACTGCACCCCGCATGACCTGTGGCCCAACCAGTACCCACCCTCCACCGCGAGCGCAGTGGCAACAGCGTCTGCGGGTGGGCCGTTCACCGCGACCCTGTATGCCAGCCGCACCCAGCTACCCATCACCATGTGGCAGCAGCATTTCGCCGACGCCACCACCGGCATCGACATCCTCGTCCTGGCGGCCACGTTCCTGTTCGAAACCCTCGACGGATTCCTCGACACCCTGCTCGCCGCCGCCGCCCGCGGTGTGACGGTGCGGTTTCTCGTCGGGGACCCCGACACCCCCACCACGATCCTGCGCGGCGAGGAGGAAGGGATCGGCGAGGCCGTCATCGCCCGCTGCCGCACGTCCGTGGAACTGCTCGCCCCTCACGCCGGCACCCCGGGGCTGGACATCCGCACCCACGACACCGCGCTCTACACGTCGATCTTTCGGGTCGATGACGCCATGATCGTCAACTTCCACATCTACGGCTCAGCCGGGCGCAACAACCCTGTGCTGGTTCTGTCACGTCACCACGAGCCACGGCTCTGGGCCACCCTTGAAGACGCTTTCACCCAGGTCTGGGACCATGCCAGACCGCTGACCTCGAAAGGCTGACCCCGATGCGCACCGACTACTACAACGACCCCAACGCCCCGGCGCCCAACAGTGTCGTTCCGTCGGCCTCGGCCATCGTCACCGACGAACACGGTCGCATTCTGCTGATCAAACGCCGCGACAACACCCTGTGGGCGCTACCGGGCGGCGGCCACGACATCGGCGAAACTATCGCCGACACCGCCGTGCGGGAAGTCAAAGAGGAAACCGGGCTTGACGTCAAAGTCACGGGTCTGGTCGGTGTCTACACCAATCCCCGCCACGTGGTCGCGTTCACCGATGGCGAAGTCCGCCAGCAATTCTCGCTCCTGTTCACCACCACGGTGCTCGGCGGCACCCTTGCCATCGACCACGAAAGCACGGACATCGCCTGGACTGCACCCGACGAGATCCCTAACCTGGATATGCATCCGTCGATGAGGCTGCGCATCGAGCACTACCTGCAACACCGCGACGGCCCCTACCTCGGCTAACCGGCTGGGTTTATAGCCAGTCGCGTACTCGCCGGACGGCCGCCAACAATTCGTCGCGGCCCGCGTCGACCGCCCGGTGCACCGGGTCCTCGGATCCATAACGCGACAGCACGTCGCGTAACCGATCGCGCGGTGATATCGGCGCCCCGTCAGGTCCGGTCGTCAGATCGCAAAAAGTCAGCACATCAAGGAAATCGCTGGGCGGATCACTGAACGCGGATAAGCCTGACAAGCCCCGCTCGGCAGCCTCCGCGTGCGCTCCGGTATGAAAGGCCACCAAGGAGGCGGCCAGCTCCCCGAAGCCGGCCGCTCGCACGTACTCCGCTCCATCGAGCGGATGAAACCCGGTCCGGCGCAACGACGATGCGTAACCGATATCGTGCAGCCACGCCGCTGCGACCAGACAGTCCGCTGTCTGGGGATCGAAACGCCGACTCAACCGCTCGGCAGTCGCCGCGACGCCCCGGACATGCGCCAACCGCCGCGGCTGCTCAGCCAGCCGCGTCTCGGTCTCGCGCCGTGCACGCTGCGTCAGAACCCCGCTCACAGCCGCCAGCTTACGAGCCACAGCACCATGACGCAGCCCCCTCGCAGCTTATGACGTAGATCCTGGAGGCCAGGATCTGCGAGGAACGGCGGCTACCTGCAGGCTTCGCTACGCTCGCTCTGCTCCCGTCCGCTGGCGCTCCCGTCCGCGCCGCTCCCTGCGCTTCGCCCTCCGTCCGCCGCCACGCACACATGCACCCACGACCGGCGCCGGAACTAAGTCGCAGGCCACCACAGCTCTGGCATCACGACGAAGCGCAGCTGCCCTCGCTCCTCGCCGCATCGAGACGCCGCGAGCGGCAGGCTGGACCAACAGCCGCCTGACCGTCGTTGACCTGCGATGTGAGAACTTTCTTTACTGGTATCAAGAACTAGAGTCCGATACGTTTGGCAATGATCTCATTCATGATTTCGTTGGTGCCGCCGCCTATTCCGAGAATCCGGCAGTCTCGGTAGTGTCTCTCGATCTCAGACTCACGCATGTAGCCCATCCCACCAAAGATCTGAACCGCCTCATTGACCACGTAGTCGCACGCATACACAGCGGTGTTCTTGGCCATCGACACCTCGGCAACGACATCCTCCCCCGCTAGCCACCTCTGCATGACCGCACGGGTATAGGTGCACGCCACGTCGACCTGTCGAGCCATCTCCGCGAGCTTATGGCGAATGACCTGGCGCCCCGTCAAGGGTCTACCGAACGTTTCACGCTCCCGCGCCCAACTCTTGGCGAGATCGAGAGCCCGACCCGCCGTCGCGTACGCCTGGACGGCGATGCCGAGCCGTTCAGCCTGAAATTGCTGCATGATCTGCAAAAACCCGCTGTTTGCTGCCCCCACCAGGTTCTCAGCCGGTACGCGAACGTCGACGAAAGACAACTCGGCGGTGTCGCTACATCGCCATCCCATCTTGTCCAACCGGCGGGACACTTCGAATCCAGGCGAATTCTTGTCGATCACGAGCAATGAAACTCCACCGTAACCCGGTCCGCCGGTGCGTACCGCCGTAGTAACGAAGTCCGCCCGAACTCCGCTGGTGATGAACGTCTTTGCTCCGTTGACCACATAGGTGTCGCCGTCGCGCACTGCGCGTGTGCGCATATTCGCGACATCTGAACCTGCCCCAGGCTCGGTAACGCCCAGCGAGCCGATCATCTTTCCTGCGAGCGTCGGACGGACATATCGTTCAATCAGGGCGTCGGAGCCATTGGCGGCAATGTGGGGAAGGGCAATGCCATGGGTGAACAAGGCGGCGCAGACGCCAGTGGACCCGCCTGCGGCCAGGATGGCCTCAGTGACCAGTGCAGAGTCAATCGCATTGCCGCCGCTGCCGCCGACTTCTTCCGGGAACCCGATTCCGAGAAGCCCCACCTCGGCAGCATTGAGATGCAGGTCGCGCGGAATCTCACCCACGTGCTCCCATTCCGCTAGCTTCGGCGCGATTTCACGTTCCACGAAAGACCGCGCCATTTGGCTCAGCGCTCGTCGCTCCGGCGTGGTCCACACCTCCGGGGCGATAGCGAAACGAGCAGCCCCATCCCCGCTTGCCGTGGTCGTGCCAGCGTCCGTCATCTCAGCCTCCAGAGAATGTGATAAATGATCTATGAGGTGTCTGATGCTTGCCGTCCTCACGACGGGAAAGAAGGACGCGACGCCAACCACCCAAGCGGCCCGGCCGCATGATCTGCAGCGACGCAAGGACATGAAGACCAGCAGTGGGCATGATGCTCTTCAGAACCGGACCAGCCCTCGGATGTTTTTTCCTGAACGCATATCCTCGTAGCCCTCATTGATTTGGTCGAGGGAGTATTCGCGGGTGACCAACTCATCGAGCTTCAACAACCCAGCGGAGTACAGCTCGACCAGTCGCGGAATATCGTGCGGCGCATTGGATGAGCCATACAAAGCGCCACGAATCTGCTTCTCGTAAAGCGTCATTTCAAGCAGTGATCCTGAGATCGATGAGTCGTCGGGGTGCCCGATGGCCGTGACCACGACGCGCCCGCGCTTTCCGACCAAGGCCAGCGCTTCCGCGGTGTAGGAGGCCTCAGCCACATCGGTGGTGAGGATGCAGACATCAGCCAGCTTGCCCAGCGTCATATCGCTGACCAGCGACCAAGCTTCATCCATCGAGGCCGCGGTGTGCGTCGCACCGAACCCGCTCGCTTGCTCTCGCTTGAACTTCACCGGATCGACCGCCACAATCGCCAGCGCTCCCGCGATTCGCGCGCCCTGAATCGCATTCATTCCGATTCCGCCCGCTCCCACTACCACGACGGTGTCCCCGGCGCGCACCTCCCCAGTCCGCACCGCAGATCCGTAACCGGTCGTGACGCCGCAACCGATCAAGGCTGCCCGATCCAGGGGGATTCCGCCGTCAATCTTGACCACGGACGCCTGCGGCACCACTGTGTACTCGGAAAACGTCCCGAGCAAACACATCTGCCCGACGTCCTCGCCTCGTGCGTGAAAGCGATAGGTGCCGTCGATCTGCGGTCCCATCATGAGCGCCGCTCCCAACTCACAGAGATTGCCCATGCCGCGCGCGCAGTACGAGCAGCGCCCACACGAGGGAAGGAAGGTCAAGATGACAGAATCACCTTCGGACAGTTCCTCAACCCCTTCGCCGCACTCCACGACTGTGCCAGCACCCTCATGACCCCCCACTACCGGCAATGGGATCGGGAGGTCGCCGGTCACCAGATGTTCGTCGGAATGGCACAAGCCGGTGGCCGCCAGCCGCACGAGGACCTCCCCGGGACCTGGCGGATCCAAATCGACTTCTTCGACCTCCCACTTCTGCTCCAAGCCCCACAAAACAGCCGCACGTGTCTTCATGTTGAAGTCCCTTCTATCGAATTACGCTTCTCGAGTAGTTATCCCGACCGCGCACGGTGGTCGCGCGAACTGTCCTGGATGATCTCCGGGCACATCGCCCAGAGGCCCGCGCCGCTCACCCGGGCCCGGGCGCGGTACCGCACCGACATCACACATTGAGCAGGTCGTGACGCTTGTCGGCCTCAAGGATTGCCCGGTATTCCGGAAAGAGGTTCTTTGCCTGCGGTATGAGCTTGATCAGTTTGGTGACAGGACCTTTCGCTCGTACAGTTCCTTTCGCCATCGCCATGGTCAAGTTCACCTTCCCCAACCAGAACCTGTTGCCGGTATCCGCGGACATGAACAATTCGACATTCGGTGTAACGCCACTGTCCGCGCCGGTCTCTACGACCTTCTCCGGCATATCCACGGTTACTACCGCATCCGGATCGGTGTAGTGGATCCGTAACACCACCCCGGACCCGGCAAGTCTGTTCGCAAGGTCTTCGTTCTCCAAACCTCGTCGAAAGATGCCGGCGAGGTAGCGGTAAACCTCTTCCGCATCAGCGAAGACAGCCATCGTGATTCTCCCTTCTTATGACACAATTCAAAGCGCTCAAATAAATCTGCTGGGTCGCAACCAGTTCGGCTTGCTCCGAAGCAATCAGAACTCATAGGAGTAGATCTCCTGCCTCCCTCAGCGCCTCCGCGAGTCGACGTTCGGCTGTCGGCAATTGCGCAGCCACGGACGCGGCGCCGCTCGCTCTTCGGTGCGGATCTGCACCGCGGTCATAAGCGGCGTGCGCAACCGCGGTCCACAACTCAGATGCGGTCTTTGCAGCCTCCGCTGCTTTAAACGCAGGTTCGAAACTCAACTCTTCAGCGACGCGCCGACATCCACGTGCTTGCAGATCTCGGAACAGACCGCCTCCGGTTCCGGCTTTTTCGATGAAGGCGCTCAGCGCAAACAAGGCTCCGTCGAGGGTGTCGTCGTCAAAGATCTTCGGCCACCGCTTGAGATCCTCCACAAAAGTCGATACCCCTGGTAGCCCACGCACCTGAATTTCACAATCGGAGTCCTCGGTGATCGGCGCGCTCACACACGAACCCTGCATCGCGTCCGCGGACCTACGGAAGGCCGACCGGGCAGCATTGCCGAGATCTGGTGCCGCGCCGGGCCACTCGACTACGTAGGTGGTGTGCCGCGTGGGGACGGGAAATCCCGTCGATGCCCGCGCCTTCCGTAGATTCTCGTAAGGCACGGCTTGAGGTGTATCGCGATCGTTATCGACCACGAAGGCGAGTTCCTCGTCGTCGTCGTACCCTACGATCACGACATCGTGCCGGCTCATACTCAGACGCGTTCTCAGATAGGGCAATTCGGCGATGTCAGTCCACACCATGACCGGCGTACCGGCATCGATCTGTTCGGTCACCCATTTCCACCCGAGATCGGGGTCGTCTGTCGAACGACACTCGAAGCGCGCGCCCAACCGGGTCAAGTATTCGTCTTCGAGGTCCGCGCTGCGTCCAACGAGGTAGATCGGTGGACGTAGGTGGGCCGAGCGAACATACGAGAAGTCGAGGGCCCCGCCGAGAGCAAACACGATGCCTTCGTCCGGGGTGTCATCACCCCAACGGATCCCGGCCCATTCGGTCAAATCCCGAAGAGCCCCCGATCCGCAGTGGCCGCCCATGTCGTGGCGATACGGCACCACCATCGATGCCATCAGTCCTCCTCCTCTAGATGACTAACGTGCGGGCGGCAACTCCTCTGAGTCATAGGGAACGCGAGATGATTTCCTTCATCACCTCGTTCGTGCCGGCATAGATTTTTTGCACGCGCTGATCCACCCACAACCTCGAGATGGGGTACTCGGTCATGTAGCCATATCCGCCGTGAAGCTGCATACAGTCATCGAGTACCTTCATCGCTCGCTCAGTGGTCCACCACTTCGCCATGGCGACGGTCTGCACGTCGAGTTGACCCGCAAGGTGCAGGTCGATGCAGTAGTCGAGGAACACTCGTGCGATGCGCGTTTCTGTCGCGGCTTCAGCCAGCGTGAACTTGGTGTTCTGAAAGCCAAAGACAGGCCGACCGAACGCCTCCCGCTCACGCGTGTACTTGAGCGTCTGCTCCAGGGCAAGTTCCATCGCTGCGACAGCCCCCACCGCGACGATGAGTCGCTCTTGTGGCAGCTGCGTCATCAGCTGAATGAAGCCCTGTCCCTCAGACTGGCCCAGTAGATGCGAGCGCGGAACTCTCACTTCATCGAAGAACAACTCGGAGGTGTCCTGGCCGCGCTGGCCGATTTTGTCGAGAACCTTGCCGCGCCGGAATCCCGCCCGGTCAGCCTCGACAACGATCAAAGAGATGCCCGCAGCGCCCTGGCTCGGATCTGTCTTGGCAACAACGATGATGAGGTCGGCCTGTTGGCCGTTGGTGATGAAAGTCTTGGAGCCGGTGATCACGTACTCGTCACCGTCCAGGAGGGCTTTTGTCTTGACGCTCTGCAGATCGGACCCGGTCCCCGGTTCTGTCATGGCGATCGCCCCGATCATTTCACCGGACGCCATCTTGGGAAGCCACTGCGCGCGCAGCTCTTCAGTCGCGTACTGCAGGATGTAGTGGGCGACGATTCCGCTGTGCAGTCCCGCGCCCCATGAGCTGTCACCTATGCGGGCCTGCTCTTCAAGCACGACCGCTTCGTGCGCGAAAGTGCCACCGCCTCCGCCGTATTCCTCAGGTATAGACATGCAGAGCAGGCCCAGCTCGCCTGCTCGGTTCCACAGTTCTCGGTCGACGTGGTGCTGGTCTGCAAAGCGGTTCGCATGCGGCGCCAATTCGGCCGAGAAGAACTTCGCAGCGAGGTCACGAAGCTCGAGTAATTCGGCATTCATCCAGGGAGAGATTGGTGAGGACATGATTACCTTCCGACTGTTGGAATTCCAGGGATTTGACGTTATGACGTTTCGATTTCGATGAGGTATTCGCCGGCAGAGTGGCGCGCACGGATGGCCTTTTTGTCGTACTTTCCGACGCTCGTCCTCGGAATATCGGACACGAAGCTCCATCGATCGGGAATCCACCATTTGGCGACTTTGTCCGCAAGGAACGATCGGAGTTGGTCAATGTCAACGTCGGTTCCGGGGTGGACGACGACAAGCGCCAACGGCCTTTCCTGCCATTTATCGTCCGCGACGCCGACTACCGCCGCTTCGTACACGGCAGGGTGGCCGATCAGCGTGTTTTCCAGCTCCACCGAGGAGATCCATTCGCCACCCGACTTGATGACGTCTTTCGAGCGGTCGGTCAGTGTCAGATAGCCCTCGGCGTCGATCTTGCCCACATCACCGGTACGCAGCCATCCTTCGTCGAACTTCTCCGTATCGTTGTTTCCGAAATAGGACCCGGTGATCCAGGGACCGCGCGCCTGGATCTCCCCAACTGATTGCCCGTCCCACGGCACGTCTTTCCCGTCGTCGTCCCGCAACCGGATTTCGACACCGCAGATCGGTCGGCCCTGGGATGCGCGCAGCTCCCAGCGCCGCGTCGCGTCGGCTCTGTGAACCGGACGTGCAACGGTCGCCAACGGAGAGGTTTCGGTCATACCCCAGGCCTGCACAATGGGCACGTCGTACTTCTCTTCGAATGCCCGCATCAACGAAAGCGGAACAGCAGACCCCCCGCACGCGACCAGCCGTAACGAAGAAATGTCCCGCTCAGGGTGCGAATCCAGATATCGGTCGACATCGTTCCAGATCGTCGGCACTGCACCGGCCAAGGTCGGTCTGGTGTCTTCGATGATCGACACCAACGGTTCGGCTTGGAGATACCGGTCAGGCAGTACGAGATCCGCACCGGACATCAACGCTGCGTAAATAAGCCCCCACGCATTGGCGTGAAACATTGGGACGATGGCCAGAACACGGTCGGCCTCGCTGACTGACAAAGCGTTAGCTGTGCAGGCGGTCAGGGAGTGAAGGTACGTCGAACGGTGGCTGTAGACGACGCCTTTGGGATCTCCGGTGGTACCGCTCGTATAACACATGGCCGCGGCGGACAGCTCGTCGAGCTCAGGCCAGTCAAATGATTCTTCTTGGCCGGCAAGCACTTCCTCGTAACGCAGAACGGTCTTCCCGCATCCCTGTAGCGGGGCAAGGTCGCCCTCTCCGGTGACGATGACGGTGTGCACCGACGCCATCGCTGGGAGCGCGCGCGCCAACAACGGGGCAACCGAAGCGTCGACTAGGACGATCTGATCGCTCGCGTGATTGGCGATGTACGCCAGTTGCTCTGGGGCCAAACGAATGTTGAGCGTGTGCAGGACCGCGCCCATGGAGGGAATCGCACAGTAGGCCTCCAGATGTTCCTGGTTGCTCCACTGGAAGGTGGCCACGCGTTGGTCTGCCGTGACGCCAAGACTGCGCAGCGCATTGGCAAGGCGAGCCACTCGCGCCAGCACAATGCGGTAAGGCGTTCTCCGATATCCATTTCCGGTCGGAGTGACGACCTCGCTGTCACCGTGTATGGCTGCCGCATGCTGGACGATCGCCGACACCGTGAGCGGAACATTTTGCATTGTGCTTTGCATCGTGTAGTGCCCTTTCAGGCGAAGAGGTCGGGACGGCTGTTCGGCTGATCGATGAATGTGCCGTAATGCGTTCTCAGTGCTTGCAGGATGTCTGCTAGGGGTAGATCGTCGTAGGCTCCCCGGTCGCGCAGATACTCCATGTGCTGGGTGCCGTCAGCGGTGAAACCATGGAGTAGCGCGTCGCTACGGCCGTCGAATTCGATCGGCGAGACACCGAAGCGTGCGCACAGCTCGCGATTGAACGCCGGGGTGGCCTTTACCCACGCACCGTTGAGGAACATGAGACTGTAGCCGTGGTAGACGAAAACGTCGCTACCACCCATCCGCTCGCGCAATGCCTTGGTCTGGAGGTGGTTTCGGACGTCGGCGAACCCCAGCCGCGCCGGGATTCCCGCCGCTCGGCACGCTGCAGTCAAGAGCACGGCCTTCGGGACGCAGTAGGCCCGTTCTGCGGTCGCGACGGTGCTGGCGCGATACGCGTGCGGGTTGTCGGTCACCGTGTAGGGGTCGTACCAAATGGAGTCACGGACCGCGGTGAAGATGGCGATGGCCTTCTCGGTGTCGCCGCAGGCACCACGGATCGCCGATGACACGAAGTCACGTACCGAATCTTGTTGCCAGTCAAGAAACTCCGTGGGTTCGAGGTAGGGGCTGTGGTCGACGGTCATCGGCGCTTCATCTCCAACGGAAGTCCGTCCACCGGAATGGGCAGCGAGGTGTTGTCCCATCGGACGTGATAGTTCTCCGGAACCTTCCAAGTGAACGAACGCAGCATCCTGTGCAGGATTGCTTTGACCTCGAGCGTCCCGAATTGCATGCCGATGCACTTGTGCGCTCCACCTCCGAACGGAACCCAGGCGAATCGGTGGTGTTGGTCTTCGCGCCGAGGCTCGTCGAAACGTGAGGGATCGAACCGCTCCGGATCACTCCAGATCGTTCGATCGAAGTGATTCACGGCAGGCGTTATAGCGCATAACGTGTTCGAGGGGATGTGATATCCATCGATGGCGACATCTCGAACCGTCTTGCGCATCACCAGCGGAACAGGTGCAAGCAGTCTGAGCGCTTCCTTGATCACGAGGTCGATGACCGTCATCTTCTCCAGGGCCTCGATGTCCGGCAACCCGTCACCGATGGCCGCGGCTTCCGCAGCCGCAGCCTCCTGCCACTGCGGATACTTGGCAAGGAAATAGGTGACCGCTGTGGTGGTGATCGTCGAGGTGTCGTGGGCCGCCATCATCAAGAAGATCATGTGATTCACCACATCCTCGTCGGAAAACCGCTCCCCGTCTTCGGTCGTGGCTTGACAGAGAGCAGCGAACAGATCCTCCGTTTCACCGGCTCGCGCGGCCGGCAGATGCCGGAAGAAGTAGTCCTCCAAAACGCGCCGCCCTTGCACACCAGCGCGGAATCTGGTTCCCGGAAGCGGAGCACGCACAAGGGAACTCGCCGCCCGGACCGTAGCGACGAACGCCTTGTTGACAGCATCGCTCTCGTCCTTGCCGCGGCCGCCCATGAAGACGTCGGTAGCGATGTCGAGGGTGAGTTCCTTCAACAGTGGGTAGATTCGAACCGACGGGCCCACCGGCCACGCAGGCACTGCCGAGCGAACGCATGGCGTTACCTGTTCGACGTATCCGGTCAGGCGCGGACGCGTAAACGCCTCCTGCATGATGCGCCGGTGCATCAAGTGCTCGTCGAAGCTCATGAGCATCAAACCGCGATGGAAGAAGGCGTCGATCAGGAAGGACCAGCCATCCTGAGAGAATGCCTTCGCTTCGCTCGTGAACGCCTCTCGAGTGGCGTCAGGGCCGGCGATGACCACCATCTTGGTGCCGAACGCGCCCATCCACGACACCGAACCCAGACGGTCGTAGCGCTCTCGACTGAAATCCGAGCCGAATCGGATGTAGTCGAGCGTGTGACCTACGAAGGGCAGTCCGGCATCCCCCCGGACGGCTTTCAATCCATTGCCCGCGGGTGCCGGTGCCAGTTCACGAACCGGCCAGTCCCGGCTCCATCGACGCCATCTGTCGTCGACGGCGTGAGGCGCGGGGACCATGATCACAGAGGACAACCGCTCCTTCACGTGGTGCGCAGGTGCGAGAAGGTGATTCGTCATGGTTCCTCCTGGACGCTGGGCCGCTTTGACGGCGTCCACCAGTCTTTACAAAGATGCCATTGATGTCAATATCTAGACATTATTGGCCTAGCGGTTAAGTGCGCGTCTCGTGCCCTTAGTCGGCCAGGCTCGGTTCTGCAGGGTCTCCGACCTTTAGACGCCCGACGTTTCTCAAGACGTAATCGCCGCTGTGCGGCTTCCGGGTAAGGAGTCGATAAACCAAGGTAGGCCCCGGCCAGTTCGTCGGGATTTCCCCGCTCGAGGTTCGATACCAGCTCGCACACAGCGCCCACACCGACCTCCGTAGTCGCCTTCTCAAGCGCGTGTTGTAGCGTTGCGCGCTCTCCGTCCTGACATCGATCGCATGACCCGGATGAGCAGCCACGGCTTTGATGAGCGTTGCGATGTGACGGACTTGTGACTCGATCATGTAGAGGATCGACCCCGAGCCCACATTCGTGTTGGGACCATAAAGCAGGAACAGGTTCGGGAACATGGGGACAGTGATGCCCAGATATGCGTACGCCTGGGTCTTCCACACCTCGGCCAAGGAGACTCCGCGAGAGCCGCGCACGGACATCGGGGCGAGAAAATCGGTGGCGCGAAACCCGGTTCCGTAGATCACGACATCTGCAGGACGAAACTCTCCATCCACGGTCTTGACACCGTTGTCGCAGAGCTCTGCGATAGCCTTCGGCACCAACGACACGCGATCACTCGCGATTGCTGGATAGTAATCATTCGAGAACAGCACTCGCTTGCACCCTGGCGCGTCCGAAGGCATCAATTGCTCGCGCAAAGATGGGCTAGCAACCTGCCGATGTAGGTGGCGGCGCGCGATCGCACCGAGGACGCGTGAGAGGGGCTTCGCGTCGACTAGCGTCACAGCGAGCAACTCGAAAATTAGCCATACCGCGAAACGCTCGAGGCGCAGCGCCATCGGCAATAACTCGCTCACCCTGTCGTGAAGGACTCCATACCTGCTGTCCCACTTCGGCAAGATCCACGGAGCCGTGCGCTGATATAGCGTGACATGCTCCGCCTCCTGGGCGATGTGTGGCACGAATTGGATGGCACTAGCTCCTGTGCCGATGACGGCTACTTGCTTGCCGCGAAGCGAAACCGATCGGTCCCAACGCGCCGAATGAAAGCGCGGCCCCTGGAAGGTGTCTGCGTCGGCAATAACGGGTACGTGGGGCAAGGAGAGCTGACCCACGGCCGAGACGACGACATCGCAGGTTATTGTCTCGTTCGAGTTCGTAACCAGGGTCCAACGCCCTAGCTGGTCATCGAAGGTCATTGCGACAACTTCGGTCTGGGTACGCAGATGCGCGGCCAGTCCGCCACTCTCCACGAGTTGTTGGAGGTACTTGAGTATCTCGGGTTGCTCGGCATATCGCCGTGACCAACGAGGATTGGGCTTGTACGAGAGTGAGTACAACGCTGACGGCACGTCGCAGGCCGCTCCCGGATAGGTGTTGTCACGCCAAACACCCCCGATGTCTGCAGCCTTTTCCAGGATCGTGAAGTTCGTGAACCCGTCCTTCTTCAGCCGGTGGGCCATCGCAACCCCGGCGAAGCCGGCCCCGATGATCACGATCGACGGATCGTATGCGCGACAGGCCGTCGCGAAGTTGCTGCTCATGAGGCAGAGACGACTGACTTCACGCTGCGGCGGTCGAGGTGGTGTAGGTGTAGGAGCATTGCCTGTTCGGACACTTTCACCTGACTTCCGAGGCTTCAAGGAAGCGTCCCGCTCGATGAATCGCGTCTCGGGCTTCGGGAAGAATCCGGAACATAGCCTGGAATACATGGATCTGTCCCCGGTATACCTGGATCTCGACGTGGGATCCAGCTGATTGAAGTCGCTCGGCGAGACGGCGCGAGTCATCGATCAACATTTCTCTCCCGCCCACCTGAATGAGGATCGGCGGCATCGAGGTGAGGTCCGCGTCAAGCACGCTGAGGCGCGGATCTCCGCGATCTGCGCCACCTACGTAGAGGTCAAGAGCGCGCGCCGCTGATTGAGCGGAGGCAAAAGGATCCCGGCGGCGAATTTCACGCGCTCTGGCAAGTTCGCACCTGAGATCCAGGACGGGAGACATCAGCAGCATCGCATCAGGGAGCGGCAATCCAACTGCACGTGCGCCCAAGGCCGTGGCCATCGTGAGCTGACCGCCCGCTGAATCGCCGGCAACCGCGACGGTGCGCTGACAAGAACCCGGGGACCCTCCGCTGGTAAGCCAGCGATACGCATTCAGCGCATCGTCCGCGGCTGCGGGATAGGGATACCGCGGGGCAAGACGATACTTCACTGCGAAGATGGGGCGCCCGCTCGCCGAGGCGAGTTCACCAAGAAGACCGCGGTGCGTCTCCGGCGAGCACATAGAATAGGCGCCGCCGTGGATGTACAGCAAAGGGTTGGCATGCGGATTAATGGCAGGCGTGGTGATCCAGTCCCCACGAACCGGGCCTCCGGCGAATACAGTGTCAACCTTGCGCACTGTGACGCCGCGCCGAGGCCGTGAGGCTACGAGCGCTGTTCGAAGCACGCGATCCATCACCGCAAGTCCGTAGGCGTTTGATGGCATCAGCTGCGCCAGTGGCCGCAGCGTGGTTCGCGAGGACATCGCGACGAGATGACTGGCAAGACTGGGCTGCCAGTCAGGGGCATCCATTCTGGTCACCGGGGACACACCTCTTCGGGCCGATTCTCGAATCGGTAGTCCGAGAGGCGAAAGGTGCGGCTCCGCCAATAGGTCTCCAGAGTCGTTGATGGACGGAGTGGAACGTCACCGTGCCTGTCGAAGTAGTAGCTGTTGGCATTGGAACAGCTCGGCTGCCAGAAAACCTGTCTGTGACGCCGCCTTAGCACTTCGGCGAAATAACGGTCGTTCGCCTCCTTCTTGACCTCCACGCAGTTAGCACCCAGCGCCCGCGCGCGACGAAGACACCGGACGATGTGCCGACTCTGCGCCTCGATGAGCGTGAAGTACGAGGAACCGTTGTAGCCGTACGGGCCGAAGATGTTGAAATGATTCGGAAATCCCGGGACGCTCACCCCTTCGAAGGCCTGCAGTCGATGCTCGTCCCACCATGTAGCCTGCTCCAGCCCGCCGCGTCCCTTCAATACGTAAGTTGGCATGTTGCCCGACTCCATCACTTTGAAGCCGGTGGCCAGGATCAAGACGTCAATGGGATGAGCTTTGCCGTCTCGAGTATGGACGGATGCATGGTCGATATGGGTTATGCCGCTCGTCTCGAGCGAAACGTTGGACCGGTTGTACGTTGCGAGATAGGAATTGTGGAAGCTGGGTCGTTTACAGCCCAACGAGTAGCGCGGAATGAGTTGTTCTCTCGTCGTCGGGTCATGGACCTCACGCCGCATGTACCGCTTTGCGGCGCTCTCCATGACATCGGCGAACGGTATCACCGTATGAAAGTGAGCGGCGATTGGGAAAGTGATTTCCACGAACGCCTGGCTGGCGGTCCGGGTCGCCAATTGTGCCCCCGGCAGGAAATGTAGAAGCCTTCCACCCCACGTCGGTATGGGGAAGTCTGGCTTCGGCAGACAATAAATTGGAGTTCGCTGAAATACCGTCAGACTCTCTGCTTTCTTTGCGACTTCGGGTATCAGTTGCACCGCCGATGCACCGGTACCGATTACTGCAACCCTCTTCCCGCTGAGATCTTTGGCATTGTCCCATCTAGCCGTGTGGAGCGTAACGCCGGCGAAATCTCGCACCCCCTTGATTTCAGGCCACTTTGGCCGACTGAGAACGCCGGAGCAATTTATCACGAAGCGTGCCGTGAACTCCTCACCATTGGCACTGGTCAAATGCCACCGTGTTGCGTTCTCGTCGAAACAAGCCTCGGTAATGGTTGTGTTGAAACGAATATGGTCCCAGAGCCGATACTTTTCAACACATCGCTCGGCATAGGCTTTGAGCTCATTGCCGTGGGCGTACGTGCGCGACCAAGAGGGCCGCATTTCGTATGAGAATTGATAACTGAACGACGGTATATCGACAGCGATACCCGGGTAGGTGTTCCAGTGCCACGTACCACCTACGCCATCGGCGTCATCAACCATCAAGAAGTCGGTAAATCCCGCCTTCATCAAGCTAATGCCAGACCCGATGCCGGAAAATCCAGCTCCTATGATAATTATCTCGTAATTACGGTCGGACTTGCGATCCATTCCTGTATTTCACCGTTCTGACGGTCAGCCTTGCAAACTTGTATTCAGAGTGATTGCGTCAGCTCGACGTGTGTATCGTCGCGCCGGGTTATCACGTAATCATGAGGATCCAAGCGGGATAGTTCTCTCATAAACTGGGTCGCGAAACCTGGGTACATCGTGCCGTTGTAGCCGTCCTCGGTCAAATACCAACTGCTGCACCCCGAATTCCAAGTCGTTCGTCGAAGGCGGCGCTGAATTTCGGAGTGATAGCGGTCCTGACGATCCTCCCTCACATCCAAAGTGCCGATGTCATTTTGCTGAAGGAGCTTGATCGCCTTGACTATATAGTCAATTGCAGCCTCCATATATACGAGCGCCGAGTTGTGGCCTGGCCCCGAATTCGGTCCGAAAGTGAAGAATAAGTTCGGATACCCGGCCACGCTCACGCTCTTGAAGGCAAATGTCCCCTGAGACCATTCATCGCCGAGCTTCCGACCGCCGAGGCCGCTAATCGGGAACGGGGTGCCACGTTTGGCCACATCGAAGCCAGTGGCAAATACGATACAGTCCACTTCGTGCTCGACACCGTCGGCGGTCCGAACACCGTTGGGTGACAATGTGGCGATCGGCCAGCTGATCAGCTTGCAGTTATCCGCCTGTAGCGCAGGGTAATAATCACTGGTCATGAGCATGCGCTTGCATCCAGGCCTGAAATGGGGCGTCAACTGACGTCTCAACCAGGAGTCTTTCACCTGCCGACGGAGATGAGCCTTGGCCGCCAGCTGTATCGCGGACGTCGCGGCGGTGTTCCAGACCATACCCACTGCCATCACTTCGTGGGCCCAAAACCACGCGTCGCGGAGCGCTTGTTCGCTCACCGGCAGGTGTGTGAAGGTCGAACGCGCCCAGGCCGGATGCCTGAAGTTCACCCTGGGCAACACCCAGCCGGGCGTTCTCTGGAAGACTTTGACCGAGGCAGCCGACTTTACGAGCTCGGGAATGATCTGAACCGCGCTCGCGCCTGTCCCGATGACTGCAACCCTCTTACCGCCGAGATCGTAGCCATGGTCCCATCGAGCGCTGTGGATCTTTTTTCCACCGTACGAGTCAATACCCCGAATATCGGGAAAGCTGGCGTTGGCAAGTGGTCCACTGGCCATCACAACTGACCGGGTGTGATACCGCTTTCCATCTGCCGTGTCGGCCATCCAGATGCCGGCACTCTCATCGAATTCCAAGGCAGTCACGTCGGTATCAAACTGGATGAACCGGGCAAGATCGTACTTGGCGACCATATCGTCGATATATTCGAGGATCTCAGCGCTCCCCGAGTAGGTACGAGTCCAGCCCGGATTCGGCTCGAACGAGTAGGAGTAGAGAAGCGAGGGAATATCGCAGGCCGCACCGGGATAAGTATTGTCTCGCCAGGTGCCTCCGACGCGATCTGACCGTTCCAGGATGACCAAGTCATCCGTGCCCTCTTGAAGCAGTCTGATCGCCGCACCGATGCCTGCGAACCCGGCGCCGACGATCAACGTCGTCGTGGTGCCTGTCATTTGGCAACCGGTTCGTAGGTCAGTTCGTCCGTCCAGGATGGCGGCCGACCGAAAATCTGAACAGGGAAAACATCGATCGCATTGCCAAGGCGCTGAGACACGAAGTGCAGAGGCTGGGACCGCTTGATGGACGACGACATGTGCGCCTTCAAGATGTGATAGCCGGGCACCCTCCGCGTATGCTCACTGCGATCGCCGACATTGGCATACCGCGTCACTGCGTTGTATAACTTCTCCTCGGACAGACCCATAGCGTTGAGATTCATCAACATGCGCGTCAGGAGCGGGATATACAGCAAAGCGCCGGTGAGAATTCGCGGGTCGACAAGAGCACCCGCAGTTTGAATGGCGTGGATTCGCATCGGGCTGGCGCCCAGGTCATTCAAGACCTGGAAGCCAACCGCGAGATGCCTTGATTCGTCGCTGTTGACCTTGTTGAACACCTCCCCGCACACAGGGTCGTCAACCTCATCGAGGAGAAACTTCAGCAGCGCTCCATCGAGCGCAGTCTCCAGTGCCGGAATCGCGGCCCCGATGACGGTCAGGGGCAGGGCTTCCGCATAACGGTCCAGCCATTCGATGACCAGCCGAATATTCTTGTTCGGGACCGGTTTCTCGCCTTCCTCGAGCATGCCCCAGCGACGCATCAAGGCAAGTTCGGCATTGGCGTGACGCTGCTCCTCGGCGTGAAAGTAACGGTAAATGTCTCCGAGCGCTTCGAATGGCGCCTTTGGAGCCATCGCGGCGAAGGCACGTGCTCCAACATGCTCAATCCACACCACGTCGGACATGAATTGCTTGAGTTTGGGACGCTGTTCATCGGTGATCAGTTCCGCGCCAGGGGCGTTCCAATCGATATCGGCAAGAGCCCATTGCTTGTTTTTGATTGTCTCGAGCATGTCACTGTATGCGAAAGCCATTTTCCCTGCTCCTCTACTCGGCTGAATCGTTCCATGAGGCCATGCGCTCCACGAGGCCCAGCGTGCGAGTAAAGGGGCCGGGTAGGGCTCTCTTGAGTTGCCACAAGACTTTGGCATCGAGTTGGGGTACTACATAAATTTGTCCGCGATCGTGCGCGTTCAACGTCGTTCGAGCAACGTGCTGTGGCGAAATGCCGGTCCATTTCATCAGGTTGGCCGCGAGTCTTGCAGCCGCCTCGTCGATTTGAGGATTGTTGACGATGTTCGTCTTCACGAAGGTGGGGCAAAGCACTGTGACGTTGATGTCAGTACCGCTCAGTTCGGCCGCCAATGTCTCCGACAGAGCGAGCACCCCGGCCTTGCTCACGTTGTAAGCCGCCATCCGAGGGGCCGAGCCAAAGCTCGCTGCCGACGCCACATTGATGACTCCGCCATGCCCATTGCTGCGGAGCCGAGGCACAAAAGTCTCGCAGCCGTAGATAACGCCCCAGAGGTTGACAGAAATCGCCGCGTTCCAGTCCTCGATCGACGTCGCGCCGATGCGGTTGCCGCCCGCACCGATTCCGGCGTTGTTGATGACGAGGCTCGCAGCCTTCTCGAACCAGTCTTCGCTCACATCAGCGAGGTTGCGGACCTGCTCAAGATCGGTGACATCGCATGCGATGTCGAAGCCCTCGCCGCCAGCCTGCCTCACCAACTCTGCCGACTCTTTTGCAGTGACGGGATCTTTGTCGGCGCACACCACGCGTCCACCTCGGCGCGCAAGCTCCACGGCGAATGCGCGGCCGATACCGCTTCCTGCGCCCGTGACGACTGCATCGGCGCGGTGCGTTCTGCCTGGTGCGCCGCCGAAGGGCAGCAATCTCATCCGTCTGCCTTTCGGGTCGCGACATGGACGTCTGCTGTGGGGAAACTCTCATCTGGGGGCACCAGCCACCATTGGTGTCGCATGCCACCAGTTTGGTGGTGGAACGAGCACCTTGTCAAGATGGAGAGGTGCGGTCGAGAAACAAGCGCTGGGGTGGTCGGACCGGGGCCGAGCGTCGTGCCGAGCGACGGCAGCAATTGATCGAGGCCGCAACCGAGATTTGGAGTGAGAGCGGTTGGGCCGCGGTCACTATGCGCGGCGTATGCGCCCGCACAGGGCTGAACGATCGATACTTCTACGAGGGCTTCAAGACGCGCGATGAGCTGCTCGTTGCTGCGTGGGATGGCGTCCGCAATGACATGCTCGGCGAGGTCGCCGCGCTCTTCAACGAGCGTGCGAATCGGCCGCCGATCGAAACCATCACCGCGGCGATCACCATCGTGGTCGACCGGATCGCACGCGATCCCGGCCGGGCACGCATCCTCCTCGCTCAGCATGTCGGTAGCTCACCGCTACAAGACCGCCGCGCCGTGGCGCTACAGGAAGCAACGCAGTTGGTCGTTGAGGCAAGCCGGCCACACCTCCGACAAGATGCCGACGAGATAGCCCTTCGCATGGACACCCTGATCGCTGTCGGGGGATTCGTCGAAGTCATCACCGCCTGGCACTCCGGTTTGCTTGCGGTGACCGAGAAAGAAGTGGTCGCGCACACCAGCAGACTTGCTGAAACCCTGGCTCAACGCTATGTCATCAGCGACTGATCGAGGCTCACAACAGGGCCAGCCAGCCCCGTGGCGATCGCTGCGAACCGCATTTGCGGGTCCGACCGCCACCTTCACCGGCCACCGAGCACCGAATCCGTGAGTCACCGACGCGTCGCACCCTGTTCGGAAGGAGCGACGCAGGAACGGTGCTCCTGCGTCGCCGCACTTCCGCATCTTTGCTATCCCGACGAAGCGATAACTCGCTGTGAACCGTCTTGGTCGAACAGTTCTTTGCTCCAATGCTCCAGGACCGCGGCGCTGTCCCAATCATCAGGATGGAAACCCGGGCGATTGTAGGAACGGAAACGCCGCAGCGCATCGGCGGTGAACATCGGGGTGCGACTAAAGCGGTACAGACTGCGCACCAGGGTGACCGGGTTATATGAGGCTCTATCAGCGGCCATAGACAAGGCAGTCTGCAGAATGAGCTCGCCGAACAGAATTACTGAAGCGATCCGCATGCCCCGTACACGGGTGCGCTCGGTTGCTCCCACCAGCCGATAGACATCAAAGGCAACCGCTTTGTGCTCCGACTCCTCGAAGGCATGCCACAGCAGAATCGGTCGAACCTCTGTCTGGCCGATGAGCTTCTGGGCGTCTTCGCTGGTAAGAATGATTTCTGCCAGCGTAGCGGTGTAGTGCTCCAACGCGGAGGTCATGGACAGCCGCATTTCCGGCGAAAAGCGCCGTTCCAATCGCTTGATCAAGCGTCCGACATGACGGTCGATTCGCGCGGTCGGATAACCCATGACCTGGAGTCGCTCGTTTAGGAGACGATGCTGGTGTCGATGTGTGGCCTCTTGTCCGATGAAACCCTTGACCGCTGTCTCTAGTTGGGGATCGTCGATGGAACTCTGGAAGTTCCTGACCGAGCGGATGAAGAAATCCTCGCCTTCCGGGAACGTCGCAGAAAGCACCGAGATGAAATGGCTCATCACCAGGTCGCCATCGACAAAATGTTGCCGCTTCGTGGAGGTCGGCATCGGAAACCGAACGCGCCTGGGTTTTGGCAGCACCCGGGTCGGGGTCGGGGCTTGATCGTCCGACATTTGAGGTCCTTCCTCGAAGTTTGGATCTGACTTTATGCCTTGTCAGATAAGACTGCCAGACTGTAGGACATGAGTCCAGCACGTGTCTATGGCGGGCTGTCCGCAACTCAACGCGATGCACAGCGTCGCGTGATGTTGATTGATGCCGCGGTCTCAATCATGGGCACCCACGGAGCTACCGCGTGCACCGTGACCGCCGTGTGTGCGAAATCAGGAGTGACGAGCCGGTACTTCTACCAACAGTTTCGCGATCGAGACGCGCTCTTGCGTGCGGTATTTGCCAAGATCTCCACTACCTTCCAAGCGGTGATAACCAGCGCCATTCCGGACGACACGGTTGCTCCTCAAGAACTGGCTTACGCTCCGATCAAGGCCCTGGTTCAGGTGATCGAGAACGATCCCCGCATGGCCCGCATACTGTTTGTCGAGTCGGGCGCAGAACCCCTCCTTCGGCAGCTGCGAAGCGATCTGATGACCGATTTTGCGGAGCTGGTGCTCAGAGAGGCCCGCTTGCACCTCGATATACCCAGCGATGTGCTCCAGGTCGCAGATCTCGCCGCTACCTACGGTGTCGGGGGCCTGTTCGAGATACTCCGTCGCTGGATAGATGGACAACTGAACCTCTCGACTGAAATGCTCATCGAGCACTGTGCGGGTTTTCTCGGCATTCTCGGCCTATATACCCTCGGACAGGCGCCTGATCAGGCCGCTCCGCCGCTGGCCAAAGCCGAGGAGACCCGATAAATTCTGGCCGACCGGCGTTATGCACTACTCGGTTGGCTGAAGGGCATGGCGCGACACTGACAATCGCTGCGGGTGTTCACCCGAGATCGCGAACCGTAGACTCCACGCGCGCCGGACGAGGAACTCGATACGACCTCCCACGGGCCCTGTGTGCCGTCCCTCCCCAGTCAATTCCTTCGATCGCTCGATCTGCAGCGAAACGCACCGCTTCGATCCCTCGCCATTCGACGGAACCATGGCGCGGAACAAATCCGACGCCTGCCCCGCACCGTTGTCACCTGATGTTAATTGCGGCTAACATCAGCGCCTAGTAGATCGACGTCGATGCTCGCTTGGAGGGAAAACTTTGGTACAGGTCCTGCCCGATCGGGTCGACGACACCGCGCCCGGCTATCTCAAGAACCGCGAAGGACTGAGCGCGCAACTCGACACCATCGCGGAGCAACTGGCGCTGGTCAACGGCGGCGGCGGCGCGAAATACGTTGCGCGCCACCGTAAGCGGGGCAAGCTGCTTGTCCGCGAGCGCATCGAGCTGATGCTCGACCCCCACACGGCGTTCCTCGAACTATGCCCCTTCGCCGCCTGGGGCAGTAAGTTCCCCGTCGGCGGTAGCGTGGTGGTAGGCATCGGCGTGGTCGAGGGCATCGAGTCGATGATCATCGCCAACGACCCCACCGTCCGCGGCGGCGCATCGAACCCCTATACCTTCCGCAAGGTGTTCCGCGGCATGGCCATCGCGCGGGAGAACCGACTGCCCATCATCAACATCGTCGAGTCTGGCGGCGCCGACCTGCCCACACAGGCAGAGATCTTCGTGCCCGGCGGACAGCTGTTCCACGACTTGACACAGCACAGCGCAGCGGGGCTGCCGACACTGGCCTTGGTCTTCGGCAACTCGACCGCGGGAGGTGCGTACGTCCCGGGCATGTGCGACTACGTCGTGATGGTGCGCAACCGTTCCAAGGTGTTCCTCGGCGGTCCGCCGCTGGTCAAGATGGCCACGGGCGAGGTCTCCGATGACGAGTCGCTCGGCGGCGCCGACATGCACGCCCGCACCTCGGGGCTGGCCGATTACATGGCCGAGGACGAGCAGGATGCGATCCGCATCGGCCGTCGCATCATGGCGCGGCTCAACTGGCGGAAGAGCGGCCCCGGACCCACCACGCCGCCGCACCCGCCGGTGCACGACCCCGATCAGCTGCTCGGCATCGCGTCGGTCGATCCGAAGGTGCCCTTCGACCCCCGCGACGTCATCGCCCGAGTGGTCGACGGCTCGGCCTTCGACGAGTTCAAACCTCTCTACGGCACGTCACTCGTCACCGGCTGGGCCTCGATCCACGGCTTCCCGGTCGGCATCCTCGCCAACGCACGGGGCATCCTGTTCAGTGAGGAGGCCGAGAAGGGTTCGCAGTTCATCCAACTGGCGAATCAGATCGACACCCCCCTCATCTTCCTGCAGAACACCACCGGTTTCATGGTCGGTGCCGAGTACGAGCAGGGCGGCATCATCAAGGACGGCGCCAAGATGATCAACGCCGTGTCCAACAGCACAGTTCCGCACGTGACCATCACCATGGGTGCGTCCTACGGTGCCGGGAACTACGGCATGTGCGGGCGATCGTACTCGCCGCGTTTCCTATTCGCTTGGCCTAACTCGAAGTCGGCCGTGATGGGTCCGGCGCAACTGGCCGGAGTGCTGTCCATCGTGGCGCGCGAGTCCGCCGTCGACCGCGGGCTGCCCTTCGACGAGGAGGCCGACGCCCAGATGCGCGCCGCCGTCGAGGAACAGATCGAGCGCGAATCCGTCGCACTGGCCAACAGCGGCCGACTTTACGACGACGGGATCATCGATCCCCGCGATACGCGGACCGTTCTCGGGTTCTGCCTGTCGGTGATCCACAACGGCGAGGTCCGTGGCCAGCGTGGCTACGGCGTGTTCCGGATGTGATGGCGATGCCCAAGATCCGCAAGGTCCTGGTCGCCAACCGTGGCGAGATCGCGCGGCGGGTGTTCCGCACTTGCCGCGATCTCGGGATCGCCACCGTCGCGGTCTATTCCGACGCCGACGCCGACGCGTGGCACGTCGCCGACGCCGACGAGGCCGTGCACCTTCCCGGCTCGTCTGCCGCCGAGACCTACCTCGACATCCACCGGATCATCGCCGCTGCCTCGCTCACCGGCGCGGACGCAGTACACCCCGGCTACGGCTTCCTTTCGGAAAACGCCGGGTTCGCGCGCGCCTGTGCCGCCGCCGACCTCGTCTTCATCGGTCCGCCGCCCGGGGCGATCGACGCGATGGGCTCGAAGCTGCAGGCCAAGAAGACGATGTCCGACGCGGGGGTGCCTGTGCTGCCCGGTGGCGACACGACGGGGCTATCGGCCGAGCAGCTGGCGAAGCTGGCCGCCGACGTCGGCTACCCCGTGCTGGTCAAGGCCAGCGCCGGCGGCGGTGGCCGAGGCATGCGCATTGTCGCGTCGCCGGACGAGCTCGACGAAGCGGTCACCTCCGCTTCGCGTGAGGCCGCCGCCGCGTTCGCCGACGGCACCGTCTTCCTCGAGCGTTACGTCCAGCGCCCACGCCACGTCGAGATCCAGATCATGGCCGACACGCACGGAAACGTCGTCTCTCTGTTCGAGCGCGAGTGCTCCGTGCAGCGTCGACACCAGAAGGTGATCGAGGAGGCGCCGTCACCGGTCGTCGACGACGCGTTGCGCGCTCGGATGAGCGAGGCCGCCATCGCCGCCGCGCGCGCCGTCGGCTACGTAGGCGCCGGGACGGTCGAGTTCGTCTACGACGCCGCTCAGGATGGCAAAGCCGACTCCTTCGCCTTCCTCGAGATGAACACCCGGCTGCAGGTCGAGCACCCGGTTACCGAGCTGATCACCGGCCTCGACCTGGTGCGTGCCCAGCTGCTCGTAGCCATGGGCCGCCCGCTGCCTGAGGAGATGCACAACCCGCGAATTCGCGGTCACGCGGTCGAGGCCCGTCTGTGCGCCGAGGATCCGGCCGATGACTACCGGCCCTGTACCGGCACCCTGCGCACCTTGGATGTCCCGGCGCTTGCCGGCGTGCGGGTTGACTCGGGTTTTCGTGCCGGTTCGGTCATCAGTCATTACTACGATTCGCTGCTGGCCAAGGTCATCGCGTGGGCACCAACGCGCGACGAGGCACTTGCCAGCCTCTCGGCGGCGCTGGCCGGCGCCCGTATTCACGGCGTGACCACCAATCGCAACCTGCTTGTTCGCGTCCTGCGCCATGACGAGTTCGCCGGGCGGGGCACCGACACTGGGTTCCTTGACCGACACGACGTCGCCCAACTCGGCGCTGCCCTCCCAGACACGCAGTCCGAGCGCCTGCACGCCGTCGCGGCGACCGTGGCCGGGGTGGCCGCGCGGCGTGCCGTCGCAACTCTGCAGGCCACGTTGCCCGCCGGCTGGCGCAACAACCCTTCGCAGCCGCAGACCACAACCTGGCAGACCCAGGGTGGGCGCGAAGTGCGCGTCGGGTACACGTTAGGTTCGACAGGGACCTGCCTGCAGGTCGACGACGAGCCGTTGGCCGACGTCGAGGTTGTCGAGGGCAGTAGCGAGCGGGTGGTGCTGCGCGTCGACGGGGTGCGCCGCACTTATGATGTCGTCCTCGACGGCGATGTTGCCCACCTCGACTCGGTCGCCGGCTACTCCGCCCTGCGGCTGGCGCCACGCTTCGTCGACCCGAGCACTCTGAACCCGCCCGGGTCGCTCACCGCGCCGATGCCGGGTTCGGTGGTCCGACTGCCAGTCGCCGAGGGCGAGACGGTCTCGGCGGGCCAAACCCTTGTCGTCCTGGAGGCGATGAAGATGGAGCACACCGTCGCGAGCCCGATTGACGGGGTGCTGAGCGCCCTGCCGGTCCAGGTCGGCCATCAGGTCTCGAGCGGTGACGTCCTCGCCGTGGTCGAGGCGGTGGACGGCGGTGAAGTGGCGTCGGACGCCACCGAGCTCTAATGAACCCGGCGCGCTCCCGATCGGTGGCGCGTCGATACCGATGTGAGGAGTGTCATGGAATTGCACGAGACAGAGGAACGTCAGGACCTGCGCAAGGCGGTCGCCGAGATCGCCAAGGACTTCGGACACGAGTACTACCTGGAAAAGTCGCTGGCCGGCGCGAAGAGCACCGAGCTGTGGCAGGCCGTGGGCAAACAGGGCTTCCTCGGGGTGAACCTTTCCGAGCAGTACGGCGGCGGCGGCGGCGGCATCTACGACATGCAGATCGTCGGTGAGGAGCTCGCCGCGGCGGGCTGCCCGCTGCTGATGACCGTCGTCTCGCCGACCATCTGCGGCACGATCATCCAGGCATTCGGCAGTGAGGAACTCAAGCAGCAGTGGCTGCCGGGCATCGCCAGCGGCGAGACGATCATGGCATTCGCGATCACCGAGCCGGACGCGGGCTCGAACTCGCACAACATCTCCACGACCGCGAAACGCGACGGCGACGACTGGGTCATCAACGGCACCAAGTACTACATTTCTGGTGTCGACGAAGCCGAAGCGATCCTGGTCGTCACCCGAACGTCTACCAACGACAGTGGTCGCGGACTACTCAGCTTGCTCGTCGTGCCCACCGATGTCCGCGGGCTCACCAAGTCACTCATCCCGGTGCAGGCGGTCACTCCAGAGAAGCAGTTCACTCTATTCTTCGATGACGTCCGCGTGCCGGCCGCCAACCTTATCGGCGCGGAGAACGAGGGCCTGCGCCAGGTCTTCATGGGCCTGAACCCGGAGCGAATCATGGGGGCGGCGCTCGGCAACGGCATCGGTCGCTACGCGCTGGATAAAGCCGCCGATTACGCCCGCAACCGCCACGTGTGGGGAGCGCCGATCGGCTCGCACCAGGGCGTATCGCACCCGCTCGCCCACGCCAAGATCCAGGTTGAGCTGGCCCGGTTGATGACTCAGCGTGCCGCCGCCCTGCACGACGCCGGCGATCCGGGGTCGGGTGAGGCGTCGAACATGGCGAAATATGCCGCAGCCGAGGCGGGCATCCTGGCGCTCGACCAGGCGATTCAGACCCACGGCGGCAACGGCATGGCCACCGAGTACGGCCTCGCCACGTTGTGGGGTCCGGCCCGGCTCATGCGCACCGCGCCGATCAGCCGCGAAATGATCCTCAACTTCGTGGCGCAGCACAGCCTGAAACTGCCCGCGTCCTACTGAGTCGCCGCGGAATGAAAGGGAATCGCATGCAACTCGGCATCGGTCAGTGGGTGACCCGGCGCGCCTTCCTCAACGGCGGGCGCACCGCGTTGATCAGCAACGGCGCGCACATCACCTACGCCGACCTCGATCGGCGCACCAACCAGGTCGCCGCCGCACTCATCGCCCTCGGCGTGCGCAAGGGCGATCGGGTCGCGATGCTGCTGGTCAATTCGACCGAGTTCATCGAGGTGCTGCTGGGCTGCGCCAAAATGGGCGCACTTGCAGTTCCGCTCAACGTGCGCCTTGCCGGACCCGAGATCGGCTACATCCTGGCCGACTCAGGCGCCGATGTTCTGGTCTTCCACGAGCCGTTCGCCGCGCAGGCCAGGAGCGCCGTCACCGAGTCCGGAGTCCGCGTGCGCCATGTCGTGCGCGCCGGTGGGGTGCCGGCGCCGGGCGAGCTCGGCTACGAAGACGTCGTCTCGGGCGCCGCGCTCGAACCGCTCAACGGTGACGTCGACGGCAGCGACCCCGCGTTCATCATGTACACGTCGGGGACGACGGGCCGACCCAAGGGCGCGATCCTCACCCACGACAACCTGCTATGGAACGCGATCAACGTCCTCGGCACCGACATCGGCCTGCGGGGCGAGGACGTCACCGTCGCGGTGGCGCCGATGTTCCACATCGGCGGGCTGGGAGTACACACCCTGCCGCTGCTCTACGTCGGCGGCACCAGCGTCATCATGCCGTCCTTCGAGCCGCGAGCTACGCTGCAGGCGATGGCCGACCACCACGTCACGGTTCAGTTCATGGTGCCGGCCATGTGGACCGCTCTCACACAGGTGTCCGACTTCGACTCCTTCAACCTGTCTGCGCTGCGTTTCGCCATGGGCGGCGGGTCGCCCGTCCCTCTCACGGTCATCGACTTCATGCGCGAGCGAGGCGTGCCCTTCACCGAGGGCTTCGGCATGACCGAGACCGCTCCCCTGGTGACCGTCCTAGACGCCGAGAACATCAGCAAGCGGGCCGGGTCGATCGGCCGCGTCGCAATGCATGTCGACGCCCGCATCGTCGACGACGACGACCGCGACGTCGCGACCGACACCGTGGGCGAACTAATCGTGCGCGGCCCGAATGTGTTCACCGGCTACTGGATGAAGGCCGAGGCGAGCACCGAGGCGTTACGCGGGGGCTGGTTCCACACGGGCGACCTCGGGCGCATGGACGCCGAGGGCTTCATCACCCTCGTCGACCGCAAGAAGGACATGATCATCTCCGGCGGCGAGAACGTCTACCCGATCGAGGTCGAGCAAGTTCTCTTCCGCCACCCGGCGGTACTCGACGCCGCCGTGATCGGCGGCAAGGACTCAAAGTGGGGCGAACGCGTCGTCGCGATCGTCGTCGCCGACCCGGCAACACAGGCACCGAGCGCCGAGGAGATCGTGGCGTGGTGCCGGGAGCGGCTGGCGCACTTCAAGTGTCCGCGTGACGTGCACTTCGTCGCCGAACTGCCGCGCAACGCCACCGGCAAGCTGCTCAAGACCGAGCTGCGCGCGCAGTTCACGGGCATCGAGGGCGGAGTCGTTTTGCGCTGAGTCGTGCCGCTGCACATCGCGGGTTCGAAGCAGGGCCCCTAAATCATGAACTGAGAAGAGGATGCGACAGCATCGGCGGGGGCTAGCGGTTTCGTTCACCTCCCTTGATTTGGTGCGGCGGGTGCCGACGCAGGCAACCCCAGCGCCGGTAGGATCCCAGCCCGGCCCAGCGGATCGGACGGCGAACAACGTAACCACAAATCGACAGGAGGCCTGAAAGTGGCCGGTTTGCGCCGCAAACTGCTCCTCGAGGCCGCCGCCGACCTGTTCGCGCGGCAAGGCTTTCACGCCGTGGGCATCGACGACATCGGTGCCGCAGCAGGGGTGAGCGGGCCGGCCGTCTACCGGCACTTTCAGAACAAGGACGCGATCCTGCGCGAGTTATGCGACGCCGCCATGACTGAGCTGCTGGCCGGCGCCCGGCGCGCCACCAACGCCGGCACACCGACGGAGGTCCTGCACGCCCTTGTCGACCTACACGCGGCCTTCGGCGCGCGACGACGCGGCCTGTTGGCCGTCTACGCCCGCGAGCACCGCTCGCTGTCGCCGCTGGCGACCCGTGCCCTGCGACGCCGACAGCACAGGTACGAGTCCTTCTGGGTCGACGCGCTCGTACGAGCACGGGGCGATCTGGACCGTGAGCGCGCACAGGGCCTGGTCGCCGCCGTGCTGTCATTGCTCAACGCGTCCGCGTACATGCCGGCGTCGCTGGACGACGCGACGATTGAGGCGATGCTGGCCGCCGCGGCCGTTGCGGCGCTGTTCAGCCGCGCGGTTACACAGCAGGTAGACGGCGCCCCGCACCGGATTTAGTGTGTGTCGAGCAGCGACTGGGGAATGTCCACCATGCGGGACCGCACGTATTCCCCGAGCCCCTTGGCCTGCGCGTCCGGCCGGGTCGACGAGGCCACCCCGTCACCGAGCAAGCCGTGCACCACCACGTTGAGCGCGCGCAGGTTCGGCAGTTCGAAGCGCTCGATGGGCAGGTGCGCCGTCTCCGGCCCGAGCAGTGTGCGCAGCCGCTCGACGCTGAAGTAGTCGCACGCCCACGCGTACCCAGGGTCATCCTGTGCCCACACGCCGAGGTTAGCGTTGCCGCCCTTGTCTCCGGACCGCGCGCCGAGTACCGACCCGAGCGGCGCGCGACGTGTCGGCCCGGACGGCACCGGCAGCTTCGCGGGCGGGGCGATCCCAGCCGGCGGGACCGCACCGGTCGGCGGGTCAGGGATCTCGTGCCGTGTGCCGTCGGCGTCGACGAGTACGTGCGTGAGGGCCGAGCGCGCTATGTAGGCCGGCCGGTAGACGCCGAAGGCGGTCTCCGAGGACGGTGGCGTGGTGGTGTGGAAGCCGGCGAAACCAGCCAGGGCGATCTCCATGACCCCCCGGAGAATGCTCGGCCCACCTTGCGCGGGTCGGCGTCCTTCACCGTCACACGCAGGTGCGCGCAGGCTTGCTCGTTCGTCGGTGCATCGGAGACGTCGAAACGCAACAGCCTCACGTCGACTTCGTCGAAGGCGTCGCGTCCGCCGAGAACGTCGAAGAGCTGCTGTTCGGCGCAGGCCGCCTTGGCCTCGATGTCGAGGCCGGTGAGCACCAGTCATCGTGTTACGGAAGCCGCCCACCTCATTCAACGCCACCTTCAACGTGTCCGGCGGCGGACTGCCTTTCGTACCGCTGATCGCGACGCGGTGCTCATCCTGTTGAGCCAGCCGGATGGTGTCGAAGTGGGCGACGACGTCGGGGCCGAGGTAGGCAGGTTCAGCGATCTCGTAGAGCAGCTGGGCGGTGACCGTGCCGACTGAGACCAATCCCCCCGTGCCGGGATGCTTCGTGATCACCGAAGAGCCGTCCTCGGCGACCTCGGCGATCGGAAACCCCGGGTAGCGGCGGTCGGTGATCTCGTCGAGGAACGCGTAGTTGCCGCCTGTCGCCTGAGGGCCGCACTCGATCACGTGCCCGGCGACGACCGCGCCCGCGAGCCGATCCCAGTCCTCGGGCGCCCAGCTGTGCCACCAGGCAGCTGGACCGACCACCAGGGATGCGTCGGTGACCCGGCCGGTCACGACGACGTCGGCGCCCGAACGCAGCGCCTCGGTGATGCCCCAGGCGCCGAGGTAGGCGTTGGCCGATACCGGTTTGATGTCGCCGACGGGCGGCGTGATTGCGTGGAGGTCGCCACGTAGGTCGTCGCCCTCGACGTGCGCGACGCGCGCGGTGAGGCCGAGACGTGCGGACAGCTCGCGCAACGCGGCGGCCAAGCCGGCGGGATTCAGCCCGCCCGCGTTCGCGACGACCTTGATGCCACGATCGAGACAGGTGCCCAGCACCTGTTCCATTTGGGTGAGGAAAGTCCGCGCGTACCCGCCGGACGGGTCTTTGGCCTGGGCCTTGGCCAGGATGAGCATGGTCAGCTCGGCCAGATAGTCACCGCACAGGACGTCGATCGGTCCGCCCTCGACCATCTCGCGGGCTGCGGCGATGCGGTCGCCGTAAAAGCCGGAGCAGTTGCCGATGCGAACCGGGACGCTCACCGCTGACCCCCTGCGAACTGGCCCGCCACGCGCCCGCCGCCAGGGGGCCCCGCGAAGGCCTGGGCGATCGCGAGCCACTGGTCGGCCAGCGGTCCGTCGGCGACCAAAGCGGTGTCGTCGCGGTGGCGGCGTTGGGTCACCAACAGGCAAAAGTCCAGCGCCGGCCCGCTCACGCGGTTGGCGGCGTCGGCTGGCCCCCACGTCCAGACGCTGCCGTCCGGAGCGGTCAGCTCGACGCGTACCGGGTCCGCGGGGAGGTCCCGACCGTTGGCCAGGTAGCTGAAAGCGCGCGCACCCACCCCGATGTGGGCCACGTGCCGCAGCCGTGCCGTGGCCTCGCGGGTCGCGCCGAGCGCGTCGACGATGTCCTGGCCGTGCGCCCAGGTCTCCATGAGTCGCGCTGTCAGCGACGAGACCGCGCTCATCGGCGGCCCGAACCACGGCAGGCGGGTCGCCGGGGCAATGTCCGCGAACGCCGCAACGAGGGCTGCACGCGACGTGTCGAACCACGCGAGCAGGTCGGCAGCCGGCATTTGACGGCAGCGCTCAGCGATGACGTCGGGTGAGATGCTTCCGTCGGCCATCATCGGCAGGTAGTCGCTGCTGAAACCGTCGGGGTCGGTGGCCGAGCGCACCGCCACGTCGTCGAAGAACGCCAGATGGCTGATCTGGTCGCGGATCGCCCAGCCCACGGCCGGAGTCGGCGCGTCCCAGCCGCGCGGACCTTCGGGCAGCGGTGCGATGAGTTCGCGCAACGCGGCCGTTTCGGCTTCGATGTCGGCGATTACCGACTGCATGGTCACCGCCATGTCAGCGTCCCTTCCACTGTGGTGCGCGCTTCTCGCGGAACGCCGTCGGGCCTTCCTGCGCGTCGTCGCTCAGATAGACCGGCTCCCATATCTCGTCGGCCAGGTCGTAGGCGGCGGCGAGGTGGTGCTGTGCCGAGAGGTACACGGTGCGCTTGGACGCAAGCACCGATAGCGGTGCGTTCGCGGCGATGCTGAGCGCCAACTGCTGGGTACGCTCGCGCAACTGATCGGCCGGCACCACCTCATTGACTAAGCCGACCTGGTGGGCGCGCTCGGCGGTGATCGGGTCGCCGGTCAGCAGGATCTGCATGGCAACGCGTGGGGGCACCAGCCACGATAGCGGTGCCGCCCACGGCGACCCGCGGCCGACTTTGACCTCGCTGACGGCGAAGGTCGCGTGTTCGGCAGCCACGACCAGGTCGCACTGCTGCGCGAGCAGGAAGCCCCCGGCGAACGCGACACCGTTGACGGCCGCGATCGTCGGCTTCGCGACATCGATGTTGCGGCCGAACTGCGGAGCGAAGTCCTTCGGGGGCACCTTGAGCGCGTTCTGCGCCATCTCCTTCAAGTCCCCGCCGGCGCAGAACGCCTTATCGCCCACGCCGGTGAGGACGAGCACCTTCGCCGCGTCGTCGTCATTGAAGCGGCGTACCGCGTCGAAAAGCCCCGTGCGCACAGCGTTGTTCAGCGCGTTGCGCGCCTCGGGCCGGTTGATCGTCAGCCAGGCCACGCTGTCGACGACCTCGTAGCGAACCGGTTGCTCGGCCACCGAGCCTCCGTCCCTCACCGTCGCCTCGCATGTGAGTGGCAGCTCACCCCGGCACCTCGACAAACGGGTCGGCCAGCTCAACGGTGGCTTCACTCGGCACGCACGGACCATCTTCGCTCGAGACGAGCAACTCGAGGTCGACGAGGCGCCGTCCGCCATCGTCGCGTTTGGCCACGACCTTGCCGCTCAGGGTTGCGGTCTGGCCCGGATAGATCGACCGGATCATTGAGATTCTGCGGCGCCGGATGAGCGCGTCGGGTCCGGCCCATTCGTTGAGGCCGCGGTCGATGAAGCCATGGAAGAAGAGGGTTGACAGGTAGATCGTGCGCTGGCCCTGGCTGCGCGCGTAGTCGGGGTCGTGGTGACCGGGGAACCAGTCCCATGTCGAAGCCGCGTTCATGCAGATGCGCTTGTAGCTGATCTCGATCGAGACGGGCGTCAGGGTGTCGCCGACGGCGATGTCCTCGAACCGCACGGGGACGCGGACCATGCTGCGCTCGGTGGAGTCGTTCATGATGCGCCTTCACTATCGGCGGTGTCGTATCGGAAGAGCACGTTGGTGTTGCGGCCGATGACCTCACCGTGCTGGTCGGAGAAGGTGCTCACCGTGGTGATGAACACACCGGTGCCCACCCGCGTCGTCTTGGGCTCGGAGATCGAGGCGATCTCCTCCACGATCGACACGTGATCGCCTACCCGGGGCCGGCGTTCGAACTCCGTCGTCGTCGAGGCGTTGATGATGTGGTGGCCCGGCAACGGGACGCTGAGCGCGAACATCATGTCGGCACGCGCTAGGTACCCGGGCACCCACTGCGGCGCGAAGCCGAGGCTCATCAGCAGCCCGGGCGGGCAGTCCTCACCCTCCCAGTAACGGGGGTTCGCGTCCTCGACGAGCGAGCAGTAGTACAACACCATCGAGCGGTCGATCGGGAACCACGCATGCCGCGGTTCGGAGCGATGACCGACCCACGCCCGGCCTTCGTCGAAGGTCCCGAACGTCATCCCGAGGCCGGTGACGTCGCTCGTTGGCGCGCTCACCGGGTCACCTGCACGACGGCGCTCCCCTTTATCGCGGGTTCGCCGGTCTGGCGCGTGACCACGAGTTCGAGGTCTGCCACCTGCTGCCCTCCGGCCTCGCGCACGCCGGTGACCCTGCCGCCGAAGCTGAGCAGGTCACCGGGCCATACCTGACCGGTGAACCGGATGCGGAACGAGCGGATGTTGGCCAGCCCCACCCAGGCGGTCAGCCGCTGCGCGAGCACACCGCCGTGCAGCAGTCCCATGCCGAACACACCGGGCATGCCGGCCGCGCGGGCGAACTCTTCGTCGTGGTGGATCGGGTTGAAGTCGCCGCCGGAGCCGGCGTAGCGAACGATGTGCGAGCGCGTCAGCGGGCCGAACTGTGAGGTCGGCATCTCGTCGCCGATGGCCAACGCCACCGGCGCGGGGGATGTCGTCATTGGGTGGAGCCTCCGGTTTCGATCAAGACGTCGGTCTGGCGCACGACGAGTTCGTCGCGCTGGTTGGTGAAGTCGGTCTCGATCGTCACGATTGTCATGATGCCGCCGCGCTTCCCCTCGCGGCTGGTCACGTTCGACACCCGACGAGTCTCGGTGAGCTCGTCGCCGACGAACACCGGCGCGAAATACTCCCAGCCGCACTCACCGTGCAGTACGCGTCGCAGGTCGAGCCCGAGGGCGCCGAACATGTCGTCGTCGGCGCGCCAGTGAGCCGAGGAGACGACGAAGGTCGGAGGAGCGGGGATCGCGCCGAAGCCGGCGGCGCGGGCGGCCGCGACGTCCTGGTAGATCGGGTCGCGGTCGCCGAGCGAAAGTGCGAACTCGCGCACTTTGGACCGGTCGACGGGAAACGTGGTCCTCCCGAGTTGCGTCCCGATGAGCGATGCGTCAGCCACTCTGGTCACCTTTCCCGCCGGCGAAGGCCGGCGCACAATCGCGAATGAGGCTGCCGAGGTTCTCGGCGATGCGCTCGGGCGCGAGACCAATCGAGGGTGAGTAGAGAACGATGTGGTCCAGCACGCCCTCGTAGCGGCGCAGCCCTTCTCGGACCTCGGCGGCGGTGCCGGCCACCGCCATCGCGTCGATCATGTCGTCGGTGACCGCGGCGAACATGGCCGGCAGGTCACGCCGTGCGAACGCGTCGCGGATGGCCGCTCCCTGCCTGGCGAAACCGCTGACGTCGAGCACGTGCTCGTAGGTCTTCACCGAGGAGTAGAACGCGATCTGCTGCGCGGCCTCACGACGTGCGATCTGTGGGTCGTCGTGCACCGCGCAGATGACCATCGAGACGATCTCAATGTCGGCGGGATCGCGTCCGGCCCGCTCCGCACCGCGCACGACGGCTGGGCGGGCGACCTCCTCGACGTAGGTCGTGGTGAACAGCGGATGACCAGCCAACCCGTCGGCTACGCGCCCTGCCACCTCGCACATCCGCGGACGCACGCCCGCGGTGATGATCGGGATCGCTCGCTTCGGCGGCGCGACGTCGCCGGTTGGGACGAGATTCATCCGGTAGAAGCGCCCCTCATGGCGCACGGGGCCCTCGTGCAGGTTCCAGATCCGACGCACGAGCGGGACCAGCTCCTCCATGCGCAGAGCGGGAGCGGAGGTGTCCTCCACGCCGTGCCAGTCGCTCATCATGCGGCGTGTGCCGTTGCCGAGCCCGAGTACGACGCGCCCGCCTGAAAGCTCGTCGAGGTCACGCGCCTCGGTGGCGAGCACGAGCGGGCTGCGCCCGACGCCATACAGGATCGACGACCCGATGCGGCAGCGCTTTGTGCGCGCGGCCATCGCGGCCATCGAGATCGAGCCGGAGCGCGAGTAGAACTCCGAGGCCCAGGCGGCGTCGAAGCCGGCGAGGTCGGTAGCCTCGGCGGTCTCGACAAGGGTGGCCAAGTCCGCGCCGAGCACCGAGACCCCGTACGTGGTCACGACGCCGCCAGCCTGAATCGGACCAGCCCAAGGTCCTCGTTCACCCGCTCGAACACTGCGCGCACTCTCGTCCCGATCGCAACTTCATCTGGGGCCACGCCCTCGAGACTGGCCAACAACTGCGGCCCCTCGTCCAGACGAACGAGCACGACGACGTACGGCTCGCTGCGCGGGAACGAGTCCCACGGGGGGCGGTACACCGGCGCGAAACTGACGATCTCACCAGTACCCGCCGCGGTCTCCCAGGCCAACTCACCGTCATGGCAGACGGGACACACCAGCCGCGGGTAGAGGAAAGGGTGGTCGTTCGCGCACCGCTGGAAGACGAGTACACCGCGGGCCGCTGCTGCGAAGTAGGGACGGTTGACATCGGTCAGCGGCGGCAGCGCCTCAGGATCGTGTAGACCGTCGAGAGAACTCGAAGCTGCGGTCATGACGCTCCCTCCATCACCATGCTGACGTGACTGCACAGCATCGAGCCGTAGCTGTGCACGAACGCGGTATCCGCCCCGGGCACCTGACGGCCCTCGGCGCGACCGGACAACTGCCAGTAACCCTCAAGGATCTGCGAAATGCCAGAGGAGGTCCCGGTGTGCCCGAACCGGATTAGGCCGCCGTCGGTGTTCACCGGCAGGTCGCCGCCCGGATCGGCGCAGCCGTCACGGTAGAAATCGCCTGCCCCGCCGGGCTTCACGAAACCCGCCTCCTCAAGGATCATCGCCGGGTTGGAGGCGAAGGCGTCGTAGAGCAAGGCGATGTCGATGTCGGCCGGCGCCCGTCCGGAGCGCTCGAAGGCCATCGGACCAGAACGGGCGGCCCCGGTACGACCCGGCCGGGCCAGCGAGGTCAGAAAACCGTGGGTGTGACCCTCTCCGAAGCCGAGCAGGTGGACCGGCCGGTGCTTGCCCGCGCGAGCCCGGCGGGCCGAGCCCAGCACGAGCGCGCCACCGCCCTCGCAGGGAATCGAGCAGTGGTAGAAGTGGAACGGCCCGGCGATCGGGCGGGACGCCAGCACGTCCTCCACAGTCAGGCGTTGTGAGCGGTGCGCGATCGCCGCGGGATTCAGCGCGGCCCACCGGTCCTGCGACGCGGTGACCTCGGCGATGTCCGCCTTGCCCTGTCCCGTCTCGTGCATCCAGGCCTGCGCGATCAAACCGTACAGCGCCGGCACGGACGGTCCGTAGGGCATCTCGAACGCGTGGTCACACACCAGCGCCATCAGTTCGCGCCCGCCATCGCGGATCGGTGGAAACTTGCCCGCCGACACGACCAGCACCGTCTCGGCCTCGCCCCGGGCGATGACGTTACTCGCCATGCGCGTCATGGCCAGATGGGTCCCGCCGCCAAGCTGACAGGTCATCTGAAGTTTCAGGTTGTGCAGCCCGAGATAGTCCATGAGGTCCTCGGACAGGAAGATCGAACCCTCGTTCGTCATCGGCCCGGCGCACACGAGACCGTCGACCTCGTCTGGGACCACCCCTGCGTCGGCGAGAGCCGCGACCGCGGCGCGCACATGCAATTCAGTGGAGGTGTACGGAACGTTTCTTCCTGGAGCGAGTTCGGCGGCACCGATGATGGCCGGCTGGTCGTGTGGCATCCGGACTCCTTCCGACCACGCGTTCAACGCCGGTCCCGACGTGAACGACGGTTAGCATAGCGTGACTAGGGGGTCCGCGTCACCCCCCGCCCGCACCCGCCGCCAGCGCGGTATGGATTCTCTGGATGTCGTTGCGCCTCTTCCCAAGAGGGTGCTGCGATGACCGAAACCCGCGCCGATCGTGTCGTTTCTCGACGATGTCCAGGTGACAGATGAGGCCGATCGCGAAGCCCGCTGGTTCCGGTGGACGCCGGCACGCGCCCGGGCGGAACCTTGCGCGCTCAGTCGCGCGTTTTTCTGAAGTGGCGCGGTGACCGACCGGTCCACCGTTTGAAGGCATGTGTGAAGTTCGTGAGGTCCGCGTACCCGAGTTCTGCCGCGATCTCGCTTACAGACACCGATCTGTCGAGAAGTCGCAGAATTGCTCGCTCCTGCAAGAACGACTGACGTAATTCTCGAAAGGTGGTCCCCTCTTCGCTGAGGCGCCGCTTCAACGTGCTCGGGGATATCGAGAGCTCGCCCGCCGTCCGGCTGATGTTCGTTTTTCCGGGATCTTTCTCGAGCAGGTCCCTTACTTTTTCGGAGACCGACGTGTCACGTCGTTGATCGAGAGTTCGCTGCAAATCGGTGACGGCAATCCGGTACGCCACAGGATCGGAGAATCGACAGACCTCCTCGAGCGAAGCCGCGGGAACGTGGACGAACGAGCTGGGGGCGTCGAAGAAGATCCGACCCGCCAACACTTCGTCATGAAGAACCCACGACTCCGGTGCTGAATGACTCAGATGCAGTTCAATATTCGGTACGGCACCCGCGAGCATGTCGAGCAGACGCAACAGCGCCAGCCCACCGTAGGTGACGGCCAGGCAGTTCAGGCCCGCGTCACCGGTGCGACCGGTGAGCCCGATCGTGAGGCCGCGTTCCGTCGAATGGAACGTCGGGCTGAGGGCTGTGGTGATCACCGGCAGATAAGCAAGCAACTCGACAACCTCGGCTACCGAGCCCGCGCTGACCAAGGGAACACTGAGTGCCCCAAAGGACGTCAGTTTGGCGTGTTCAGCGAACGCGAAACCCAGACGGGTTCCCTGATCACAATCGAAATCGGAATATATCTCCTTGAACCACCGTAAGGGGACCTGCGCGTCGCGGCCCACCAACATCGACTCGGTGACGTGCTCGCGAACCATGATGCTGCGCAGCGCAATGCTGGCGTCATGCCCCAGCGCCTCACTGTCCAGCATCTGCAGGAAAGCCAGCGCTGGCATACCCGAGTCGTCGAGTTTCACGTGCCTCCCTGCGCGTGAGCTAAAAACACAACTCTTTGACTCCTGCGAGCCTAGCGACGCTGGTCACGCGCGACAACACTAAAAAGATGAAGTTCCAGATTGAGGAGAGTTAGTCATGGCAGTCGTCACCTTCGTCTCTCATGACGGCGAGAAGTACGAAGCCCCCTTGGCCGAAGGGCAGTCCTTGATGCAGATTGCGGTCAACAACGCGGTGCCCGGCATCGACGGCGATTGTGGAGGGGAAGCCGCATGCGGAACGTGCCACGTGATCGTCGCTCCCGAGTGGTCGGACACGGTGGGACTCTGCGGCGCCAACGAAGAGGAGATGCTCGCGATGAACCCCGAGCGTCAGCGGACGTCGAGGCTGTCCTGCCAGATGGCCGCCTCCGAGGCATGGGATGGCTTGACGGTCGAGCTACCTGAGTTCCAGCTCTGAAACAACGCCATGGATTTGGAGGAAACAATAATGAGTATTCCCGCGGCAGTGGCCGCCAAAGCCCAGTCTGCCGTGCCTCTGGAGCTGCAAATCCGCGGCGCACACCTCTACGACAAGACACGCCGGTGGGTAACCGGAACCAATGGTAAGAAGATCTTCACCGAGACGCCCATTCCTCCGGTCGAGGACATCGATATCGCCGACATCGATCTCAGCAACCCGTTCCTCTACCGCCAAGGCCGCTGGAAGTCCTACTTCGAACGCGTGCGCAACGAGGCGCCGGTGCACTACCAGGCTCACAGTCCGTTCGGCCCATTCTGGTCGGTGACCCGCCACGCGGACATCATCGCCGTCGACAAGAACCACGAGGCTTTCTCCGCAGAGCCGTTCATCATCATCGGGAGACCGCCTCGCTTTATGGACATCGCCATGTTCATCGCGATGGATCCGCCACAACACGACTTGCAGCGCGCTTCCGTCCAAGGGGTTGTCGCGCCGAAGAACCTGCGCGAGATGGAGGGGCTGATCCGCTCGCGTGTCCAGGAAGTGCTGGACGATCTACCGGTGGATCAGCCGTTCAATTGGGTGCACCACGTCTCCATCGAACTGACAGCGCGCATGCTCGCGACCCTGCTGGACTTCCCGTACGAACAGCGGCACAAGCTCGTGGAATGGTCGGACCTCGCCACCTCCATGGAGCAAGCCAATGGTGGTCCTTCCGACAACGACAGAGTGTTTCGTGGCATGGTCGACATGGCGAAGGGGCTCAGCGCTCTCTGGCATGACAAGGCGGCCCGTACCGCCAACGGGGAGCGACCGGGCTTCGATCTGATCACGATGCTGCAGGCCAACGAGGACACTAAGGATCTCATCGACCGCCCGATGGAATTCCTCGGCAATTTGGTACTGCTGATCGTCGGGGGAAACGACACGACTCGCAACTCGATGAGCGGAGGGGTTCTCGCCTTGAACCAGTTCCCCGATCAGTTCGAGAAGTTGAAGGCGAACCCTGACCTGATTCCCAACATGGTATCCGAGATCATTCGCTGGCAGACCCCGTTGGCGTACATGCGCCGAGTCGCGAAAAAAGACATCATGTTGAACGGGCAATTCATCCGCAAGGGCGACAAGGTCGTGATGTGGTACGCCTCTGGTAACCGCGATGAGCGTGTCTTCGAGCGGGCCGATGAGTTGATCATCGATAGGAGCAACGCCCGCAATCACATCTCGTTCGGGTTCGGCGTGCACAGGTGCATGGGAAACCGACTTGCTGAGTTGCAGCTTCGAATCCTGTGGGAGGAATTGCTCCCTCGCTTTGAGAACATCGAGGTGGTCGGCGAACCCGAGTATGTGCAATCGAATTTCGTCAGGGGTATCAGCAAGCTGATGGTTCGCCTCACTCCCAGGCCAAGTGCGTGACTCCCGAACGAGCGGTGATCGTCGGCGCGAGCCACGCCGGCGCGCAGTTGGCAGCTAATCTTCGAAGGGAGGGGTGGTCTGGGGAGGTCGTGCTCATCGGCGACGAGGGGGGACTGCCCTACCACCGGCCTCCGTTGTCGAAGGGATACCTGGCCGGCAAGAACGGCCTCGACGACCTCCTGATTCGCGGCGCTGATTTCTACGAAAAGCAGCACATTCGACTCTTGAATGCGACCGTGGAGGCGATCCACCGGAGTGCCAAGCGTGTGTCTCTGAGCACCGGCGACACGCTGACGTACACCAAGCTCGCGTTGTGCACCGGTGCAAGGGCCAGACGACTCCCCACACCAGGGGTGGATCTTCCCGGAATTCACTACCTGCGTACCGCTGCAGACGTCGAGTTGATCCGTGCCGCCGCTACACCGGGTCGGAGGGTTGTGATCGTGGGCGGCGGTTACATCGGGTTGGAAACGGCGGCCTCGCTGTGTTCGCTCGGCATGAACGTCACCGTCCTCGAGGCAACCGAGCGTGTACTCGAACGGGTCACCGCGCCGGAGGTTTCCGCGTTTTACACCCGAATCCACAACGGCGAGGGAGTGGAGATCCGAACACACGCTCTCGTCGAAGCCTTCTTCGGTAACGGTGGGGTGCAGGAGGTGGTGCTGGCTGACGGCGAACCGATCCCCGCCGACTTGGTCATCGTCGGCGTCGGTGTGGTGCCGAACACCGAGCTCGCCTCGGCCGCAGGATTATCCGTCGACAACGGCATCGTGATCGACGACCAGGCCCGCACCAGCGACCCCGACATCGTGGCCGCCGGCGACTGCACCAGCCACACCATGGCTCGATACGGCTCGCGTATTCGTTTGGAATCCGTATCGAGCGCCGGCGAGCAGGCCAAGATCGCTGCGGCGACAATCTGCGGAAAACACAGCGCAATCGCTGCGCTTCCGTGGTTCTGGTCCGACCAGTACGATCTCAAACTCCAGATTGCAGGTCTCAACGCCGGGTACGACGAAGTGTTGCTCAGTGGTGACCCGTCGCGTGAGCGTGACTTCAGCTGCTTCTACTTCCGCGAGGGCGAACTCATCGCCGCCGACTGCGTCAATCGTCCTCGCGATTTCATGTCCAGTAAGCGGGCCATCAGCCAGCAGCTCCGAGTTGACCGCTCAGAGCTCCTCGCCGGCTCGATCTGACACGAGAGCTTGCTGGTTACAAACTGTGGACAACTCCCAGGTACCTGAGTGCTACGCGGGAGATCCGCTCACCGGTGGTGGCGATGTCCGCGGCTGGGAGTACAACATGACTCACTGTCAGTCGCACCAGAACATCTGCGACCTCCTCAACGTCTTCGGGATCGAGATCGTCGAAGTGGTCGTTAAACCACGTGATCAGAGCCGCGGAGCAGAGCTGAAGCAGGGAAGCCGACGTCGGCAGAAGAGGTAGGACTCCAGTAGACGACGAGCCACCGCGATCATTCCCCGAAGGGTTGGACGTCAGAACTGCCTTGAGGAGCGGGCTGTCTTCTGCTTCACAGAGGGTGAATTGCACCGCTGCGGTGATGCCGCCCCGCACGTCGCCCACGTGTTCGGCAAGGACGGCAAGAATGCCGTCCATAAAGCGCTGGCCCTCCGACACCACAAGCGCGTCGCCGAGCCCCTGTTTGTCGCCGAACTCTTTGTACAACGTCGGGCGGGAGACGCCGACCGATTCGGCAACCTCGCTCATCCGGACCTGATCCCAGCCCTTCTCGATGGCGAGTTCTCGTGTCGCCCTCAAAACCTTTTCGCGCACATGCCGGCGGAAAGACACCCGCGCTGGTTCAGTTGGCATAGGAGCAGGATAGGCGCCAGCCCTACATGGGCAGTCAACCGACAGCAGGGTTCATATGGTCCTGTCGAGGAATTCGACGACCGCCGTCGAGAATGCGTCGTTGTTGTCGCCGGCAATCATGTGTCCCGCGCCCGATACGTCAACGGTTTGCGCGTGCGGAACGACGGTCAGGAAATGCTTTACTGTCTCTTCGGAGACCATGTCAGATAGTAGGCCCCGGACCAGCAGCGTTGGCGCGGACACCTGCCGGGCACCATCAAGAAGGAACGCGCTCATCATGTCGAAGTCTTTAGCGCCTTCGTCTGGATCACCCTGCAGGAACTGGAAATTCGACGTCACGAAAGCTGGATCCCATCGCCAGGCCCAGCGACCGTCTTCGCGACGGGCGAGGACTTTTCGGAGGCCGTCGAGGTTTTCGGGGCGAGGGCGGTGCGGGTTGTAGGCGGCGATCACGTCAGCGGCCGACTCTAGGCTGTCGAAACCTTCGGGGTGCGCCGACATGAACGCTACGACTCTTCGGGCGCCTTCCATCTCCATTCGCGGAGTGACGTCAACCAGCACGACGGCCTGCCATAGGTCCGGCGGGGCGAGCAAGTGTGTTCCGAGAATGGTCAAGCCGCCCAGAGAGGCGCCGATCGCGGCGACGGGGCGGCCGGAATCGGCGTATGAGCGCACGGCCAATAGGTCGGATCCAAGCCGGTCCCCGTCATAGCGTCCGTCGGGGTCCCAGTCGCTGTCCCCGTGTCCCCTGGTGTCGTACGCGGCCACCGTGTAGCCCCGCTGGTGCAGGCGTTGGGCGGTGACGTCCCAGGCGTGTCGGCTTTGACCTCCGCCGTGAAGGAGCAACACGACCGCCCGCGGCGCATCACAGCGGTAGAGGTCGACCGCCAGCGTCAGCCCGTCCGCCGTGGGCACGCGCTCGACCACAGGAGCCGACGAATCGCCTGTTCTCTTTGCCGACATCAGGAGTTCGTCTTCGGTGCGACGACGGTGACGGTTCCCTGGGCCGCACACACCGCTCTGCCGTCGTTGCTGATGTCGATACGCGCCACCCCGCTGGTTCTGCCCAGCGCGATGATCTCGGCTGTGGCTACACAGGTGCCGCTGGAGACCGGACGAAGCAGATTCAGTTTGAACTCCGTTGTCGCGACCCAGGATCCCAGTGGAATCACGGGATAAAACACCACTCCGAGGCAGTGGTCGACCATGGCCGATAAGCAGCCCCCATGCAGGTTCCCGAAAGGCGTCTTCAGGTCGTCGCGTGCGTCCATCTCCGCGACGAGCCGTCCCGCAGTGAATTCGGTGTGACGGAAGCCGAGGTAACCGGCCAACCCGCCCGTGGTTTCTGCTGCGCTCTTTAGTTGCTCAGCGACCTGTTCGTTGAACGTGGTGAATTGCACAGGCCCTCCTACCTCATCTGCCGTCGAGACATTACGCCATAGATGTCACATCGGTCGAGCGTGGTCACCCGCCAGGATCGCGGGAAGGAGAAACCTCGACAGAAACGCCCGGAGTCCGTCACGACTGCGCTCCCGCGGCCCTCGAACAGTCAGCAGGCTCAATATCGTGCGGACAACCCACTCGGCGGCGTCGTCGACGGAGACGCCCGGTTCCACGCAACTCCAGTGTCGGGTGAAGATGGGACGCAGAAATTCGGTGACGATTTCGAAGAGGGACGTCGAGGTCCCCGCCGCGAGACCCACGCCGGCGAGTTCCTCGTCGCTGCCGAACAACAATCCGATGATCTCTTCGCGGCGCGCGGCCTCAACCGTGTATTCCACGAAATCGACGAGCGCGGAGCCCAGGTCGGCGTGCGCCGCGATCCGCGGGCTGATGCGGTCGAGATAGCGCTCGGCGGCGCGAATGATGACACCCGACATCACCGCCTCCCGACTGGGGAAGTAGCGATACACCGTTGCCCTGGACACACCCGCTGTTCTGCCGATGTCCTCCATGGTCGTGCCCACCACACCGCAACTCTCGAGGCACCGCTCGGCAGCATCGAGCAACCGGTCGCGAGCGGACCCACGATCTGTCGGCGCGGCGGCACCCCATCTCAACAACCTCGTCGCCACACAGCCAGTATGCCGCGAGCGCACACCATTGTGACTTGCCCACGCACATGACACCATCGCAGTTATGTCTCAAGTCAGCCCCGTGGCCCTGAGCGGGTGCCGATGCCGGTAGAAGCGCGTACCCTGGTTGTCGTCGGCGTGGGCGAAGTGACCCACCGCGGGGACGACTTCGTGGACCCGATCGACTTGGCGGTGCAGGCCGCACGCCGCGCGGTCAGAGACGCAGGTCGCGCGGTCGAGCGGCGCATCGACACCGTCGCGACTCCCGGCATCCTGGTCATCCCGCGCGACAATCCCGCCAGCAGGATCGCCGAAGCGATGCGCATCGGTCCCGCCCGCCGCATCAGCTGTCCCGTCGGCGGAAACACCCCGCAGTATCTCGTCGAAGTGTTGGGTGGCGAAATAGGCGAAGGCCGTGCCGATGTCGTCCTGGTCGTCGGGGCGGAGAGCGGGCATTCCGCACGCAAGCTTCGGGGCAGGGCACTTCTCGACTCGCCGCCCCCACCCCGCTCCGGCGATGAATCCCTGGGCGACGCCCGCCCCGGGCTGAGTCAAGCCGAATTGTCGGTGGGTCTGAGTTGGCCGCACGAGGTGTATCCCATCTTCGAGTCCGCAATCGCCGCGCGGCACGGCCGCGACTTCGATGCTCAACGGGAGTGGCTGGGCACGCTGATGGCACCGTTCACAGCCGAGGCGGCACGCCATCCGGAACAGGCCTGGTTCCCACGCGCACGAAGTGCCACCGAACTCAGCGAAGTCACCGCGGAAAACCGCATGGTCTGCTTGCCCTATCCCAAGTTGCTCAACAGCATCATGTCCGTCGACATGGCTGCCGCCTTCATTCTCATGGCGGCCGAGGTGGCCGACGAATTGGGCGTCGCGCGCGATCGCTGGGTCTTTCCCTGGTCAGCAGCGACCTGCAACGACGTGTACTTCCCCGTGGAACGGCCGGACCTCAGCCGCTCATCGGGTATCGAGGTAGCAGCACGGAAGGCTCTCAATGCGGGCCGGTTGACCATCGACGACATCCGGTGGTTCGACCTCTACTCCTGCTTCCCGTCGGCAATTCAGATGGCCGCCGAGGCTCTCGACGTGGACCCCCTCGACGACAGAGGCCTCACAGTAACCGGAGGCCTGCCGTATCACGGCGGTCCCGGAAACAATTACGTCAGCCACTCGATCGTTGAGATGGTCCGACGGTGTAGACGCGACCCCACCGATGCCGGACTCGTCACCGGCCTCGGGTGGTATTCGACGAAGCATTCGGTCGGTCTGTGGTCGGCCACCCCGCCACCAACCGGGTGGCGCCTGCTCGACACGGCGGTCGAGCAAGCTCAGATCGATTCATCGAGGTTGGGTGTCGCAGGCGTCGACGAGGCGACCGGTTGCGCGACAGTGGACGGATACACCGTCGTCTACGACCGAGACGGCCAACCTCGATGGACTCCGATCATCGCGCACCTGTCCGACGGGCGAAGAGTCGTCGCACGCAGCGACGATCCGCAGATCGCCGAGGCGATGGGCGGGGAAATGTACGTCGGTAAAACGGTGTGCCTCCGAAACACCGGGTCGTTCACCGGATTCGAGCTTCCATGATCGCCGAGGCGATGGTGCTGACCGGACCACGGGATCTGCAGCGACGCCGGATGACCATCCCCGACGTCGGCAACCGGGGTGCGATCCTGCGAGTTGAAGCATGCGGTCTGTGCGGAACAGATCACGAACAATTCACCGGACACCTGCCTGCCGGCTTCTCATTCGTTCCAGGGCACGAAATCGTCGGCATCGTCGAACACGTCGGCGCTGCGGCCAGCCAACGCTGGGGTGTACAAGCCGGCCAGCGCGTGGCCGTTGAGGTGTTCCGGTCCTGCCGAGACTGCCCCGAGTACCGCCGCGGCGAATACCGGCGGTGCGCGGTGAACGGCATCGCCACCATGTTCGGGTTCGTCGACGTGGAGATCGGCGCGGGGCTATGGGGCGGATACGCCACCCATGTGGAGCTTCCGTGGGACGCGATGCTCCTCCCGATTGCCGAAGACATGGACCCCATTCTCGCCACGTTGTTCAACCCTCTCGGGGCCGGTATCCAATGGGGGGCGACTCTTCCCGACACCAAAGCGGGAAACGTCGTAGCGATCCTGGGACCCGGCATCCGCGGGATCTGCGCGGCGGTGGCGGCCAAAGAGGCGGGAGCCGCGTTCGTCGCGATGACCGGCGTCGGCCCACGCGACGATCAACGACTGGCCATAGCCAGATCATTCGGTGTCGACCTGCCCATCGATGTATCGCAGGACGATGCAGTGACCGCACTCCAGCGTGAAACAGGCGGACGGCTTGCCGACGTGGTCGTCGACGTCACCGCCAAAGCACCCTCCGCGTTCGCCGATGCCGTCGACCTTGCCAGACCGGGCGGCACAGTTGTGGTGGCCGGCACCCGCGGAGGAGGCGGCGCGCCCCGGTTTGAACCAGACTTGTTGGTATATAAAGAATTACACGTCGTAGGCGCACTCGGCGTGGAGTATCCCGCCTACCGGGCAGCCCTCGAGGTCCTCGCTGAAGGCCGCTGGCCGTTCGACCGCATCACCAGAGAATCAACCGGATTCGCTGGGCTCGCGCGGCTGCTCACTTCGCTTGCAGACGAAGATGCTCGAACCAGTGCGGCGCTGCACAACGTCTTCTTGCCCACGCCCTAACGGCATGCGAGGTTCAAGAGAGAGGACCGCCCGTGACCATGGCGGAACGCGTACCGATGCTCGACCGCGAGCAGGCCCAGCTGCGAGCTGCCGAATGCGGGTTGCCCGAAGAGTTGGCAGACCTGTCGGTATTCCGCGTGGCACTTCATCAGCCGCGTGTGGCAGTTGCGCTGTATGGGCTGCTGGACGCGTTACTCTTCCGCGGTTCCCTTGACGCGCGGCTACGCGAGCTGGTCATCATGCGCATCGGCTGGATCACCGGCTCCGAATACGAATGGACTCAACATTGGCGAATCGCCACACTGCTCGGCGTGCCTGAGCCTGATCTCCTGGCGGTGCGCGACTGGCAGAATTCCGAAAGCCTCGGGCCAGTCGAACGTGCGGTCCTCGCAGCGACCGATGATGTGGTACGCGACGGGGTCATCTCCGAGGAAAACTGGGCTGGGTGCCAGAAGGCATTCAATAGCGATCACGCGGTTTTGGTCGAACTTGTCGGAGCAATCGCCAATTGGCGGCTCTTTTCGATCCTGCTTCGATCTCTGAATATTCCGCTTGAGTCCGGTACCGACGGCTGGCCGCCCGATGGGCGAGCTCCTCAGCGTCGCGATTGAGCGAAAAACGTGGACCGGTGCTTGACCGAAGCGGTCAGCGCCCCAATCTCCAGACCACGACCCGTGTCGTAGACGGACAAGTCCCCCCTCGGACACCCGACTGCGGCGAGAGAAATGCGCTTGCGTGCATTTCCGAGCCGATGGAGGGTGTTGAGCGGCGAAGCCACGATCACACCCGACTGAGAGCGGCGAAGCCGCGATCACACCCTCATAACTCACTGCCGCAGATGCCGCTTCGGTGGCGGGGACGCCCCTGGCGATCGTCGCCGACAGCCATCCGATGGCCCACCCGCCGCACACCAGCAGAAACGTGTGCCGGGAGGTGGCGTCGCCCGCCGTGGCAACCACCGCCAAAATGACCGCCCAGACGATCGCGCAGGCGATGCTGTAGGCCGTGTAGGTGCCGTAGCGCCGTCTCATCTCGCAGATCCTTTCGGTGGTGCCTGCCCCGGCCGCCCACCCGAACTCTGCCACCGCGCGCGGGCCACCGCACGTAGCCTGGAGACAGGCCCAGCAGCCGGGAGTGTGAACGCATGAACCGATCGAGTGGCTTTATCCGGCGGACATCCCCGAAGACGTTCGTCGACCGGCGCGAGGCCGGACGCGCGCTGGGGCAGGAGCTGGCGGCCTACCGCGGCCGGAGTGATGTGCTGGTCTTCGGGTTGGCCCGCGGCGGCGTGCCGGTGGCGTGGGAGATCGCCGCGGCCCTCGGGGCTCCGCTCGACGTCTTCCTGGTCCGCAAGCTCGGGGTGCCGCAGTGGTCAGAGCTGGCGATGGGCGCCTTGGCCAGCGGTGGCGGCGTGGTGATGAACGACGACGTGGTGCGCGGCCTGCACATCACCGACGAGCAGGTGCGCGAGGTGATCGACAGCGAGGCGGCCGAACTGCTGCGGCGCGAACACGCCTACCGGGGTGGTCGCCCGATGGCCGACCTGCGCGGCAGGATCGTCGTCCTGGTCGACGACGGAATCGCAACGGGCGCAAGCATGCTCGCCGCCGTGCGCGCCATCCGGGCCGCAGGCCCGAAGTCGATCGTGGTCGCCGTCCCGGTGGGACCGGCGTCGACCTGCGGCGAACTCGCGCGGGAGGCCGACGACGTGGTGTGCTTGACGATGCCGCCCGGCTTCGAAGCGGTCGGCCAGGTCTACGACGACTTCCACCAGATCAGCGACGACGAGGTGCGCGAGCTGCTGGGCACGCCGACCGGCGGAGCGCGGTAACGCGCAACCGCGGCCGGGACAGGAAGTTACTTGGCGGGCTCGTCGCCGTGGCCGTCGGACGGGACCCTGGACTCTTCGGTCTGCGCGGCCTGCGCGGGCTCCCCCGTCGCCGCCGGTTCGCCCTCGCCCGGGGCCTCCTCGGGGTAGTCGACGTAGCCTTCGTCGTCGACCGGGGCCTCGTCGGCGTCCTGGGCTTCGCCGCCGCCCAACTCACCCCGCTGGCGTTCCCGCAGCGCGTCGAGGATCAACAACACCACGCCCACCACGCTGGCGGCGATGCAGACCCAGGCCACCAGCTCGTTGCTCGTGACGACCGCGAACACCAACGCGACGAGCCCGATCAGGGCCAGGACCAGCGCAATGATGAGCATCAGTCATCCTCCAAGCGACGAGCGGGACCGCGGTTTCATGACCTAGTGTGCCAACCCCGAAGCTCGGCGAGCGACCGGCACGCCCGAACGGCTAGTTGTTGCCCCGGTTGAACTGGTCGAAGCTGCCCGCGTCCGCGCTGGAGTCCACGGGTGCCGCGGATCCGCGCTGCCCGAGTTCCTCCAGCTGCGATTCCAGGTAGGTCTTGAGCCGGGTGCGGTATTCGCGCTCGAAGGTGCGCAGCTGCTCGAGGCGGCCTTCCAGGACGGTGCGCTGCTGGTTGATGGTGCCCATGATCTCGGAGTGCTTGCGCTCGGCGTCGGCCTGCAGGGCGTCGGCCTTCTCCTGAGCCTGCCGCAACTGGGTTTCCGAACGGGTCTGCGCGTCGGCGAGCATCGCGTCGGCGCGCTGCCGGGCCTCGGCGACGGTGGTCTCGGCGGTGCTGCGGGCCTCGCTGAGGATCTGGTCGGCATTGGCGCGGGCGTCGGCCAGCATCTTTTCCGACTCGGTCTTGGCGGTGGTGGTCAGGCGGTCGGCGGTGTCCTGCGCCAGCGTCAGCACCCGAGCGGCCTTCATGGCCTGTTCCTCGTTGTTGACCGCGGCGGCCGGGGCCGCGGCCGGCGCCGGCTTGGCCGGTTCCGGTTCGGGCTCGCGCACGGGAATCGCCTGGGTGGGGGCGGCGGCCGCGGCCGGGGTGGCCGAGCCACCGCCGGAGGCCAGCTCGTGGTCCAGCTCTTCGATGCGCTGGCGCAGATCGCTGTTCTCTTCGATGAGCCGCGTCAGCTCGGCTTCCACCAGATCGAGGAAGGCATCCACCTCGTCTTCGTTGTAGCCCCGCTTGCCGATCGGTGGCTTACTGAACGCCACATTGTGGACGTCGGCTGGTGTAAGCGGCATTGTTTCGTCCCCTCAAGTTCCCTGTCGAACGTTCTGGAAAGTGTAGAACGCAGTGGTAGCCGTAGTGCAACTGCCGTCCATCCTGTCACACCAGGCGCGACCGTTGCTGATTAGCCCAATAAATAAGAGCCAATTTCAAACATTGAGGGCAATAAAATCCGAAACCTTAGAAATTTTAAATGGCGGGTACCACACCGACGCTAAAACGTGTCCGAACCGTCTCCGGGGCGGAATGGATTGACCCCGACGGGCCGGAGGCGCGGCCTCGACCGAGGCGTCCCGTGGCCTAGGCGGCGGCGCCGAACGCCAGCTGCATGCCGATGAACGCGACGAGCAACAGCACCATGATCGACAGGTCGAAGCGGACCGCCCCGATGGTGAGTTGCGGGATCAGCCGGCGCAGCAACTTCACCGGCGGATCGGTGATCGACAGGATGATCTCGAGCACCACGACGGTGATGCCGGTGGGATGCCAGTCCCGGCTGAACGAGCGGATGAACTCGACGACGACCCGGGCGATGAGCAGCAGCCAGAAGATGAACAGCGCAAACCCGAGGATCTGAAAGAACAACACCAACTGAAGTGCCCCGACCTTACCGATGAGAAGCTAAGCGATGCCAAGCGCCGTGGATCAGCGCGGCGCCTGCCAGCGTACCGACTCCGAGTAAGAGTCCTTAGCTCACGTCGCCCCTGCGGTCCCTCGAGAAACCGAACGACCGCTGCGGATCGGGGCGGCGGATGCGCCTATTGGTAAGCGTAGAAACCGGTTTCGGCGATCCGGCGGCGCTCCTCCGGGGACACGTCCACGTCGGCGGGCGACAGCAGGAACACCTTGGTCGCGACCTTGTCGAACGAGCCGCGCAGGGCGAAGGCCAGGCCGGCCGCGAAGTCGACGAGCCGCTTGGCGTCGGCGTTGTCCATCGACACCAGGTCCATGATCACCGGGGTGCCGTCGCGGAAACGCTCGCCGATGGTGCGGGCCTCGCTGTAGTCCTTGGGCCGCAGCGTGGTGATCTTCGACAGCGGGTGGCCCTCTTCGAACATCATCGCCATCCGGCGCGGGTCCATCGCCAGCGCGCCGCGGGTGGAGTTGCGCAACCACGACCCGAAGCGCGGGCCGCCGCCCCGCTCGGCGCGGTCGAACTCGCGGGGGTGGACGGCGCCGTAGCGCGGTTCGTCTCCGTAGCCGCCGCGATAGCCGGCGGGCGGCGGGTAGTCGGCGGGCTCGCGGCGCGGATCGTCGTAGTCGTCTTGCTCGTAACGACCGTATCCGTCGTCAAATCGCGGGCGCGGGAAACCACGGGAGGGGGCGTGGTCGTCGTAATACTCGTCCTCGTAGTCGTCCATTGGGGCCATACCGAAATAGGCCTTGACTTTGTGCAGTGTGCTCATTGCGTTGACCCTTCTAGCCCCTGGGAGTACTGGTGTTAGTGATAAAGCTGTTACTGCAGTGACTACTTACGGTGACGGTAACCGCCGCGGGCCCATTAGCGCGGTACCGACACGCACACATGTCGAACCGTGTTTGACGGCGATTTCGAAGTCGTTCGACATGCCGGCGGACAGCCCGACGGCGTTGCGGTGGGACTCGAGAACCCGCCGATGCTCGGATCGGAGCCGGTCAAACGCCTCTTCGGGGTCCGAGTCCAGCGGCGGAATCCCCATCAGCCCGACCAGGTCCAGGTTCTTGGAATCCTCGACCCGGTCGCACACCTGATCGACGGCTCCCGGCCGGGAAATGTCGATGCCGCCGCGCGACTCGTCGCCGTCGAGGCTGACCTGGACGTAGATCCGCATCGGGTCGGTGCGACGGCCGTCGGAAAGCGCCGCGGCCACCCCCTTGTCGAGCGCGGTCACCAGGTGCGTGCTGTCGACCGAGTGCGCGGTGTGCGCCCAGCGCGCCACAGACCGGGCCTTGTTCCGCTGGATGTGACCCACCATGTGCCAACGCGGATTTCCCACGCCCGCCCGCGCGGGCGCCGCGAGCAGCCGGGTGACTTCGGCCACTTTCGCCGTCGCTTCCTGGTCCCGCGATTCGCCGACGGCGCGACAACCCAATCGCGACAAAGTCACCACATCGGTTGCTGGGAAGTATTTGGTAATGGGCAGAACTTCGATATCGCCGACATTGCGGCCCGCCGCTTCGGCCGCCGCGGCAAGGCGTGAGCGCACCGACGCCAATGCGTGAGTCAATTCCGATTCGCGGTCGCTTCCAGTGTCCGGGGCCGCCATCGCAGTCACTCCATCCAGACCAGTGAGGCCAGCCGCCCGGTCGGCGCGTCCCGGCGGTGACTGAACAACGCCGGGTCGTCCACCGTGCATCGCGGATCGATGTCGATGGCCGTTACGCCCAAATCCCTTAGCTGGCAAGCGATTCCGGCACGCAGATCCAGTCCGGGCGTGCCCGCCGCGGTGGTGGTGCGGCTACCCGGCAACGCCGCCTCGACCTCGTCGGCCATCGCCGCAGGCACTTCGTAGTTGCGGCCGCTGACCGCCGGGCCCAGCAGGGCCGATATGTCTTCGGGCCGCGCGCCGAGCCCCAGCATCGTCTCCACCGTGCGGGCCACCACCCCGCGCTGGGCGCCGACCCGGCCGGCGTGCACCGCCGCGGCCACACCGGCCCGCGCGTCGGCCATCAACACCGGCACGCAATCGGCGGTCACCACCGCCAGCGCCAGTCGTGCGGTGCGGGTCACCAACGCGTCGGTGTTGTCGACCGCGGTGTCGCGGGCCCCGTCGACCACCTCGACCCGGTCACCGTGGACCTGGTTCATCCACACAACGCGACTGCCGCGCAGGCCGATGGCGGCGGCCAGCCGGGCCCGGTTGTCGGCCACCGCCGCGGGGTCGTCCCCGACGTGGTCACCCAGGTTGAAGGTGTCGAAGGGCGGCTTCGAGACCCCACCGGCGCGGGTGGTGGTCACCCGCCGAATGCGAACGCTCACGTGACCAGTATCCGAAATTCCGTGTCGGCCAGGCGGCCCCGACCGTCGCGGCCGGGGGTCCAGGGTCACCGGCATGTTCTCAGCGGCGCATGAAGGGCGGCACGTCGACGTCGTCGTCATCGCCGCCGATATTCAGGGTCGAGCCGTTGGTGTGGACCGGCACGCTGACCGCGTCGACCGGTTCGAACAGCGTCGAGGTGAGCTTGCCCGCCTTCGCCGACTCGATCCGGTGCGCGCCGCCCTTTTCTTCCTTGTCGGCGCTGCCCCCGATGACGGGTTTGCGGCCGGCGCCGGCGGCGTCGAAGCCCGCGGCGATGACGGTGACGCGCACCTCGTCGCCCAGCGAGTCGTCGATCACGGTGCCGAAGATGATGTTGGCGTCCTGGTGGGCGGCGTCCTGCACCAGCGAGGCCGCCTCGTTGATCTCGAACAGACCGAGGTCGCTGCCACCGGCGATCGACATCAGCACGCCATGTGCGCCCTCCATCGAGGCTTCCAGCAGCGGCGAGTTGATGGCGATCTCGGCGGCCTTGAGCGAGCGGCCCTCGCCGCGCGCGGATCCGATACCCATCAGGGCCGTGCCCGCCCCGGACATGATGCCCTTGACGTCGGCGAAGTCCACGTTGATCAGGCCCGGCGTGGTGATCAGGTCGGTGATGCCCTGCACACCGTTGAGCAGCACCTCGTCGGCGCTGCGGAAGGCGTCCATCAGTGACACCGCGGCGTCGCCCATCTGCAGCAGCCGGTCGTTGGGGATCACGATCAGGGTGTCGCAGCTCTCGCGCAGCGCCGAGATGCCGCTCTCGGCCTGGTTGCCGCGCCGCTTGCCCTCGAACGAGAACGGCCGGGTGACCACGCCGACGGTCAACGCGCCCAGCTTGCGCGCGATGCTGGCGACGACGGGCGCGCCGCCGGTCCCGGTGCCACCGCCCTCGCCGGCGGTGACGAACACCATGTCGGCGCCGCGCAGCAGCTCCTCGATCTCGTCCTTGGCGTCCTCGGCGGCCTTGCGGCCGACCTCGGGGTCCGCCCCGGCTCCGAGGCCGCGCGTGGACTCGCGCCCGACGTCGAGTTTGACGTCGGCATCGCTCATCAACAGCGCCTGTGCGTCGGTGTTGATCGCGATGAACTCCACGCCTTTGAGGCCTTGTTCGATCATCCGGTTGACGGCGTTGACGCCGCCGCCACCGATACCCACGACCTTGATCACGGCCAGGTAGTTATGCGGGGGGGTCATCATTCGTCTTCCTCCCTGATGGGCTTGGCTCAGCTCTCCCGGCGGTGGGCTCCTCCGGACGTTCGCGTCCCTTCCCGGCAAACCCTCAACCTCAACCATAGAGTTAGAGTTATGTCAAGTAGTAACGCGCAACCAGAACGGTATGGGTACGGCGCGCCCTAACCCCGCAGGCGCGCCGACACGCGCTCCGCAAATTTTGGGCAATTTTGCAGCGCCGGGGCGGCGTGAGCGCTGCTCGACGGCGCATCGTGCCGCGCGACGTGACGAAGATCGCTACTTGACCGTCGGCAGGTCCGGGCTGGAGACGTCGTAGGTCTTGCCGGGCTGGGTCAACAGCGCGGCCAGCTTCTCGGCCTTCTCGTCGGTGCGGTCGGTGGTCCCCCAGATCACCACCCGGCCGTCGCCGAGCGTCAGCGTGATCGAGGCCACCGAGGGCGCCGCGATCCGGCCGACCTGGCCCTCGACCTCGGGCCGCAGCGCGGTCAGCACCTGCAGGGCGGCCTTGGTCGCCGGATCGTTCGGTCCCGGGTCGGCGACATCGAGGTACGGCAGCGCCGGGGGCGGCGGCCCCGTCGCGAAGTCCACGCCGTCGCGGTCGAAGAGATGGGGGCCGTCGGGAAAGTCCTTGACCGCCACCGGAACTCGCTCCACGATGGTGATCCGCAGCGCCGACGGATACTGGCGTTGCACCCGCGCGCTGGCCACCCGCCGGATCGCCGCCACCCGGTCGGCCACCTGGCTGGTGTTGATCTGCAACAGCGGGGTCCCTGGCCGCACTTTCGCCGCGTCCAGGACCTCCTCCCGGGTGACCACCCCGGTGCCCACGACGACGATGTTGCGCGCCGACATCGCCGGCGTGAAGTAGAGGATCAGGGCCAGCCCGATGCCCACGATGACCAGCAGGACGGTGGCCAGCAGCATCTTCAGGCCCCGAACGACGCCACGCGCCGGTTGTTTAGGGGGGTAGGGCTCGCTGCCCAGTCCGCTGGCCCGGCGCTTCGCCTCGCGGCGCGCCTCTTCGATGGCGGTGGCGCGGGCCTGTGCGGCGCGGCGTTCGGCCCGTTCCCGACGGGCGCGCCGGCGTGGTCCCTCGACCTCGGCCTGATCGGCCCCCTGATCGGGCTGGGGGCCGGCCGCGTCGGTGACGAGCGGCTCGGTGACCGCGTCGTCGCCGTCGGGCTGGGCTTCGGCCCGCTCGCCCGCCACGTCGGTCGGGACGGGGTCGTCGGGCTCGGTCATCGCAACGCCCCGGGCGCCCCGCGGTTGGCCCGCACCCGCAGCGCCGTCACGATCTCGGGCCCGAGCAGGGTCACGTCGCCGGCGCCCATGGTGACGATGACGTCACCGGGCGCGGCCACGGCGGCCACTTGTTCGGCGGCCGCGGAGAAGTGCGGCAGATAGCTCACCGGCACGGTGACGTGCTCGGCGACGCTGGCCCCGCTGACGCCGGCCAGGGGTTGTTCGCGAGCGCCATAGACGTCGAGAACGAAAACTTGGTCCGCGGCGTCCAGAGCTCGCCCGAACTCCTCGGCGAAAGCCTTTGTGCGCGAATACAAATGGGGCTGGAACACCGCGATGCTGCGGCCGTCACCGCTCTGCTCGAGCAGGGTGCGGACCGCCGCCAGCGTGGCGACGATCTCCGTGGGGTGGTGGGCGTAGTCGTCGAACACCCGGACCGACGCCGCGCTGCCCACCAGTTCGAACCGGCGGCGCACGCCCTCGAAGCCGGCCAGGCCGTCCAGCACGGCGTCGGCAGGCGCGCCGATCTCGAGCGCCGCCAGCAGCGCGCCCATCGCGTTGAGCGCCATGTGGCGGCCGGGCACCGACAACCGCATCACCCGCGGGTGCTGCTCCGGGTCCAGTTCGGGGGCCAGCCGGATCTGCGCGACGGCCTCGGTGCCCTGCTGTTGCCACGACAACAACGTGGCGGCGAGTTCGTCGCCGGAGCGCGGGGACCCGTACCGCAGCACCCGGATGCCCAGCTCGGCAGTGCGCCTGGCCAACGCCTCGGCCCCCGGGTCGTCGACGCACACCACCAGCGCCCCGCCCGGGGCCAGCCGCTCGACGAAGGCGTCGAACACGGCGACATAGGCGTCGGCGCTGCCGTAGAAGTCCAGGTGATCGGTCTCGATGTTGGTGACCACGGCGACGTTGGGGGTGTACTCGAGTAGCGAGCCGTCGCTTTCGTCGGCCTCGGCGACGAAGCAGTCGCCGCTGCCGTGGTGGGCGTTGGTGCCGGCCTCCCCCATCTCGCCGCCGACCGCGAAGGACGGGTCGCGTCCGCAGTGCTGCAGCGCCACGATCAGCATCGATGTCGTCGTCGTCTTGCCGTGGGTGCCGGTGACCATCAGCGTGGTGCGGCCGTCCATCAGCTTGGCCAGCACGGCCGGCCGCAGGATCACCGGGATGCCGCGCCGGCGGGCCTCGACGAGCTCGGGGTTGGTCTTCGGGATGGCGGCGTGGGTGGTGATGACCGCGGTGGCGCCGCCGGGCAACAGGTCCAGGGCGGAGGCGTCGTGGCCGATGTTGATCTGCGCGCCCCGGGCGCGCAGCGCGTGGATGCCGCGCGACTCCTTGGCGTCCGAGCCGGACACCAGGCCGCCGCGGTCGAGCAGGATGCGGGCGATGCCGGACATGCCGGCCCCCCCGATGCCGACCATGTGCACCCGCTGCAGCTCGGGGGGCAGCTGCGGGGCGTTCACCGGCTTCCCCCGGCCGGCCGGTCGCTCGGGCGGCCGAGCTGCGCCTTCCTGGCGATGTCCAGCGCCGCCTGGGCCACCCGGCGCGCCGCATCGGGATGCCCCACCAGCGCGGCGGCGGCGGTCATGGCCGCCAGCCGGGGCGGGTCGCCCATGAGCCCCGCCACCTCGCGGGCCACCAGCTCCGGCGTCAGGTCGGCGTCGGCGACGATCATGCCGCCGCCGGCGTTGACCACCGGCAGCGCGTTGAGCCGCTGCTCGCCGTTACCGATCGGCAGCGGCACGTAGATGGCCGGCAGGCCCACTGCCGACACCTCGGCGACCGTCATGGCCCCGGACCGGCAGATCACCAGGTCGGCGGCCGAATAGGCCAGATCCATCCGGTCGAGGTAGGGCACCGCAACGTAGGGCGGGTCGCCCGGCGCAGGGTCGCGCAACTCCAGCGTGTTCTTGGGGCCGTGCGCATGCAGGACGGCCACGCCGGCGGCGGCGAGCTCGGCGGCCGCGCCGGACACGGCCCGGTTCAGCGAGGCCGCGCCCTGCGAGCCGCCGAACACCAGCAGCACCCGCGCGTCGTCGGCGAAGCCGAAATACCTGCGCGCCTCGGCGCGCAACGCCGCGCGGTCCAGCGAGGTGATGGCCTCGCGCACCGGCACCCCGACCACCTCGGCGCGGGGCAGACCGCAATCGGCCACCGCGGAAAGCACCCGCACGGCGCTGCGGGCGCCCACCCGGTTGGCCAGTCCGGCGCTGGCGTTGGCCTCGTGGATCACCACCGGGACCCGGGGTTTGCGCGGCGAGACGCCGCGGGCGGCGAGGTAGGCCGGCAGCGCCACGTACCCGCCGAAGCCGATCACCACATCGGCGTCGACCGCCCGGAGCACGGCGCGGGTCTCGCGGACGGCCCGCCACACCCGCGAGGGCAGCCGGGCCAGGTCGCCGCTGGGTTTGCGCGGCAGCGGCACCGGCGTGATCAGCTCGAGGTCATAACCGCGCTCGGGCACCAGCCTGGTCTCCAGCCCGCGGGCGGTGCCCAGCGCGGTGATCCTGACCTGCGGATCCAGGGCGCTCAGCGCGTCGGCGACGGCCATCGCGGGTTCGACGTGACCGGCCGTTCCCCCGCCGGCCAGCACGACCGACAGGGGCCTAAAAGAGGGCAACGCGGCACCGGCGGGCAAGGGGTCTGCCCCCCGCCCGCCGGTCGGCTTGTTGACCGTGTCGTTCACCCGTAACGCTGACCTTCCAGTGCGCGTGCGCGTCGTGGCTGACGCTGGCCGGCCGCCTGGCTGACGCGGCGCTGGCCAGATCCATGATGCCTCGCCCGTGATCGAGCGCTGCCCCCAGTCTGGCGGGCGGGCCGGCCGGCCGTTCGCGGCAGCGCCGGCCGCTGCGGGGCGTCGGCTTTGCGGGAGGCCTTGCGGGCGGGCTTGCGCCCGGACGCCCCGCCGCCTTTGCGGGGCGCGTCGCCCGATTGCGAGCCGGCTTTCGGGCGCGCGCGCTTGCGGTCGCGAAACGCCTCCAAGCGCGTCGGCGAGTAGGGCTCGGGCAGCGGCAGCCGCAGGATCCGGTTCACCTTGTCGTCGCGGCCGGCCCGCAGGGCGGCCACCGCCTCCGGTTCGTGGCGCGCGGCGTTGGCCATGATGCCGATCATGAAAAGCGTTGCCGCGGTTGATGTTCCGCCGGCGGAAATGAGTGGCAGCTGGATGCCGGTGACCGGCAGGATGCCGATGACGTAGCCGATGTTGATGAACGCCTGGCCCAGCACCCACATGGTCGTGGTGGCGGTCAGCAGCCGCAGGAACGGGTCGGCCGAGCGGCGCGCGATCCGCATCCCGGTGTAGGCGAACAGCCCGAACAGCACCAACAGCGCGAAGGCGCCGATGAAGCCGAGCTCCTCGCCGATGATCGCGAAGATGAAGTCGTTGTGGGCGTTGGGCAGGTAGTTCCACTTGGCCACGCCCTGGCCCAGGCCGTCGCCGAAGATCCCGCCGTGCGCGAGCGCGAACTTCGCCTGGCGCGCCTGGTAGCCGGTGTCCTGCGGGTCGTTCTCCGGGTTGATCCAGGACCGCACCCGGTCCGACCGGTATCCGGCCGACATGGCCAGGATCGCGCCGGCCACGAAGACGGCCAGCAACGAGGTGACGAACACGCGCAACGGCAGGCCGGCGTACCACAGCAGGGCCAGCAGGATGATGCCCAGCGACACCGTCTGCCCGAGGTCGGGCTGGGCGACGATCAGCGCCAGCGCGATCACCGCCGCCGGCACCAGGGGAATCAGCAATTCGCGCAGGCTCGCCCGCTCCAGGCGGCGGGCGGCCAGCATGTGGGCGCCCCAGATGGCGAAGGCGATCTTGGCCAGCTCGGACGGCTGCATCGAGAAGCCGGCGACCACGAACCACTTGCGAGATCCGTTGGCCAGGTTGCCGATACCGGGAACCAGCACCAACACCAGCAGGATGACCGTGACGACGTAGCCGGTGAATGCGACCCGCCGGATGAACCGCACCGACATCCGCAGGGAGGCGTAGCAGGCGATGAGCCCGATCACGGTCCACAGCACCTGCTTGCCGAAGATCACCCAGGCCGATCCGTCGGCATCGTAGGACCGCACGCCCGAGGCCGAGAGCACCATGATCAGCCCGAGCGTCGTCAGGAGCCCGGCGACCGCGATGATCAGGTGAAACGACGTCATGGGCCGGCCCAGCCAGGCGCCGAACCGGCCGTGCGCACCGCCGTCCTTGGCCGGCTTGTCCTTCTTCTGCGGCTTGGCGGGCTTCGTGCCGACCTTCTGGTCGGCATCGGCCTGCGCGGCATCGGCTGCCGCGTCGACGTCCTCGGCCGGCCCGGGCTCGGCCGTGGCCGTCTCGGTGCTGTCTTTACCCCGGCGCAGCCGCCGGGTCAGCGCGTTACCCACGCCCGCCCTACCGGAGCGCCGCGCGCACGGCGGCCGCGAAGGCGTCGCCCCGGTCGGCGTAACCCGCGAATTGGTCGAACGATGCGCCCGCCGGAGCCAGCAGGACGGTGTCACCGGGCTTCGCTACGGTACGAGCCGCGGCCACCGCCGCGTTCATGACCGCCGTGCCCACATTGCCGCCGGATTGTTTCACTTCTGTCACATCTGCCCCAAAAACCACAGCAGTCGCATCCATACCAGCATCCTCGCCTGTCACAACCTGCAGGACGGGTACATCCGGCGCGTGTCGCGATAACGCCTCTGCAACCTCGTGCCGATCGCGGCCGATGAGCACGGCCGCGACCAGCCGCGACGCCATCCTGGCGACCTCGGCGTCCACCGACGCGCCCTTGAGCAGACCGCCGGCGATCCACACGACCCGGGGGTAGGCCAGCACGGACGCCTCGGCGGCGTGGGGGTTGGTGGCCTTGGAGTCGTCGACGTAGGTGATTCCGTCGGCAACGGCCACGACCTCGGCCCGGTGCCGGCCCACCCGGAACGAGGTGATCGCGGTCGCGATCGCCTCGGCCGGCACGTCGACGCTGCGCGCCAGCGCCGCGGCGGCCAGGGCGTCGAGCACCCCGACCGGCCCAGGCAAAGGGATGGCGTCGGCCGGCAGCAGCGCGAGGTCGTCGGCGAAGGCGCGGTCCACCAGGTGGCCGTCGCGCACGCCCAGCTCCCCCGCGGCCGGCTCGCCCAGCCGGAAGCCGACGCGCATCGGCGCCGCGGCGGTGTCCAGCAGCGCCGCCGCCCGGCTGTCGTCCAGCCCCACCACCGCGACCCGACCGTCGAGTACCCGCGCCTTCGCCGCGGCGTAGGCGGCCATGCTGCCGTGCCAGTCGAGGTGGTCCTCGGCGATGTTGAGCACCGCGCCGGCCTCGGGCTTCAGCGAAGGCGCCCAATGCAATTGGAAGCTGGACAGCTCGACGGCCAGCAGCTCGGCGGGTTCGTCGGTGTCGTCGGCCAAGACGTCGAGCACCGGGTCGCCGATGTTGCCGCACAGCAGGGCGCGCCGGCCGCCCGCGGTCAGCATGGCGTGCAGCATCGACGTGGTCGTCGTCTTGCCGTTGGTGCCGGTCACCACCAGCCAGCGCCGCGGCGGCCCGTACCGGCCCGCGGCGTCGAGCCGCCAGGCCAGCTCCACGTCGCCCCAGATCGGCACCCCGGCCGTCGCGGCCGCCATCAGCAGCGGCGTCGTCGGCGCAAAGCCGGGACTGGTGACCACCAGCGCGAACCGGGAGATCTGCTCGGCGGCGGTCGCGGTGGACGCGGTCGCCACCCCGGCATCGGCGTGTCCGCGCAGCGTGGCCGGATCGTCGTCGCACAGCGTGGGCACCGCGCCGAACCTCCGCAGCGCCGCCAGCGCGGCCCTGCCCGTCACCCCGCCGCCGGCCACCAGCACCGGCGCGCCGGGCGCCAGGGGGTCAAGGCCGCTCATCAGGCACCTGTCGCGCCCAGCCACTCACCGTAGAACAGGGCCACGCCCAGGCCGCAGGCGATCGCGGTGAGCAGCCAGAAGCGGATGATGACCGTGGTCTCGGCCCAGCCGGCCAGTTCGAAATGGTGGTGAAAGGGCGCCATCCGGAACACCCGGCGCCCGGTGGTCCGAAACGTCAAGATCTGCAACACCACCGAGCTGACCTCGGCGACGAACAGCGAACCCAGCACGACGGCGAGGATCTCGGTGCGGCTGGTGATCGAGAGGCCCGCGATGATGCCGCCCAAGGCCAGCGATCCGGTGTCGCCCATGAAGATCTTGGCGGGCGCGGCGTTCCACCACAGAAACCCGATGCAGGCGCCCGCGGTGGCGGCCGCGACGAACGCCAGGTCCAGCGGGTCGCGCACGTTGTAGCAGCCCAGACCCGGCGAGCTGACGCAGGCGCTGTGCGCCTGCCAGAACGTGATCAGGACGTAGGCGGCGGACACCATCGCCATGCTGCCGGCGGCCAGCCCGTCCAGGCCGTCGGTGAAGTTGACCGCGTTGGACCAGGCGCTGACGACGACGACGCAGAACAGCACGAACAGCCCGGGCGCCAGGGTGACGGTCGCGATCTCACGCACGTAGGACAGGTCGGCGCTGGCCGGGGTCAGCCCGTTGGCGTTGTGGAACCGCAACACCAGCACGCCGAACAGCACCGCGGCGGCGACCTGCCCGATCGTCTTGGCCGTCTTGTTCAGGCCGAGGTTGCGAGACCTGCGGATCTTGATCAGGTCGTCGAGGAATCCCACGATGCCGAGCGCGGTGGCCAGACCCAGCACCAGCAGACCCGACACGCTGACGCCTTCGCCGTCGAAGGCCATCCCGGCCAGGTGGGTGCCCAGATACCCCGCCCAGATGCCGGCCAGGATCGCCACGCCGCCCATGGACGGCGTGCCCCGTTTGGCGTGGTGCGTCGGCGGGCCGTCCTCGCGGGTGTGGTGGCCGAATCCCTGCCGGGTGAACAACTGGATCAGCGCCGGGGTCAACAGGATCGACACGGTCAGCGCGACGGCGACCGCGATGAGGATCTGCCTCATGCGCGCGTCCCAGGGTCGTCTGAGCCGGCTGGGCTTTCTGATGGTGACGACCCGCTTCGCCCGGCTTCGCCGCCCTCGCGATCGTCAGCGCTCGATGGTGACGACCCGCTTCGCCCGGCTTCGCCGCCCTCGCGATCGTCACGGGCCAGCGCGTCGGCCAGCGCGCCCAGGCCGGCCGAATTCGACGCCTTGACCAGCACGACGTCACCGGGTCGCACCTCGGCTCGCAGCAACGCCAGGGCGGCGTCGCTGTCGGCGACGTTCACGGCCCCCTTATCGGCGGCGCCCCAGGAACCCTCCATGACCGCTCCGTGGTGCATGGCGCTCATCGACCTCCCACTTCCCACGACAACGAGTCGAGACACATCTAAGCGCACGGCCAACCGCCCGATGCGATCGTGCTCGAGGATGGCGTCCTCACCGAGCTCGGCCATCTCGCCGAGCACCGCCCAGCTCCTGCGCTTTTCAGAGGGGCTGCTGCCACCCTCGCCCCCGTGGGCGATCCAGGCCAGCGCCTGCAGCCCGGCCCGCATCGAATCGGGGTTGGCGTTGTAGGCATCGTCGATCACGGTAACCCCGTCGGCGCGGGTGGTGACCTGCATCCGGTGCCGCGACACCGGGCCCGCGGCGGCGAGGGCGGCCGCGACCTGGTCCAGGTCGGCGCCGCATTCCAGGGCGACCGCGGCCGCGCACAGCGCGTTGCCGACCTGGTGATCGCCGTAGACGCCGAGGCCTACCTGCACCTGCCGCACCCCGGTGGCGTCGCGCCGGTGCAGCGTGAACCGCGGCCTGGCCAGCTCGTCGAGCGACACCGGCCCGGCCCACAGGTCGCTGGGGCCCGCGTCGGTGTGCTCGGCGCGACCGACCCGGACCACCCGGGCCGCGGTCACGTCCGCCATGGCCCCCACGGCCGGATCGTCGGCGTTGAGGATCACCACCCCGGACGCTGGGACAGATTGCGGCAGTTCGGATTTCGTTTGGGCGATGGCTTCGCGCGAGCCGAACTCGCCCAGGTGAGCGGTGCCCACGTTGAGCACCACGCCGATGGACGGCGTGGCGATGTCGGCCAGCGCGGCAATGTTGCCGGGATGCCGGGCCGACATCTCGAGCACCAGGTAGTCGGTGTCGGCCGTCGCGCGCAGCACCGTCCAGGGGTGGCCCAGCTCGTTGTTGAACGACCCGGGCGGGGCGACCACCTCCCCCAGCGGCGCCAGCACGGCGGCCACCAGGTCCTTGGTCGAGGTCTTTCCCGACGATCCGGTGATGCCGACGATCCGCAGCCCCCCGGCCACCAGCTCGGCGGCCACCGCCTTGGCCAGCCTGGCCAGCGCGGCCAGCACCGCGGCGCCCGAGCCGTCCGGGTCGTGCTCGAGCACGCCGGCGCGCGATGCCGAGGCTCCCTCGGGGGCAACGACGATGGCGGGAACCCCGACCGGCCGCGCGGCCAGCACCGCCACCGCCCCGGCCGCGACCGCCGAGGCCGCGTGGTCGTGCCCGTCCGAACGCGCGCCCGGCAGCGCCAGGAACAGGCCGCCGGGACCCACGGCGCGCGAGTCGAATTCGACGGTACCGGTGACGTGCCGGCGCGCGGCGTCCTGCGGCGAGATGTCGGACAACGTGCCGCCCACGATGTCGGCGATCTGCGCGACGGTCAGGTCGATCATGCGCGATCCTCCAACGCCCGCGCCAACTCGATGCGGTCGTCGAAGGGGCGGACCACGTCCCCGGTGCGCTGCCCGGTTTCGTGGCCCTTGCCGGCGATCAGCACCACGTCGCCGGCACGCGCCCACGCGACGGCGTGCCGGATCGCGTCGGCCCGGTCGGGGATCTCGACAACCTCTGCCGCGCAACCACTTTCGGTTGCACCGGCCAGGATTTCGCGCCGGATGGCCGCGGGGTCCTCGCTGCGAGGGTTGTCGTCGGTGACGACGACCAGGTCGGCGAGTTCGGCGGCGACGGCGCCCATCGGCGCCCGCTTGCCCGGGTCGCGCTCGCCGCCCGCGCCGAACACCACCGCCACCCGGCGACCCGGACGCGCCAGCGTGGTGAGCACCGCACGCAGGGCGCCCGGCTTGTGGGCGTAGTCGACGAGAGCCAGGAAATCCTGCCCGGCATCGATCTGTTCCATGCGTCCCGGTACGCGGGTCTGCCGCAGTCCCGGCGCCGCCTCCTCGGGCGACACCCCCACGGTATCCAGAAGTGCCAGTGCGACAAGGCAATTGGCGACGTTGTAGCGCCCGGGTAGCGGGACCCCGACGTCGTGCTTGACGCCGGCCGGGTCGATGACGGTGAACTGTTGTCCCCCGGCGCCCATCGGGGCCACGTCGACGGCGCGCCACTGCGCGGGCCGGCCCTCGGCGCTGACGGTGACCGGATCCGTTGCGCGCCCCGCCATCTCGCGCCCGGCGTCGTCGTCGATGCATATCACGGCCTTTGTCGCATGCAGCGGCGAATTCGGGTCGAACAGCAGCGCTTTGGCTTCGAAATAGTCGGCCATGGTGGGGTGAAAGTCGAGGTGGTCGCGGGACAGGTTGGTGAATCCCCCTACCGCGAAACGGGTTCCGTCGACCCGGCCCAAGGTGAGCGCGTGGCTGGAGACCTCCATGACGACGGTGTCGACGCCCTGTTCGGCCATCGCCGCCAGCATCGCCTGCAGCGCGGGGGCTTCCGGGGTGGTCAGCGCGCTGGGGATGTCGGCGCCGTCGACGCGGATGCCGATGGTGCCGATCAGCCCGCACCGACGGCCGGCGGCCCGTAGACCGGATTCGACCATGTAGGTGGTGGTGGTCTTGCCGGAGGTGCCCGTGATGCCGATGACGGCCAGCCGATCGGACGGGTTTCCGTACACGGTGGCGGCCAGGCCGCCGAGCACGCCGCGGGGGTCGGGATGCACCAGCGTCGGCACGGGCGGGGCGCCGGCCGCGCTCATCTCGGCGACCCCGGCGGTATCGGTGAGCACCGCGACCGCGCCGCGGTCGATGGCCTCGGCGGCATAGCGGGCCCCGTGCGTCGTCCGACCGGGCAGCGCGGCGAACAGGTCGCCGGGCAGCACGTCCTGGGCCCGCAGCGTCACGCCGGTGATGGTCACGTCGGGCACGACGGCGCCGCCGGCCAGGACGGCCCCCACCTGCTCGGCGAGCGCGGGCAGGCGCACACCCGCGGCGGCGCTCGGGCGTAACCCCGTGGGCACCGGCACAGCCACACCTCCCTCCGACGCCGCGTGATCCTCATGATCGGCCATGACACCCTACCTAGCCGCAACCGGCCATGAGGCGATCAGCGCGTCGACGGAAGGCCTGGCTTGACGGAAGGTCAGGCCCGGGTCAGGTGGCCTGCAGCGTCAGCGGGGGCCCGGGGTCCGGCGACAGCGGCACGTTCTCGCGCTGCATGAGCCAGCCGGCGATGTTGTGGAACAGCGGGGCCGCCGAGTGGCCCGGCGTCCCGTCGGCGTTGCGCTCCGGGTTGTCCATCATGATGCCGACGACGTACCGGGGGTTATCGACGGTGGCCATTCCGGCGAACGTGATCCAGTAGACGTTGTCGAAGTAGCAGCCGCAGGCGGGGTTGATCTGCTGTGCGGTACCGGTCTTGCCGGCCATCTGGTAGCCCGTCACCGCGCCGGCGGAACCGGTGCCCTGCTGGTAGCCCATCGGGTCCTTTTGCACCACGGCGCGCAGCATGTTGCGCACGGTCTGCGCCGTCTGCGGCGAGACCACCCGCACGCCGTCCGGACGCGGCTCCTCGGTGCGCGTGCCGTCGGGTGCGATGGTGGCCTTGATGATCCGCGGCGGTATCCGCAGCCCGTCGTTGGCAATCGCCTGGTACATGCCGGTCATCTGCAGCAGGGTCATCGAAAGACCTTGGCCGATGGGCAGGTTCGAGAAGGTGCTGCCCGACCACTGGTCGATCGGTGGCACCAGCCCGGCGCTCTCGCCCGGGAGGCCTACGTTGGTGCGTTGACCCAGACCGAATTTGCGGACCATGTCGTAGAAGCGCTCCGGGCCGACGCGCTGCGCGAGCATCAAAGTGCCGACGTTGGAGGACTTTCCGAACACGCCGGTGGTGGTGTAGGGCATCACGCCGTGATCCCACGCGTCGTGGATGGACACCCCGCCCATCTGGATCGTGCCCGGGACCTGCAGCACCTCATCGGGATTGGACAGGCCGTATTCGATGACCGACGACGCGGTGATCACCTTGTTCACCGAGCCGGGCTCGAACGGCGAGGACACCGCGAGGTTGCCCAGCTGCTTGTCGCCCTGTCGCCCGATGTCCTGGGAGGGGTCGAACGTGTTGTCGTTGGCCATGGCCAGCACTTCGCCGGTCTTGGCGTCCAGCACGACGGCCGAAACATTGTGCGCGCCAGAGACGTTCTTGGCCTGCTGAACCTGCTGCTGCACGTAGAACTGGATGTCGTCGTCGAGGGTCAGCTGGACCATCGAGCCGTTGACCGCCCGATGCCGGTTGCGGTAACTGCCGGGAATGACCACGCCGTCGGATCCGCGGTCGTATGTGACCGCGCCGTCGGTGCCCGACAGCACCGAATCCATGGCCTCTTCCAGCCCCAGCAGTCCGTGACCGTCCCAGTCGATGCCGCCGACGATGTTGGCCGCCAGCGACCCGCCCGGATACTGGCGCAGATCCTGGCGTTCGGAACCGACCTCGGGGTACTTGTCCGAGATCGCGGTGGCGACGGCGGGATCGACGGCGCGCGCCAGATAGACGAAGTTCTCGTCGGTCTGCAGCTTCTTCAGGACGGTCGCCGAGTCCGGCTTGTTGCCCAGGCGGCTGGAGACCTCCTTGGCGATGTCGCGCAACCGCTGCTGCGGGTCGGGCGCCGTTGAGTTCTTGGCTTTGGCTTCCTCGAGTTGCTTGCGAATGCGTTTCGGCTGAAACGTCAGCGCGCGCGACTCGATGGTGAAGGCGAGCTGGTCTTTGCGACGGTCGATGATGCTGCCGCGCACGGCTTTTTCCACATCGGTGACCTTGAGCTGGCCGGCGGCCTGGGCCCGCAGCGACGGGGCGTTGGTCACCTGCAAGACGAACAGCTGGGCCGCGGCCACCAGCATCAGCACCAGGATGACCACGTTGCCGGCCCGATGCCGGAAGACGAATGACCCACCGCGGCTGGTCAATTGGACGATCTGGCGGGTGCGACGCTCCCGCGCAGAGTGCCCCGCTCCCGCCTCCGGACGCTGCGCGGCCCCGGTGCCCTTGGCCTGCTTGGCTTTCCGGAATCGCTTCGGCTCCCGAACGTCGCGGCCGAGGTCGGCCTGCTGCGCCTTCAGGCGACGCTTGGGTTGCCGTACGGCCTTGCCCGCCAAGTCCTTGCGGGGACCGCGGGTCGGGCGCGCCGACTGCGATCGGCGGGCCCGCGGGGATTCTCCGCGGCTCACCTGGGAACACCTGGCGCCGCGCCGGCCGCGGGCCCGGGCAGGCCGTTGGCCGGGGCGGCGGGGACCGCCGGTTGAGCCGGCGCCGCCGGGCGGCCCAACTGCACCGGAACGGGAATCTCGGCGGGCAACGGTGCGGGCAGCTGGCCAGGGGCCGGAATCGGCAACCCGCCCAGGGGAATCGACACCTCGGGGGGTGCCGGAGCGGTCGCCGGCCCGGCAGGCATGGGCAAACCGGGGGTCGGCATCGCCGGCAGCACGCCGGGTGCGAGTCCGGTGGCCGGACCGCCGGGCGTGGCGGGCAGCGCACCGAGGGTCGGGGCAGCGGGCATGCCGGGCAATGCACCCGTCGCCGGTCCGCCTGGCATGCCGGGCAGCGTACCCGTGAGCGGCACACCGGGCGCGGCAGGCGCGCCGGGCACCGGGGGCGCCACCGGCGGCAGGTGCTGACCGCCCACCGTCGACGCGCCGTCGGGGGCGCGCAGCAGCGCTTCGGGCCCGGACCGCGACGGGACGGGGCCGCCGGGGGCCGGTTCCATCCGGACCGAGACCTCCGGAGGAGCGGCGGGCGGCTTCGGGGGCTGGGGCGCCTCGTCGGGCAGCTTGGCGTTCAGCGGCGGCGGCGGAACACCGTCGGCCGGCTTGGGCGTGCCGACCACGACCCAGTTCCCGGACGGATCCTGCACCAGGTGCGCGGTGTCCCTGCTCGGGATCATGCCTAGCTTGCGGGCCGCCTCCGCGAGCGCCGGGGCGGCTTCGGCCTCGCGCACGTCGCGCTCCAGCGCCTCCTTTTGCTGCTGCAGCAACCGGGTTCGCTCGCGGGCGTGGCTCAACTTGTACGAGCGCTCGGCGGAGTCGGTGGACAGCCACAGCGTCAGGCCCAGCCCGATGCCCAGCGCACCGATGATCAGCACGACGAACGGAACCTTGCTGGCCAGCGTCCGCGGCCGCAGGTCGATCGACGCCAGCCTGGTGGCCAGCCGTTCGGTCAGGCGAGGGCGAACGACCTTGGGCGCCTTGGCTTTGCGCGCCTTGGCCCGCGCCTTGGCCTGGCTGGTGCTCTTGGGCCGCGCGGGCCGCTGGACCGGCCGGGCGATCGGGCTGGTCTGCGGTCCGGACTTGGGCGCGCGGACCTCGCGGGCCGGTGCAGTTGTCCGGCCGCTTCGGGTGCGCCGCGTCGATCCGGATTCGGCCGCGGGACGACGGCTCCGTCGGGCAGCGCCGTCGCGGCCGCCGCGACGATCACTGCCGCCGCGCCGCTTCGACGCCTCGCGCTCTGCTCTCATGCGTCGCCTCTCCCGCTAGCCTGCTGTGACTGCATTCGTTGCAGCGCCCGCAATCGCACTGCGGCACTGCGTGGATTGCGCTCAATCTCGGCGGCGTCGGCCCGGTCGGCGCCGTGTGTCAGGGATCCGAATCGCGGCTCGTGGCCGGGAAGTTCGACCGGCAGGTCCACCGGGGTGCGGGACGCGACCGCCTGGGCGAAGAGCCGCTTGACGATCCGGTCCTCCAGCGATTGGTAGGCCATCACCACGATCCGCCCGCCGACGTCCAGGGCGTCCAGGGCGGCCGGAAGCGCGCGGCGCAGTGTGTCCAGCTCGTCGTTGACCGCCACCCGCAGCGCCTGAAACGTGCGCTTGGCCGGGTGCCCGCCGGTGCGCCGGGCCGCGGCCGGAATCGCTTCGTAGAGCAGGGCTACCAGGTCCGAGGTCGAGGTGAACGGCTGCCGGGCACGGCGGCGCACGATGTGTGCGGCGATACGACGTGCGAACCGCTCCTCGCCGTAGCGGTGCAAGATTCGTGCCAGCTCGGCCTCGTCGTAGGTGTTGACGATGTCGGCCGCGGTGAGCGGCGACGAGGGGTCCATCCGCATGTCCAGCGGGGCATCCTGGGCGTAGGCAAAGCCCCGCTCCGCGCGGTCCAGCTGCATGGACGACACCCCGAGGTCGAACAGCATTCCGTCTATCGATTCGGTTGCCGCATAACCGGATTCGTCCAGCGCGGCGGCGATGCCGTCGTAGCGGGTGTGCACCAGCGTGACCCGGTCGGCGAAACGCGCCAGGCGCGCCCGGGCGATGTCCAGCGCGCTGGGATCGCGGTCCAGCCCGATCAGCCGCAGGCCCGGCAGGTCGGTGACGAACCGCTCCGCATGCCCGCCCGCGCCGAGCGTGGCATCGACCAGGGTCGCCCCCGCCCCGTCGGGGCTGCGACGGGTCAGCGCGGGCGTGAGCAGTTCGACGCAGCGTTCCAGCAGGACGGGGACGTGCCCGTGATCGTCGGACCTCGAATTGTCAACCACCGCAACGCCTCCACGGATCTGGCGGCACCCGTCGGCCGCCCGGGCCACCGCCAAGCGGGTCCCCGCGCCGCTTCGGGTCTGCGCCGCCCGGACCGGCCTTACCGAGCGCTCGGGAAGAGGGGCGGCCCCTGCATCGAGGTCTCTGACCGAAATCGCGAACCTGGCGTTGGGGAAGTACGCCAGGGTCGGTTCGGGCAGAGGCCACGTTGCACGGGCATGCGCCTCAGATGATGTCGCCGAGTGCTTCATCGCTGGCCGCGGAGAAGTTCTCTTCGTGGGTCTGTTGGTAGTCCTGCCAGGCCTGCGCGTCCCAGATCTCGAGGTTGTCGATCGCGCCGATGACCACGCAGTCCTTCGTGAGGTTCGCGTAGCGCCGGTGATCGGCCGACAACGTGATCCGGCCCTGCGCGTCCGGGTGCTGCTCGTCGGTGCCCGCGGCGAGGTTGCGCAGAAACGCGCGGGCGTCGGGGTTGCTCCGCGAGGCCTTGCTCGCCCGGCGGGCCAGTTGCTCGAATTCCGCCCGGGGGTAGACGGCGAGGCTGTGGTCCTGACTCTTGGTGACCATCAACCCCCCTGCCAGCGCGTCGCGGAACTTAGCGGGCAGCGTCAGCCGCCCCTTGTCGTCGAGTTTGGGCGTGTAGGTGCCGAGAAACACCAGCTCACCTCCCCTATGGGGTCACCCAAACACTGCAGCCACCATACCCCACAATCCCCCACTACGCCCCATTCTTTGAGTGTCGTCGCGGCGTTTTCGCGGTTATCCGTCGTCAGAGGGCCGCCAAAGACGCGCGAAGGGTGTGTCGGGACCCCTCCCAGGCGTCTCGGACGCACCGTGGCACGGCGGGCCTACCAGGCGAAATACGGACAGTGGGGCTTCGTGGGGGACTTTAGTGGGGCGTGGTGGGGCCTAGATGCCTGGACGCGCTGCGGTTAGGGCTCGATTGAGCTGCAAAACGGCATCGACGGTTGCGCGGATGTCCGGCGCGCGGCCGGCGGCGCGCGGCCCAGGAAAAATGAAACGAGGCAGCCGATGGCTACCCCGAATGCGTCCGGCTGCGGTTAGTCGTCGAACCGACGGCGGAAGCGGTCCTCCATGCGGCTGGTGAACGAACCCCCGCCCTTGTTCCGGCGCTGACGCAACGAAGTGGCGGCCGGGCCGGAATGGTCGGGCCTGCCCGACAACCGAGGTCCGGTGATCGCGAAGATCACTCCGCCGAACATGACGATGAACCCGAAGACGCTGAGGATCGGGAAGTTTCCGATCATCGTCGCCTTGAACGCCACCCCGGAGACCAGCATCGCCAGACCGATGACGAACAGCGCCACGCCCTGCAGCCGCCGGCGGGCGGTCGGTGCGCGAAAGCCACCGCCGCGGACGCTCGACGCGAACTTGGGGTCCTCGGCGTAGAGAGCGCTCTCGATCTGATCGAGCATCCGCTGCTCATGATCGGAGAGTGGCATTCGTCCCTCCTTGCCGACTGTTTGGCACGTGACTATCGGTACCACGCGGATGCCCGTTGCGGGGGCAACTAATTGAATGATACGAGGTCAATCTGCCCCATACCACTGGTTCGGCGCCGATTCTATCCCCGCCGCCCACGGACGCCCCCGCAGACCGCAACTGCCGTGCGCTACAACCGGCTTCCTTCAACCGTGGCGGTTCGCCGGTCCGGCGTCACGACCACTCGTCGGGCCGTCACACGCGGGTCCGATAATGGGCGATAGCGGCCAAGTCCACCGCGACACATACCGCCGGCGCACCGCAGTACCCCGAGCACCGATGAGGAGGAGACCGCGAGTTGGCCATATTCCTCATCGATCTGCTGCCCCATGACATGGAGCGCCGCCTCGGTGACGCCCTGGCGGTGTACGTCGATGCGATGCGCTACCCGCGCGGCACCGAAAAGCAGCGCGCCGCGATGTGGCTGGAACACATCCGCCGGCGCGGCTGGCAGGGCGCCGGCGTCGTCGAAACCGAAGAGGCCGAAGACGCAGGCGCGCAACCGCCCTCGGCCGAGGTGCTGGCCAGTGCCCCGTTGCTCGGCGTGGCCTATGGCTATCCGGGTGCGCCAGGGCAATGGTGGCAGCAACAGGTGGTGTTGGGCATGCAGCGCGGCGGCTCACCGCCCCAGGAGATCTCCCGGCTGATGAACAGTTACTTCGAGTTGACCGAGCTGCACATCCATCCCCGCGCCCAGGGTCGCGGTCTGGGCGAGGCGCTGGCCCGGCGGCTGCTCGCGGGTCGCGCCGAGCAGAATGTGCTGCTGTCCACGCCGGAAACTACCGGTGAACCCAACCGCGCCTGGCGGTTGTATCGGCGCCTGGGCTTCACCGACGTCATCCGCGGCTACCACTTCGCCGGGGATCCGCGAGCGTTTGCGATCCTGGGCCGCGAGCTACCGCTCTAGCCCCGACCGGCCACGACCCGCCACGGGCCGGAACACGCCACCTTATTCAAGTGGCACATCCGATCTGGCACGATGACCTGGTGCGAGCCAGCTCTCCCCCGTCCCGCAGCCGAGGATCCCGAGCGTTTCGAGCTCGACGCCGGCGACTGACCGCGCTGGCGATGTTGCTGCTGCTGGTGCCGCTGGCCACCGGATGCCTGCGGGTCCGCGCCTCGCTCACCATCTCCCCCGACGACCTGGTGTCCGGCGAGATCGTCGCCGCCGCGAAACCCAAGACGTCCAAAGACACCGGCCCCCAACTGGACAGCAACAACCTGCCGTTCAGCCAGAAGGTGGCGGTGTCGAACTACGACAGCGACGGTTACGTCGGCTCGCAGGCCGTGTTCTCCGACCTGACATTCGCGGAGTTGCCGCAGCTGGCCAACATGAACTCCGACGCCTCCGGGGTGAACCTGACGCTGCGCCGCAACGGGAACCTGGTGATCCTCGAGGGCCGGGCGGATCTGACCTCGCTGACCGATCCCGAGGCCGACGTCGAGCTGACGGTCGCCTTCCCCGGCGTGGTGACCTCCACCAACGGCGACCGGGTCGAACCCGACGTGGTGTCGTGGAAGCTCAAGCCCGGGGTGGTGAGCACGATGACCGCCCAGGCCCGCTACACCGACCCCAACACCCGCTCCTTCACCGGCGCGGTGGTGTGGCTGTGCATCGCGTCGTTCGCGGCGGCCGGCGTGGTGGGGCTGCTGGCCTGGGTCAGCCGGGACCGGTCACCGCGCTTGACCGCGCCGCGCGACCAGCCGCCGCCCAGCTAGATCCGCCGGTTAATCCCCCTGGACCGGCGACCAGTAGGCGAGCATCTCCGCGAACGTCTGGAAGGCCGGCCCGGAATTCCCGTAGGTCGCCTCCAGGTGGATGCTCAGCGGGAAGCCCAGTTCGGCGACCCCGTCGATGACCCGCTTGTACAGGTCGAGCATCTGCTGGCGCTTCTGTGCGGGTTCGCCGGCGGCCAGCTTCTTGACGAACTCCTGCTCGGCGGCCACCGCGGCGTTGCCCGGGTCCTGGATGAGCCAGTTGATCAGTCCGACCCGGCTCTCCATCTTCGGCACGAATCCGAACGACAGCAGGATCTCCGGCCGGTGGTCGGTCTGCCTGGCGAACTCGCTCAGAAAACCCACGATCGCGTCGGAGTACAGCAGCTGGGTCATGCCGTAGGTGGCGCCCTGGTCGCACTTGAAATTGAACCGGCCCTGTTCGCCGTCGCGGGTGGGGATCAGGATGACGCCGCGGTTGGTCACCAGCTCGCGATAGATCGACAGGGCGTCGGTGGGGGCGACGCCGGAGCCCTCGCCGTCGTTCATGGTGCGCGGCACGCCGACGAAGACGACGCCCTCCATGCCCGCCGAGGTCAGCTCGGTCAACCGCGCGCGCAGCGACGCCTCGTCCATGAACGCGGTGACCTGCGTGCACAGGCCGCTGATCCCGGGCAGTTCTGGTTTGACGATCGACCAGAAGTCGAGCACGTCCAGCTTGGGCTTCATCTGAATGGGGCGGTCGTCGTCCTCGGCGATGATCCCCGGAATCATGACGTGCCGGATCCGGCCGCCCAGGCCCGCCTCGGCCGAATTCCGCACCACTTTGTGCGCCTCCTCCAGTGCCCGCTCCCGGCCTTCGTCGGCGTTCGGCGGCACCAGCTCGAGGGCAATGGTGTTGAGGGTCACGCGGCTTCTCTCCATCTGACGACTGTTGGCCCGGGGCGTCTTGTGCCCGCGCCATATTCGCGGGCCTCAGCGCACCCGCCAGCATAGGGGCGGGTTAGTGAGCCACGCGAAGCAACTGGGTCCGCCCGCCCGCGTCATGGGGAAGGCAACCCCGGTGCCGCGGCTAATACACTGGTCGAGCCTGCAACACCCAGCCCGCCGAGCAGAAAGGGGCGCCGCGCTGAGCCTAGGAGCCACCGCAGCAGCGGCAACCGTCGAGTTGACCGGCGCCATTACCGACCAATTGCGGCGGTACATGCACGACCGGCGCACCGAGACCGCGTACATGGGAGACGACTACAGCGGTCTGATCGCCGCGCTGGAAGACTTCGTGCTGAGCGGGGGCAAGCGGCTGCGGCCCGCCTTCGCCTATTGGGGCTGGCGCGCCGTGACCACCGAAGCGCCCGATGAGCAAGCGCTGCTGCTGTTTTCCGCACTCGAGCTGCTGCACGCCTGCGCGCTGGTGCACGACGACGTCATCGACGACTCCTCCACCCGGCGCGGCCGGCCGACCACGCACGTCCAATTCGCGGCGTTGCATCGCGAGCGGCAGTGGCAGGGCTCGCCCGAGCAGTTCGGCATGTCGGCCGCCATCCTGCTCGGCGATCTCGCGCTGGCCTGGGCCGACGACATCGTGTTGGGTGTCGAGTTGACGCCGCAGGCGGCGCGGCGGGTGCGCAGGGTGTGGGCCAACATTCGCACCGAGGTGCTCGGCGGGCAGTACCTCGACATCGTCGCCGAGGCCAGCGCGGCCGCCTCGATTGCCTCGGCGATGAACGTCGATACCTTCAAGACCGCCTGCTACACCGTGTCCCGGCCGCTGCAGCTCGGGGCGGCGGCGGCCGCCGACCGGCCCGACGTCCACGACGTCTTCAGCCAGTTCGGGACGGACCTGGGCGTGGCCTTTCAGCTGCGCGACGACGTGCTGGGGGTATTCGGTGACCCCGCGGTGACCGGCAAGCCGTCCGGGGACGACCTGCGCTCGGGCAAGCGCACCGTGCTGCTGGCCGAGGCGGTCGAATTGGCGGAGAAGTCAGACCCGTTGGCGGCCAACCTGTTACGCACGTCGATCGGAGCCCGACTGACCGACGAGCAGGTGGATCGGCTGCGCGAGGTCATCGAGTCGGTGGGCGCCCTGGCCGCGGCCGAACAACGGATCGCCGCGCTGACCCAGCGGGCGCTGGCCACGCTGGCGGCCGCACCCATCAATACCGCGGCCAAGGCGGGCCTGTCCGAATTGGCCAAGCTGGCCACGAACCGGTCCGCCTGATCGATGACGACGCCGACCGATACCCCGGCAGCCGACTCACCGGCGGCCAAACCGACACGCGGCGAATGGGTTTCACGTCTGAAGACCTTCCTCGTCACCGGCGACTCGCGCCCGGCGAAGCTGGGCATGCTCGGCTCGGTGCTGATCACCCTGGGCGGTCTGGGCGCGGGCAGCACCCGCCAGCACGATCCGCTGCTCGAGTCGATGCACATGTCCTGGTTGCGTTTTGGCCACGGCCTGGTGCTGTCGTCGATCGTGTTGTGGACCGGTGTCGGTCTGATGCTGATCGCGTGGCTGGCCCTGGGCCGCCGGGTGCTGGCCGGCGAGGCGACCGAGTTCGTCATGAAAGCCACCACCGCGTTCTGGCTGGCGCCGTTGCTGGTGTCGGTGCCCGTCTTCAGCCGGGACACCTATTCCTATCTGGCGCAGGGCGCGCTGCTGCGCGACGGCCTGGACCCGTACGCCGTCGGCCCGGTCGCCAACCCAAACAGCCTGCTGGACAACGTCAGTCCCATCTGGTCGATCACCACCGCGCCGTACGGCCCGGTGTTCATCCTGGTGGCCAAGGTCATCACCATCGTCGTCGGCAACAACGTGGTGGCCGGCACCGCGCTGCTGCGACTGTGCATGCTGCCCGGCCTGGCGCTGTTGGTCTGGGCGACCCCGCGCATCGCGCATCGGCTGGGTGCCGACGGTGCGACGGCGCTGTGGATCTGCGTGCTCAACCCCCTGGTGCTCATCCATCTGATGGGTGGGGTGCACAACGAGATGCTGATGGTGGGCCTGATGGCCGCCGGCATCGCGTTGACGTTCGGCGGCCGGCCCGTCGCCGGCATCACGCTGCTCACCGTGGCCATCGCGGTCAAAGCCACCGCCGGCATCGCGCTGCCCTTTCTGGTGTGGGTGTGGCAGCGGCAGCTGCGCGAGCGGCGCGGATATCGGCCGGTGCCAGCGTTTTTCGCGGCCACGGCGCTATCGCTGGTGACCTTCGTCGTGGTGTTCGCGGTGTTGTCCGCGGTGGCGGGCGTCGGGCTGGGCTGGCTGACCGCGCTGGCCGGCTCGGTGAAGATCATCAACTGGCTGACCGTGCCGACCGCGGCCGCCAACCTGATTCACGCGATCGGCGGCGCGTTCTTCCCGGTGAGCTTCTATCCGATCCTTCGCGTCACCCGGCTGGTCGGCATCGCCGTCATCGCGATCTCGCTACCACTGCTGTGGTGGCGGTTCCGCCGCGACGACCGGGCCGCGTTGACCGGCATCGCGTGGTCGATGCTGATCGTGGTGCTGTTCGTGCCGGCCGCCCTGCCCTGGTACTACTCGTGGCCGCTGGCGATCGTGGCCCCGCTGGCGCAGTCCCGGCGAGCGGTCGCGGTCATCGGCGGGCTGTCGACCTGGGTGATGGTGATCTTCAAACCCGATGGCTCGCACGGCATGTACTCGTGGCTGCACTTTTCGCTGGCCACGGTCTGCGCGCTGATCGCCGGCTACAGCCTGTATCGCGCCCCGGCGCGGCAAGCCGAGCTCGCCGACGTCCCCGCCGATTGAGCGAAGGGCTCAGTAGGCCATCGCCTGCGCCCGGCGCACGACTTCCCTTGCCTGATGGGCATGCAGGGCGTCGACGGGCCGGGCGTTGTTGAGGGCGTCGCGGCTGCCGTCGCGGGTGACCGTCAACGAGGGGTCCCGGGTGAACAACCAGCGCACGATCTCGGTGTCGTGGTAGCCGCCGTCGTGCAGGATGGTTAGCAATCCGGGCAGGCTCTTGACCACCTCGCCCGACTTGGTGAAGAACACCTGCGGCACCACCAGACCCTCGTCGCGGCGAACCGCAACCAGGTGCCCCTCCCGGAGTTGCTGATGCACCTTGGTGACCGGCACCCCCATCAATTCGGCGACCCGCTTGAGGTCATAGATCGGCTCGTCGGGTTCTAGCACATCGTCGCCGGCAGGAATACTGCTCATCCCGGCAAGTGTAGGCCTAGATGGCCGCCTTGAGCCCGTGTTCTACCGGCCAATCACGGCCGCACACCTACGATGGCCCCGTGGCCCAAGCGCAATCGCCCGGACCCGCCTCGGGCCGGGCCGGCCCGCATGGTCGCCGACCCGAACCCGGGTCGGCCGATCCGCTGGAGAACACCTTGCTGGACGGCCGCTACCTGGTTCAGTCCAGGATCGCCAGCGGCGGCACGTCGACGGTGTACCGCGGCCTGGACACCCGGCTGGACCGCCCCGTCGCGGTGAAGGTGATGGATTCCCGCTACGCCGGCGACGAGCAGTTCCTGACCCGCTTCCAGCGTGAGGCCCAAACCGTCGCCCGGTTGAAGGACCCCGGACTGGTCGCGGTCTACGACCAGGGGCTGGACGCCCGCCACCCGTTTCTGGTGATGGAGCTGATCGAGGGCGGCACGCTGCGCGAACTGCTGGGCGAACGCGGACCCATGCCGCCCTACGCCGTCGCGGCGGTGCTTCGTCCGGTCCTCGGCGGGTTGGCCGCCGCGCATCGGGCCGGCCTGGTGCATCGCGACGTCAAGCCCGAGAACGTGCTGATCTCCGACGACGGCGAGGTGAAGATCGCCGACTTCGGGCTGGTGCGAGCCGTCGCCGCCGCCGGAATCACCTCCGCCAGCGTCATTTTGGGCACCGCGGCCTACCTGTCGCCCGAACAGGTGCGCGACGGCAGCGCCGGTCCGCGCAGCGACGTCTACTCCGCGGGGATCATGACGTTTGAGCTGCTGACCGGGCGTACACCGTTCACCGGCGACTCGGCATTGTCGCTCGCCTACCAGCGCCTGGACACCGACGTGCCGCCACCCGGCGGGGTCATCGACGGGGTCCCCGCGCAGTTCGACGACTTCGTGCGGCGTGCCACGGCCCGCGATCCCGCGTACCGCTACGCCGACGCGATCGAGATGCGAGCCGACCTCGACGCCATCGCCGACGAGCTTGCGCTGCCGGACTTCTCCGTCCCTGCGCCCCGCAACTCCGCGCAACACCGTTCGGCGGCGCTGCAGCACAGCCGGACGAGCCAGCGGCCGCCCGCCGCGCAACAGCCCAATGCGCCCGAACCGGTGCCGGTGCGCCAGCCCACACGCCAGATGACGCGGGGGCCGCAGGACTGGCCGGAGCCCAACCACCCGGCGCAGACCGACGACGAACCCGAGGACGATTACGAATATGAGGCTGTCACAGGCGAATTCGCGGGCATCCCGATCAGCGAATTCGTCTGGGCGCGCCAGCACAACCGGCGCATGGTGCTGGTCTGGGTGGCGCTGATCCTGGCGATCACCGGGCTGGTCGCGACCGCGGCGTGGACCGTGGGGAGCAACCTCGACGGACTGCTGTAACCCGGCCGCGCGACGGATCGACGCATCCAACCGCGACACGAATCTTAACGTAATCACAAGGTTCTCTTATTTTTCTTAATTTTGGTGTACCGTGCTTCTGCATGGGTTCGACAACGCATCGCGTCGACTCGCCGAACCGGCTCGGCGAGCACGCAGTCGTACTGGGTGCCGGAATGGCGGGTTTGCTTGCCGCGCGCGTACTTTCGGAGTTCTACGATTCGGTCAGTGTGGTCGAGCGGGACAGATTGCCCGACTATCCCTGCCACCGCAGGGGCATCCCCCAGGGCCGCCACCTGCACAACTTCTACAGCCGCGGCCTGCAGGTGCTGGAGGAACTGTTTCCCGGCCTGCTCGAGGACCTGTCCAGGGCGGGGGCCGTCGTCGTCGACGACGGCGATTTGTCGCGGTTCTACGTGCGCTTCGGGCGCTACGAGATGAAACAGTCGGGCACGTTCGCCGATCCGGACGCGTTGGCGCTGCACATGACGACCCGGCCGTTCATGGAGTTTCACCTGCGCCGGCGCGTCAAGGCCCTGCCGAATGTGACGTTCCTCGACGGGCACGACGTGTCCGAACTTCTCAACACCGCGGACATCGTCAACGGGGTGCGAATCACCCGGCGCTACAACGGTTTTCTCAGGGCGCTGGACGCCGACCTGGTGGTGGACGCCATGGGGCGAGCGGCGCGCACCCCGGCGTTCCTGGAGAGCCTGGGTTACCCACGGCCAACCGAGGATCGGGTGGTGGCCCGATATGGCTACGCGAGCCAACAGTTGAGCATGCCCGAGGCATCGATCCCCCAGCGGCTGGTGATGTTCAACCCCGGGGGCGGCAGGCCGGGAGGCTTGTTGCTTGCCAATGAGCACGACACGTTCATGCTGGCGATCGGCGTGCCGGTCGAGGCCGGCGAGCCACCCACCGATTTCGCCGCGATGCTCGCGATGGCCGAGCCGTCTTTGCCCCCGGCGATCATCGAGGGCCTGCGCCGCGCATATCCCATCGGGGAAGCCGTGACATATCACCACGGCGCCGCGATCTGGCGACGCTACGACCAGATGGCCGAATTCCCTTCGGGTTTGCTGGTGATGGGCGACGCGTTGTGCAGTCTCGATCCGACGTACGGCCAGGGCATGACGATCGCCGCGCTGGAAGCGCTGACCCTGCGCGACTGCCTGCAGGCGGGAGATGCCCAAGTGGCGCAACGCTTTTTCCGGGCGACGACGCACTACATCGGTCAGACGTGGGCCGCCAATCAGCTCAGGGACCGGACCACGTCCGGCGGCTACCGGCCGCGCGGAGTGCGCGCGCGACTGCAGGACTGGATGTCCCGAGCTGCGCTGAACGCCTCGACCCACGACGCCGTCTTGACCGAACGCTTCTTTCGGGTCTCCAACTTCATCGACTCGCCCTCGCGGCTGCGCGATCCCGCCCTGCTACCACGCATCGTGTGGGGCAACCTGCGAGCCCGGTTCACCTCGAGGCGAAGCCGCACCGCCCCGGCCGGCCTGACGCCGCAAGGCCCACAGCCGGAGTGGATTTCGGCGCGCCGCTAGTCGCGCAGCATCTCGGCGACCAGGAACGCCAACTCCAGCGACTGCTGGGTGTTCAGCCGCGGATCGCACGCGGTTTCGTAACGGCCGACCAGGTCGGTGTCCGAAATGTCTTGTGCCCCACCCAGACACTCGGTGACGTTCTCGCCGGTGATCTCGACGTGGATGCCCCCCGGATGGGTGCCCAGCGCGCGGTGCACCTCGAAGAAGCCCTGCACCTCGTCGACGATGCGGTCGAAGTGGCGGGTCTTGTAGCCGTTGGACGACTCGTGGGTGTTGCCGTGCATCGGGTCGCACTGCCAGATCACCTGGTGACCGGTGGCCTGGACCTTCTCCACGATCGGGGGCAGCAGGTCGCGAACCTTGTTGTTGCCCATCCTGCTCACCAGCGTCAGGCGGCCGGGCTTGTTGTGCGGGTCGAGCCGCTCGACGTATTCGACGGCCAGCTCCGGGGTGATCGTCGGGCCGATCTTGACGCCGATCGGGTTGGCGATCACCTCGGCGAAGGCGATGTGCGCGCCGTCGAGCTGGCGGGTGCGCTCACCGATCCAGACGGTGTGCGCCGACAGGTCATACAGCTGCGGTTCGCCGGTGTCGCTCTCGGACAGGCGCAGCATGGACCGCTCGTAGTCGAGCACCAAAGCCTCATGGCTGGCGTAGATCTCGGCGGTCTGCAGGTTGCGGTCGGCCACCCCGCAGGCGCTCATGAAGCGAAGGCCGCGATCGATCTCGGTGGCCAGCGCCTCGTACCGGGCGCCGGCCGGGGAGGTCCGGACGAATTCCCGGTTCCAGTCGTGCACCAGGTGCAGGGAGGCCAAGCCCGACGACGTCAGCGCCCGCACCAGGTTCATCGCCGCGCTGGCGTTGGCGTAGGCGCGCACCAACCGCGACGGGTCGTGGTCGCGCACGGCGGCGTCCGGGGCGAAGCCGTTGATCATGTCGCCGCGGTAGGACTTCAGCCCCAGCGCGTCGATGTCGGCCGACCGGGGCTTGGCGTACTGCCCCGCGATGCGGGCCACCTTGACCACCGGCAGGCTGGAGCCGTAGGTCAGCACCACCGCCATCTGCAGCAGCGTGCGCACGTTGCCGCGGATGTGGGGTTCGGTGTTCTCGGTGAACGTCTCCGCGCAGTCACCGCCCTGCAGCAGGAAAGCCTCGCCCCGCGCCACCTGGGCCAGCTGTTCCTGCAGCCGGACGATCTCCGAGGGCACCGTCACCGGCGGCACGCTTTCGAGGACCGTGCGCATCGCCGTCGCCTGGTCGGCGGGCCAGCTCGGCTGCTGGGCGGCCGGTTTGGCCAGGGCGGCGTCCAACCGCGCCCGCAGATCGGTCGGCAGCGGCGGCAGCGGCGGCAGCTGATCGATCGGTATGTCGACGGTCCAGTTCATCGGTCCATCGTAACTGGGGCGCGGGGGTCTCTGGTCAGGGCTGATCTGCGGGAACGCGGCCCGGCCGGGCGCGTCCCGCCGCCGTCTCAGTCCCCGGCGGTGATGAGCCGGTATCTGCGGAGCTGATCGCGCGCGTCGACCAGCGCGTCGTGCGCGTCGGACGACCGCGGCGGCATCCGGGGGCTGCCCCGGTCTTCCCACAGTTGCCGCAGCTCGCGGGTGAATCGCGGTATCGCTCGCGGCAGCTCCGGCATGGTGCCCCACAGCTGGCACAGGGCCACGTGGTCGTAGGCCGCCACCCACGCCCACAGCTCGATCGGCTCGGTGCCCCCGACACCGAAGAATTCCTCGAGGTCCTCCCGGATCCGCCGGCGCGAGCGCCACAGCTGCGACGCCGGGGGCGGCAGCTTGGGCAGCACGTTGGCGCGCACCCATGGCCCGGCGCGCTCGGGGTCGAATTCGGTGGACACCGCGTAGTACTCGCGGCCGTCTTCGGCGGCCACCCCGATCGAGATCAACTCGATGGTGCGGCCGTCTTCGATGAATTCGGTGTCGTAGAAGTACCGCACCGGAGAAAGCCTAGACCGGCGACGATGAGTGCCGGCACGGCACGAAGGAGGAGGCGGTCCATCGCCCCAGCCGGCGACGATGAGTGCCGGCACGGCCGCCGCGGGCTACCGACTGATCAGAATCGGCCCGGTGGGCGCCGGCGCGGGGTGGACCTCGTGGTCGAGTGTGGCGTCGACGGTGCGTTCGTCGGGCAGTCGCGGTGTGCCGGCGATGGCGCACTGCAGGTACAGCTTGGCCCGCACCACCGGGCGGCGCAGCCTGCGCTCGCGTTGCAGCGCCCGGCGCATCTTGTCCGGTTGCGTGGAGTACCGCCACCGGGCCCACGGGGCATGCGGGCGCGACAGCCGGACGGCGCCGATGACCAGCAGGATGACCAGGAACATGCCCAGCAGGCCGGTCCACACCTTGCCCTTGAGCACCACCACGACGGCCAGCGGCAACGTCAACGCCATGGCGCCGGCCACGACGGCCCGCAGCGCCGTCGACTCGGCGCTGTGCCAGATCGGCAGGAAGAACATCAGCGGGTGCAGGCCCATGATCAACAGCCCGGCCACCGCCACCGCGGCGAAGACCGCGTCCACCGAGGTGCGGCCGTCTTCGGACCAGTACACGTCGGACAGGTGCAGGATCAGCGCGTACTCGTCCAGGACCAGCGCCGCGCCGATCCCGAAAAATGTTGCCGCAATGGTGAATTCGGGTTCATGCCCGTCGATGGACAGCGTAACCAGCGTCAGGCCCGAGAGCAGGGTCAGCACCACCCCGAAGGTCACGTGGTGGATGTGCACTCCCCCGACATGGACGTTGCGCGGGTGCCACCACCGGGCGGGCCGGCCGGCGGTGGCGCGGTGCCGGATGAACCGCACGCAGGTTCGCGTGACGAAGAACGTCAGGATGAAGGCCACCAGGCAGCACAGCAACGGCAGGTGACCGCGGTCATATACGTCGTGGGCGAACCACCGGGTCACCTCGGCCACGAACGAATGGAGCACCCTTGAAACGTACGCCTGTCCGCGCCGGGCTCGTGGGACCCGCGCTGCACCAGGCGGGTCGGGCCCCCGGCACCCATTACGCTGTTGTGCGACATGAGTACACGGCAGGCGCCCGGGGCGGGCTTGGCAGGTAAGCGTGGCCCCCGGTGGGCGCTGTGGTGGGGGCTGGCCTGGCTGACCGCCGCCGCGGGGCTGAGTTACGCGGCGTGGCAGCTGTTCGGGCACACGCCCTATCGCATCGATATCGACGTCTACCAGATGGGCGCGCGGGCCTGGATGGACGGCCACCCACTCTACCGCGGGGACGTGCTGTTCCATACGCCGATCGTGGATCTGCCGTTCACCTATCCACCGCTGGCCGCCATCGTGTTCTGCCCGTTCGCCTGGATGCACATGCCCACCGCCAGCGTCGCGATCACCGCCTTGACGCTGGTGCTGCTGGTCGTGTCGACCGTGATCGTGCTGACCCGCCTCGACGTCTGGAGCACTTCGGCGACCCTGCCTGGCCCGGCCTGGCAGCGCCGGTGGTGGCTGGCGATCGTCACCGCGGCGGCCGCGACGGTCTGGCTGGAACCGATCAGCTCGAACTTCGCCTTCGGCCAGATCAACGTGGTGCTGATGACACTGGTGATCGCCGACTGCCTGCCGCGGCGCACGCCGTGGCCGCGCGGGCTGCTGCTGGGCGTCGGCATGGCGCTGAAACTGACCCCGGCGGTGTTCCTGCTCTACTCCCTGTTGCGCCGCGACACCCGGGCGACGCTGACCGCGCTGGCGTCTTTCGTCGGGGCGACGCTGCTGGGTTTCGCGCTGGCCTGGAACGACTCCTTGGAGTACTGGACGCACACCCTGCTGCACACCGACCGCATCGGTTCGGCGTCGTTGAACACCGACCAGAACATCGCCGGCGCGCTGGCCCGGCTGGGGCTGGGACAGCAGGAACGGTCCCTGCTCTGGGTGGCCGCGTCGCTGCTGGTGTTGGCGGTGACCGTCTGGGCGATGCGCCGGGCGCTGCGCGCCGACGAACCCGCGCTCGCCCTGGTGTGCGTGGCGCTGTTCGGGCTGGTGGTGTCGCCGGTGTCCTGGTCGCACCACTGGGTCTGGGTGCTGCCGGCGGTGCTGGTGACGGGGATCGTGGGCTGGCGGCGACGCAACGCGGCGCTGATGGTGGTCAGTGCCGTGGGGGTGGCGCTGATGCGGTGGTCGCCCATCGACCTGCTGCCCAAGCATCACGAGGCGAGCGCCGTCTGGTGGCGTCAGCTCGCCGGGATGTCCTACGTGTGGTGGGCGCTGGCCGTCCTCGTCACGGTGGGAGTCACCGTCACCGCGCGCGGGCTGTCGCGGGACACGGCCCCCCAGCAGTTGGCGCCGGTTACCGCCGTCGGCTAACCGGCCGCGGTTTCGGGAATCCGGACGGCCTCGCCGTTGGCCGCGCCGTCGTTACCGCCCTTTTTTAGGCTCGCCGCGTAGATGTCGACGTATTCCTGACCGGACAGTCCCATCAGCTCGTAGATCACTTCGTCGGTGACGGCCCGCTCGATGAAGCGGTTGCCGGCCAGCCCGTCGAAGCGCGAGAAGTCCATCGGCTTGCCGAACCGAACGGTGACCCGGCCGAACCGCAGCATGTTGGTTCCGGGCGGGTTGACGACGTTGGTGCCGATCATCGCGACCGGGATGACCGGGACACCGGTCTCCAGCGCCAGCCGCGCGAGTCCCGTCTTGCCCTTGTACAGCCGGCCGTCCGGCGACCGGGTGCCCTCGGGGTACATGCCCAGCAGCTTGCCCTGGCTCAGCACCTGCTGCGCGGTGGTCAGCGCGGCGCGGGCGCTGTCGGCGTCGGTGCGGTCGATCGGCACCTGGCCGACGGCCGTGAAGAACCACCGCTGGAACCAGCCCTTGAAACCCGTGCCGGTGAAGTATTCCGACTTGGCCAGGAAGGTGATTCGGCGGCGCACCACCAGCGGAAGGTAGAAGCTGTCCATGACCGCCAGGTGGTTGCTGGCCAGTATCGCCGGCCCGGAGCTCGGAACGTGTTCTAGGCCTTCAACTTTCGGCCGCCCCAGCAGCGATAGCAGCGGGCCGAGGAGCACGTACTTGAACAGCCAGTACCACATGGCCCTCCCTCTCGGCTATACCCGCTGATGTTCTGCGCCAACTGTACCCATCCCCACCCGAACCGACCACCTGCGACGCAGGCGGTTCACTCCTCGAGCGTGACCGGGATGGGCTCATACCGGGTCCGCGACGCGGCGTCGGCGGGCGCGCCGGGTGCGCCCCCGGGCGGACCGTCCGGCGGCGGCTCCGGTGTCGGTTTGGCGGACCGGTCGATGTCGCTGACGATGTCGCGAACCACCTCGAGCAGGGCGATGCTGTGGTCGGCGATCGCGGTGAGCAACGGGTGCTGGTCGCCGGTGGCCAGCGCGGCCAGCGCGCAGACCGGGCACCACACCTGCTGGCACTTGCCGGTGCCCACGCCCGCGCCGGCCGTCAGCGCCGCCGCGGCGCGGACCGCGGGGTCGATGCCGTCCAGGATCGTCTGGGCGAGCCTCCGCAGTTCCGGACCGATGTCGGAATGACCCCCACCACTCACTTCGGCCACACCTCCGGATCTGGTCGAAAACGCACCGTCAATTCGCTACCCCGTAGATGTGCGTCCAGCACCGTGCACCGCCGAAGTACTGATGCCAACCTAACCCGGCGCCGCAATCCCCCGGCGCTGATGATCAGATCGTCATCGACCCGGCCCAGGGTCAGGCCCGACGGATCGAGTTGCGGCAACGCCAGCCGCATTCGGTAGATGGACGCCAGTCCCGTCCCGGATTCGAGGTCCACGGTGGGCCGCAGGGGGCCCGGCGGGGCCGTGCCGCCCCGGCGCCGCGCCGCGTCGAGCAGCCCGCTCAGCGCCTTGGGGCCGATCGGCTCGCCGGACAGATGCGGGGTCATCACCAGCGCCACCTCACCGATGGTGGCGTCGAGCTCGTCGAGCACGCCGCGCTGCTCGGCGATGCGCTCGGTGTACCAGTAGAAAGCGGGGTGTTCGGGCAGGTTGCGGTACTCATACGAGTCGTCTTGCAGCAGAACCTGATTCACGATCAGCTCTTCGACGCGCACGCCCATCAGGGCCAGCGAACCCAGCGTTCGGGCCGCCTCGGCCGCGACCACCCGCTCGGGGGTCAGCACCAGGTGCGCACTCACCAGATCGCCGTCGGTGAGCAGCGCGCTCAGCGACTCGACGTGAGAGCTGATCCGTTCGAGCAGCTCGACCACCGCCGCCGACCGGGCGTCGTCGACGGTGACCGACAGTCGGCGATGCCGCGGCCAGGCCCGCTCGACGTAGAGCCCGAAGGTGGCGGGCAACGTCAGCATCCGCAACGCGTCGGCGGTCGACGCGCAATCGACCACCACCCGATCCCATCGCCCGCTGCGGGCCAGCTCGCCGACGGCGTGCAGCCCCAGCACTTCCTGTACCCCGGGGAGGGCCGAAAGTTCTTCGGGCGCAATGGTACTCAGTTCAGAGTCGGGAAAGCGGCGATCCAGGGTGGCGACGACCTCATGCCAGCGGACCTCGAGCAGGGCCAGCGTGTCCAGGGCGAGCGCATCGAGAAATCCGCCGCCGACCTCCGTCTGCCCCGTTTCGAGGTCGGCGAGTACCCGCACCGGGTCGCCCTGACTCGGCGATACCGGAACGCCCAGCACGTCACCCAGCGAGTGCGCCTGGTCGGTGGAAACCACCAGCACGCGCTGGCCGGCGCTCGCGGCACCGACAGCGGTGGCGCAAGCCAGGGTGGATTTCCCTACCCCACCTTTGCCGACGAAAAGGCTGATCCGGGCCGGGGCAGGCGCTCCGAATTCAGTGGACTCACTCAGCCTCGACTCGTTTCTTCAGATCTTTCAGCGCGGTGTCGGTCAAGCGGCGCTCGGCCTTGCGCTTGAGCAGGCCGATCATCGGCATGGCCAGATCGACGGAGAGTTCGTAGGTGACTTCGGTGCCAGATCCCTTGGCCGCCAACCGGTATGAGCCTTCCAGCGAACGCAGTAGCGAGCTCGAGACCAGCGTCCAGCTCACCGATTGGCGATCCTTGGGCCACTCATAGGACATCACCATGGTGTCCTTGATCACCGTGGCGTCCATGACGATCCGCGCAACCTTGGGGTAGCCGTCGCCGTCCTTCTCGACGACCTCGGCTTCCTTGTACTCCGAGATCCACTGCGGGTAGGAATCGATGTCCGCGATCACCTGCATCACGGTGGCCGGGTCGGCCTCGATGTAGATGGTTTGCGTCGTCTTCTCCGCCACCTGGTTGCTGCCCTCTCTCCCGCAAACGGATCGACCGCTGTCGAATGTGCGGACCCCGCGGGTCTCGGTCCGACACGGTACTCTCCGGCAGGACCTGACCCGGCTAAACTACCGGAGAAACTCCGACCGGACGTGACCGTTCCAGTGTCGTCTTGACCTCGAAGGCCATTTTCTTGCCCGCCACCCGACGGCGGTGCGTCATCTTCGCCAAGTTCAGCTTGGCCAGCTGCCAGGCCGCCACCCCGGTCGGCTCGGCGTGCAGGAAGTAGTGCAGCACGACGCCGTCCAGCGACGGCTCCAGCCACACCTCCATGGTCCCGGTCAACGCGCCGGTGACCGACCACCGGATGCCCTTTTCGCCGCGATCCTCCACGACCTGCAGCCGCAGGTCCGGCCACCAGCGTCGCCAGCTCGACTGCTCGGCCACCGCGGCGCCGACCCGTGCGCCGTCGGCGGCGACAAACGTCTCATCCGCGATCTGGATGCTGTTCATGACCCCAGCTTCACACACCGGCCCGCGGCGCCCCGCCGAGGGCGGACCGGACGCCGCCGCGGGCAATCGCGGCCCCCGCCCGACCCACTCTGACCGTACTGGCTCAACGCGCGGATTAGGCTGGTCGGCAGCAACCCGCTCCCGGGAATCTCCACGAGGTCAATCGAGGTCACAAGAGTGCGTGAGTACAGCGTCCCCGCCCGCTTCTCCGTCGGCGAAAGCGACAACATCGCCGCGATGGTCTTCGAACACGAGCGCGACGACCCCAACTTCGTCATCTACCAACGCCAAGTCGACGGCGAGTGGACCGACGTCACCTGCGGCGAGGCGGCCGAGCAGATCCGCTCGGCCGCACTGGGTTTGATCGCCCTGGGAGTACAGGCCGGCGACCGCGTGTCGATCTTCTGTGCCACCTGCTACGAATGGGCGATCCTCGACCTGGCGATCCTGTCGGTGGGCGCGGTCACCGTGCCGATCTATGAGACGTCGTCGGCCGAGCAGGTGCGCTGGGTGCTGCAGGACTCCGAGGCCGTGCTGGCATTCGCCGAGACCGACGAACACGCGGCCATGGTCACCGAGCTGACCGCCGAACTGCCCGCCCTGCGCCGGGTGCTGCACATCAACGGGTCGGGGCCCAAGGCGCTCGACCAGCTCGTGGAGGCCGGCGCGTCGGTGGAACCGGCCGAGCTGACCGCGCGCCTCGAGGCGCTGCGGGCCTCGGATCCGGCGACCCTCATCTACACCTCGGGCACCACCGGGCGGCCGAAGGGCTGCCAGCTGACGCATTCGAATCTGCTGTATGAGACCCGCGGCGCCAAGGAGAGCCTGCCGACGCTGCTCGACGAGGGCCAGCGGCTGCTGGTCTTCTTGCCGCTGGCTCACGTGCTGGCGCGCTCACTGACGTTGTCCGCGTTCGCCAACAAGGTGACCGTCGGCTTCACCAGCGACATCAAGAACCTGGTGCCGCAGTTCGCGGTGTTCAAGCCGACCGTCGTGGTGTCGGTGCCACGGGTGTTCGAGAAGGTCTACAACACCGCCGAGCAGAACGCCTCGAACGACGGCAAGGGCCGGATCTTCGCCGCGGCCGTGCAAACCGCCGTCGACTGGAGCGAGGCGCAGGACCGCGGCCGCCGCGGGCCGGTGTTGCGCGCCAAGCACGCCCTGTTCGACCGGCTGGTCTACACCAAGCTGCGCGCCGCGCTGGGCGGCGACTGCCACGCCGCGGTCTCGGGCGGCGCGCCGCTGGGCTCGCGGCTGGGCCACTTCTACCGCGGCGTGGGCCTGACCATCCACGAGGGCTACGGCCTGACCGAGACCAGCTCGGCGATCACCGTCAACCAGGTCGGCAACGTCAAGATCGGCACGGTCGGAACGTTGGTGCCCGGCAACAGCATGCGCATCGCCGAGGACGGCGAACTGCTGGTCCGCGGCGGCGTGGTGTTCACCGGCTACTGGCGCAACGAGCAGGCCACCGAAGACGCCTTCACCGAGGGCTGGTTCCGGACCGGGGACCTGGGCGTGCTCGACGAGGACGGCTTCTTGAAGATCACCGGGCGCAAGAAGGAGATCATCGTGACCGCCGGCGGCAAGAACGTCGCGCCGGCCGTCCTGGAGGACCGGCTGCGGGCCCACCCGTTGATCAGTCAGGCGATGGTCGTCGGGGACAACAAGCCGTTCATCGGCGCGTTGATCACCATCGACCCCGAAGCGTTCGACGGCTGGAAGCAGCGCAACCAGAAGGGCGCCGGCACCTCCGTGGGCGACCTGGCCACCGACCCCGACCTGGTCGCCGAGGTGGACGCGGCCATCAAGGACGCCAATCAGGCTGTGTCCCATGCGGAATCGATCCGCAAGTTCCGCATCCTGCCGGTCGATTTCACCGAGGACACCGGTGAGCTGACGCCGACGATGAAGGTCAAGCGCAACGTGGTGGCCGAGAAGTTCGCCTCCGACATCGAGGCCATCTACGAGAAGGACTAGCTGCCCGGTCCGCCGAGTAGCGCGCCCAGCCGCGCCGCCAGGGTGTCCCAGCGCCACTGGTCCATCACCCATTCGCGCCCGGCCGCGCCCATGGCGGCCGCCCGGTCGCGATCGGTCAGCAATTCGGTGATGGCGTCGGCGATCTGGTCCACCTCGCGGCCGTCGACGACCAGCCCAGTCTTGTTGTGCCGCACCGTTTCCGGGGCTCCTCCCGACTTGCCGGCGATGACGGGCACGCCGGTCGCCGAGGCCTCGAGGAAGACGATGCCCAACCCCTCGACGTCCAGCCCGGCGCCGCGGGTGCGGCACGGCATCGCGAACACGTCGGCCAGCGCGTGATGCGTGGGTAACTCGGCGGCCGGGATGCCGCCGGTGAAGGTCACGTCGTCGGCCACCCCGCACTCGCGGGCCAGCGCGCGCAGCGAGTCCTGATAGGGCCCGCCGCCGACGACGACCAATGCCGCGCCGTCGACCCGTCGCCGGATCGAGGGCAGGGCCCTGATGAGCATGTCCTGGCCCTTGCGCGGCACCAGCCGCGACACGCACACCACCGTGGGCCGCTCGCCCAACCCGTAGCGGGCCCGCAGCTCGGCCCGGCCCGCCGGGTCGGGCCGGAACCGGTCGGTGTCCACTCCGGACGGCAGATACTCCAGCGACGCCTTGGGCCCGAACGCCGGCGCGAACCGCGACCGGGTGTAGCGGCTGACGAACGTGACGACGTCGGTGTCGTCGCCGATGCGGCGCAGCACCGAGCGGGCGACCGGAAGCATCGACCACCCCACCTCGTGGCCGTGGGTGCTGGCCAGAACCCGGCTCGCCCCGGCCCCGCGGGCGCGCTGGGCCAACAGCGCCAGCGGCGCGGCCGCGCCGAACCAGACGGTGTCGATGCCGTGCTCGGCGATCAACCGCCGCATCCGGGCGTCGACCGCCGGGCCGGGCAGCATCAGCGTGCCCGGATGGCGCACCACCCGATAGCCGGCGGCCTGGGCTGAGCGGTCAAAGGCGTCGGCACCCTTCCACTGCGGCGCGTACACCGTCACCGAATGCGGGCCGCCGTCGACCAGCCGGCCGACGAACTCACCGAGGTACGACTGGATGCCGCCCGGGCGGGGCGGAAAGTCGTTGGTAACCAGCAGGACCCGACTCACCTGCGTCAGGCTAGCCTGACGGCGATGCGCCCGGTGCACACGGTCGCAGCGGGGCGATGCCGCCTAGTGGCCCAGCCACTGATGCCAGCGGGTGAGCAGGCCCGCCGGGCTGTCACCCAGCACGTCTTGACCGGCGACGGTCATGTCGGTGTGCCGGACGCCGCAGGCGGCCAGGTAGAGGTCGCGCAACTTCGGCGGTCCATAGGTGTCGGCGACGAATCGGGCGAACCACCACGCGCGGTCGTAGGCCAGCGAGCGCTGCTCGCCCGGCACATCGAGATCGCCGTCGGTGGGCAGCGTCATGGGTAGCAGCGTCTCGGCGGGCACCGGGGTCGGCGGGCGCCCAACGAAGTCGGCCACCCCCTCGGTGAGCCAGCGGGGCGCATCCGCGGCGGTGTCGGCGCGCGCGGCGTAGTGAAAAAGCTCGTGGGCCAACACGATTCGCAATGACGCCGCGCTCATGGTGGCCGCCCCCGGCGCGAACACTATCCGCTCGCCGTCGGCGACCCGGCGAACGGGATCGAGGCGGTCGACCACCGTCACTGCCGCGATGTCGGCCCACTGCGACGCCGGTCCCCCGCCGGCGGCGGCGCGGAATTCCTCGTCCGTGCCCGCCGCGACCACCGAAATCTCGCGGGCCCAGTCGGTACCCCAGAACGACTCCACCGCGGTGATCGCCGCGCCCATGCCCGCGCCCACCCGGGACAGCAGCCGGTCGCTGGCCGGGCCGCCGAGCCCCACCAGCCGCACGGTGCGGTCGCCCACGGCGATCGACCTGGCCGACGCGCCGGGTTGGCTGCGGGCGGGCGTGACCAGCTGAGCGGGCCGGATCCGGGCTTCGCGCTGGGCGTCGAACGGCACCGCCGCGACCACCACGAGTTCGACGACGAAAACCCAGGCCAGCAGTATCGAGAGCCGCCGGCGGCGCGCTCCGGGGTGTCTAGTAACGGCGAGCGTCGTAGATCGGACCGCCGGCACTCATCGGCGCCACCCGGACCGGCACGCCGTAGGTCGAGGAGTGGATCATCATGCCGTCACCGATGTAGATGCCGGTGTGCGAGGCGTCGGAGTAGAAGGTGAGCACGTCACCGGGCTGCAGGTCCCCGAGCGAGACGGGCTGGCCGCCGTGAGCCAGCGCCTGGCTGGAGTGCGGCAGCGAGATGCCGGCCTGCTGGAAGGCCCACATCACCAGGCCGGAGCAGTCGAATCCGCCCGGCGCGGAGCCACCCCAGACGTAGGGCGAACCGACCTGGGTCAGCGCGGCCTGCACGACGGTGGCACGGTCACCGCCGCCGACACCGCCGGGGGCCGTTCCGGGCATGCCGGGCATTCCGCCGGCGGGCGGCGCCTCGCCCGGCGCCTGTCCCGCGGGCGCGCCCGGGGGCGCCGCTTCCGGTGCCGGCGCGCCGGGAGGCGGCGCGGGATTGGCCAGCGCGGTGCGCTGATCGGCGGTCAAAGAAAGGTATTGCGACTTGACCACCGCGATCTGCACCTGCAGCTGGCTCTGCTTGGACTGCAGGCTCGCGCGGACCGCGGCGGCCTGCTCGGCGGCGCTCTTGGCGTCGGCGGCCGACTTGGCGGATTCGCGCTCGGCCTTGGCGGCCTGCTGCCCGGCGATCTGGAAGCTCTTCATCTGGTCGGCCATCTGCGTGGCCATCACGCGCTGCACCGCCAGCTTGTCGATCAGGCCCTGCGGCGAGCCCGCGGTCAGGATGGCTTCCATGCCGTCGACGTGACCACCCATGTAGGTCGCGGCGGCCAGCTTGTTGACCGAGTCCTGGTAGGACGCCAGATGCGCCTTGGCCGCATCGACCGCGGCCTGGTCGTCGGTGTGCTTCTTGTCCGCCGCGCGCTGGGCGGCCAGCTTGTCGTTCAGGTCCAGCTGGGCGCTGTGCATGGCCTCGGTGGTCTGCTCGGCCTGGCGCGACAGTTGGTTGAGTTTTGCCGTGGCGTCTTCGGCCGGGTCTGCCCACACGGGGGCCGTCACGACACCGGACAAGATCGCGAAGCCAGCTAGCGTCCCTATGGCCGAACGTGTCAGGACACGCGCAACCGGGTACCTAGATGCAAGCCTCAAGATTTGCTTCCTTAAACGGCCATCGACGAAAAAGGCGTCGAGCTGGTTTAGGTCTCAAACAGGTTACGAAACGATATCGGCGTTTGTCCAAAGCAAGCGGTTAAGAAATTAGAAAGAATCCTGTCATTTCTATGTGAACCGTTTCGCGTGCCCGAGGACCTTTGTGGGACAAGGCAATTAGGCTACACCAGAGCCACGGTCCCGACGAATCGGGACGAGGCGAAGGCGCGGCGCCAGGCCCGCCTCGGCGAGAACCTCCAAAGCAGCGCGCTCGTCCTGCAATAAAGTATCCGGAACCCCGAGTATCACGCTGACGACACAGTCGCGGCAGCCGGGGCCGCGCACCGCGCATTCGTCGCAGTCGATCACCACCGGCGTCCCCGGATTGGGCGGCGTCGTGCCGAGGTCGGTGGGTTCGGTTCTCGGTGCCATCGGGTGGTCCTCTCGCGTCGGCTCCGGCACATTGGTGGGCGAACATCACGCCGGACTGCCCGAACGGTAACCGCGGCCACCGACAGGTATCCCTCCCCACGTTGCGGCGTGGCAGCGGCGTGGCTGTCGGTCGCCGGGCTTAACGTCACCGCCGTGGCTTCCCGGGGTGCGACGCAGCTGAGCTTCGCCGACGTGGGGTCACCGTTCACGCCCGACGAGCTCTCCCTGCGCGAGACCACGTTCGTGGTGGTGGACCTCGAGACCACCGGCGGGCGCACCAAGGGCGCCGACGGAACCGTTCCCGACGCCATCACCGAGATCGGCGCGGTCAAGGTCCGCGGCGGCGTGGTGCTCGGCGAGTTCGCCACGCTGGTGGATCCGCGGCGCAGCATCCGGCCCCAGGTCGTGCAGCTGACCGGCATCACCACCGCGATGGTCTGCGACGCGCCGGCCATCGACGCCGTGCTGCCCATGTTCTTGGAGTTCGCCGGCCTGGATCACGGGACCGTGCTGGTCGCCCACAACGCCGGGTTCGACGTCGGCTTCCTGCGGGCCGCCGCGCAGCAGTGCGACATCGCCTGGCCGCGCCCGCAGGTGCTGTGCACGGTCCGGCTGGCCCGCCGGGTGCTCAGCCGCGAGGAAGCGCCCAGCGTGCGGCTGGCCTCGCTGGCCCGGCTGTTCGCCGTCGCCACCCAGCCCACCCACCGCGCCCTCGACGACGCCCGCGCCACCGTCGACGTGCTGCACGCCCTGATCGAACGGATCGGCAATCAGGGCGTGCACACCTACGCCGACCTGCGCGCCTACCTGCCCGACGTGACGCCCACCCAGCGCCGCAAGCGGGTGCTCGCCGAGGGCCTGCCGCGCCGGCCCGGCGTGTACCTCTTCCGCGGGCCCTCGGGCGAAGTGCTCTACGTCGGCACCGCCGTCGACCTGCGACGACGGGTCAGCCAGTACTTCACCGGCGCCGACCCCCGCGGCCGGATGAAGGAGATGGTGGCGCTGGCCGGCGCGGTCGACCACGTCGAGTGCGCGCATGCGCTGGAGGCCGGCGTGCGCGAGCTGCGGCTGCTGGCCGCGCACGCCCCGCCCTACAACCGCCGGTCGAGGTTTCCGCACCGGTGGTGGTGGGTGGCGCTGAGCGAGGAGGCATTTCCCCGCCTGACGGTGGTGCGGGCGCCGCGGCACGAGCGCGCCGTCGGCCCGTTTCGGGCCCGCGCCGACGCCGCCGACACGGCCGCCCTGCTGGCCCGGTTCACCGGCCTGCGCACCTGCACCAACCGGCTGGGGCGCTCGGCGTTGCACGGGCCGTCCTGCCCCGAGGCGGAGGTGTCACCGTGCCCGGCCGCACGCGGGGTGACCGCCACCCAGTACGCCGGCGCCGTCGCGCGGGTCGCGGCGTTGATCGACGGCGCGGACAACGGCGCGCTCAGATCGGCGGTGGACCAGGTCGACGCGCTCGCGCAGCGGCATCACTTCGAGAGCGCCGCGCGGCTGCGCGACCGCATCGTCACGGCGGTCGAGACGCTGTGGCGCGGCCAGCGGTTGCGCGCCCTGGCCGCGCTGCCCGAGTTGATCGCCGCCGCGCCCGACGGCCAGGGCGGCTATCACCTGGCCGTCATCCGTCACGGCCAGCTCGCCGCGGCGGGCAGCGCCAGGCGCGGCGTGCCCCCGATGCCGGTCGTCGACGCGATTGTCGCTGGGGCACAAGCAATTCTGCCCCGACCGGCCCCCCTGGGCGGCGCGCTCGTCGAGGAAACCGCGCTCATCACGCGGTGGTTGACCGCGCCCGGGGTGCGCATCGTTCGGGTCGCCGAGGACGGCTGGGCCTCCCCGCTGCGGTCGGCCGGCCCCTGGTCGGCGTGGGCCGCGACGGCCCGCTCGGCGCGGCTGGCCGCCGAACAGGTGTCGGCGCAGGCGCTGCGGGACTCAGAGCTGCTGGCCGAACCGCACCCATCGCGCGAGCAGCTGTTCGGCCGCACCGGAATCGATGGCCTTGCAGGCGCGGCCCAGCCCGTCCTCCCACGCCGGCAACCATTCGGCGCGGCTGGATAATCCGGCGTGCGCAACGATGGCGCCGGCGGCATTGAGGACGACGGCGTCGCGCACCGGACCCTTGCGGCCGCCCAGCACCGCGCGCACCTCGGCCGCGTTGGCCTGCGCGTCACCGCCGAGCAGGTCGTCGAGATCGGCTCGGGGAAAACCGAATCCGGCCGGATCGAACGTCAGCCTGTCCACCGTGCCGGCCTGCACCCGCCAAATGGTGCTCGTCGTCGTGGTCGTCAACTCGTCGAGCCCGTCGTCACCGTGCACCACCAGCACGCTGGACCGGCGGGCGGCGAACACGCCCGCCATCACCTCGGAGAGGTCGGCGAACGCGCAGCCGATCAAACCCGCCCGGGGCCTGGCCGGATTGGTAAGCGGCCCAAGCAGATTGAACACCGTCGGCACACCGATTTCGCGGCGCACCGCGGAGGTGTGCCGGTAGGACGGATGAAACAGCGGCGCGAAGCAGAACCCGATGCCCACCTCGGTGAGGCTGCGTGCCACCTCGTCGGGCCCCAGGTCGATCCGGATGCCGAGCGCCTCGAGCGTGTCGGCGCCGCCGGACAACGACGATGCCGCCCGGTTGCCGTGTTTGACCACCGGCACGCCGGCGGCCGCGGCCACGATCGCCGCCATGGTGGACAGGTTCACCGTGTTGACGCCGTCGCCACCCGTCCCGACGATGTCGACCGTGTCGTCGCGAATGGCGCCGGCGGGCATCGGCAGCGCGTGGTTGAGCATGACGTCGGCCAACTCGATAACTTCGGCCGAGGTGGGAACCTTCACCTGCATCGCCACCGCGAAGGCCGCGATCTGGGCCGGGGTCGCGGCGCCGGCCATGATCTGGTCCATCGCCCAGGCGGCCTGCCCGCGGGTCAGGTCCTGACCGCCCGTCAGACGCGACAGGACCTGCGGCCACGACGGCGCGCGCGCGCCGGACGGCGAAGCGCCCGACGACGAAGCCTGGGATGTCGAAACCACGCGCCGATGGTCCCACGAGGACCACACCGGCCCCAACCGTCGACCGGCGCGCGCGCGACCGGGACGCGCCAGACCTCAAATGCCGCCCCGGGTGGAGATCAACAACTACAAAGCGTCATACTTGCGTATGTGACCAGCGCTGCCGGGACTTCGGGTACTGCAATTACGTCGCGGGTGCATTCGCTGAACCGACCCAACATGGTCAGCGTCGGCACCATCGTCTGGCTTTCCAGCGAGCTGATGTTCTTTGCTGGCCTTTTCGCGATGTACTTCACCGCTCGCGCCCAATCGGGCGGAAAGTGGCCGCCGCCGCCGACCGAACTGAACCTGTATCAGGCCGTCCCGGTGACATTGGTGCTGATCGCGTCCTCGTTCACCTGCCAGATGGGGGTGTTCGCGGCCGAGCGCGGCGACGTGTTCGGGCTGCGCCGCTGGTACGTGCTCACCTTCCTGATGGGCCTGTTCTTCGTTTGCGGCCAGGGCTACGAGTACTTCCACCTGGTGACGCACGGCACCACCATCCCCGGCAGCGCCTACGGCAGCGTGTTCTACCTGGCGACCGGGTTCCACGGCCTGCACGTCACCGGCGGTCTGATCGCCTTCATCTTCCTGCTGGCCCGCACCGCAATGAGCAAGTTCACGCCGGCGCAGGCTACGGCCAGCATCGTCGTGTCGTACTACTGGCATTTCGTCGACATCGTGTGGATCGCGCTGTTTGCCGTGATCTATTTCATCCGATGAGCAGGCGCTGGACGAACAGGAGTGCTCGGTTGAAGAAACTGGGATCGACCCGATCCGGTGCGGCCAAGCCGCCGCAGGGGCAGCGCGACCGTTCGCGGCGGCGGCTTCGTCGCCGGCTGTCCGGTGGCCTGCTACTGCTGATCGCGCTGACCATCGCCGGTGGCCTGGCCGCCATCCTGACTCCGCGGCCGCAGGTGGCCGTCGCCGACGAGTCGAACTCGGCGCTGCTGCGCACCGGCAAGCAGCTGTTCGACACGTCGTGCGTGTCCTGCCACGGCGCCAACCTGCAGGGCGTGCCCGACCGCGGCCCGAGCCTGATCGGCGTCGGCGAGGAAGCCGTCTACTTCCAGGTGTCCACCGGCCGGATGCCCGCGATGACCGGTGAGGCCCAGGCGCCGCGCAAGGAACCGATCTTCGACGAGGCGCAGGTCGACGCCCTGGGCGCCTACGTCCAGGCCAACGGCGGCGGCCCGACGACGGTGCGCAACCCGGACGGCAGCCTGGCGATGCGCTCGCTGCGGGGCACGGACCTGGGACGCGGCGGCGACCTCTTCCGGCTGAACTGCTCCTCGTGCCACAACTTCACCGGCAAGGGCGGGGCGCTGTCGTCGGGTAAGTACGCGCCGGACCTCGAGCCCGCCAACGAGCAGCAGATCCTGGCGGCCATGCGGACCGGTCCGCAGAACATGCCGAAGTTCTCCGACCGTCAGCTGTCGTTCGAGGCCAAGAAGGACATCATCGGCTACATCAAGGCGGTGACCGAGGAGCGCCAGCCGGGCGGCTACGGCCTCGGCGGATTCGGGCCCGCACCCGAGGGCATGGCCGCCTGGATCATCGGGATGGTCGCCGCCATCGGGCTGGCACTGTGGATTGGGGCACGAGCATGAGTCGCGCCGAGACGATGCAGAGCGAAGCGATGAGGAGGAGCGGCGCAAATGAGTGAGGCGGACGTTCGCGGCGCTGACACCGGCGGAAACCCGCACGGCACCGGCGAGCGCGAGCCCGACGACGCGGCGTTGGCCGCCATGTCGCAGCAGGAACTGGTGGCCCTGGGCGGCAAGCTGGACGGCGTTGAAACGGTCTTCAAGGAACCCCGCTGGCCGATCGAGGGCACCAAAGCCGAAAAGCGCGCCGAGCGTGGCGTCGCCCTCTGGCTTTTGCTGGGCGGGTTCTTCGGGCTGGCCCTACTGCTGATCTTCTTGTTCTGGCCGTGGGAGTACAAGCCAAAGGAGGAAGCCGGCAGCTTCCTCTACGACCTGGCCACTCCGCTGTACGGGCTGACCTTCGGCATGGCGATCCTGTCGATCGGTGTCGGCGTCATCCTGTATCAGAAACGCTTTATCCCGGAAGAGATTTCGATCCAGGACCGCCACGACGGCGCCTCGCGCGACGTCGACCGCAAGACGGTGGTCGCGAACCTCGCCGACGCGTATCAGGGATCGACGGTCGGTCGACGCAAGCTGATCGGCCTGTCGCTGGGGATGGGGCTGGGCGCCTTCGGCCTGTCCACCCTGGTCGCGTTTGCCGGCGGGCTGATCAAGAACCCGTGGAAGCCGGTGGTGCCGACCGCCGACGGCAAGAAGGCCGTGCTGTGGACCTCCGGCTGGACCCCGCGCTATCACGGCGAGACCATCTACCTTGCGCGTGCCACCGGTTCGGCCTCCACGTCGCCGTTCGTCAAGATGCGCCCCGAAGACCTCGACGCCGGCGGCATGGAAACCGTCTTCCCGTGGCGGGAGTCCGACGGGGACGGCACCACTCCCGAATCGCAGGAGAAGCTGCGGGCCATCAACCAGGGTGTGCGAAACCCGGTGATGCTCATCCGGATTCGGCCCACCGACATGGGCCGCGTGGTCAAACGGCAGGGCCAGGAGAGCTTCAACTTCGGTGAGTTCTTCGCCTACACCAAGGTGTGCTCGCACCTGGGTTGCCCCGCCTCGCTGTACGAGGAGCAGTCCTACCGGATCTTGTGCCCGTGCCACCAGTCGCAGTTCGACGCGCTGCACTTCGCCAAGCCGATTTTCGGGCCGGCCGCACGTGCGTTGGCGCAACTGCCGATCACCATCGACACCAACGGGTATCTGGTCGCCAACGGTGACTTCGTCGAGCCCGTCGGACCGGCATTCTGGGAGAGGACGACAACATGAGTCCGAAATTGAGTCCCCCGAAGATCGGCGATGTCCTGGCCCGTCAGGGTGAGGACATCGACACGCGTTATCACCCGTCGGCCGCCGTGCGCAGACAGCTCAACAAGGTCTTCCCCACGCACTGGTCGTTCCTGCTCGGCGAGATCGCGATGTACAGCTTCATCGTGCTGCTGCTCACCGGCGTCTACCTGACCCTGTTCTTCGACCCGTCCATGGGCGAGATCACCTACAACGGCGCGTATCAGCCGCTGCGCGGCGTGGACATGTCGAAGGCCTTCGCGTCGACCCTCGATATTTCCTTCGAGGTCCGCGGCGGACTGTTCGTGCGCCAGGTCCACCACTGGGCCGCGCTGATCTTCTCCGCGTCGATCATGGTGCACCTGGCCCGCATCTTCTTCACCGGCGCCTTCCGGCGCCCGCGTGAGGCCAACTGGGTCATCGGCTCGCTGCTGCTGATCCTGGCCATGTTCGAGGGCTACTTCGGCTACTCGCTGCCCGACGACCTGTTGTCCGGCATCGGGCTGCGCGCCGCGCTGTCCTCGATCACGTTGGGCATGCCGGTGATCGGGACCTGGCTGCACTGGGCCCTGTTCGGCGGTGACTTCCCCTGCGGTGGCGTCGGAAGCGAGTGCGCCACAGCGGGTTACATCATCCCGCGGATGTACGCCCTGCACATCCTGCTGCTGCCCGGGATCATCCTGGCGCTGATCGGGCTGCACCTGGCCATGGTGTGGTTCCAGAAGCACACCCAGTTCCCCGGCCCCGGCCGCACCGAGCACAACGTGGTCGGCGTGCGAGTGATGCCGGTGTTCGCGGTCAAGTCCGGCGCGTTCTTCGCCGCGATCGTCGGCGTGCTGGGCCTGCTGGGCGGCCTGCTGCAGATCAACCCGATCTGGAACCTGGGCCCCTACAAGCCATCTCACGTCTCTGCCGGTTCGCAGCCCGACTTCTACATGATGTGGACCGAAGGCCTGGCCCGTATCTGGCCGCCGTGGGAGTTCTACTTCTGGCACCACACCATCCCGGCGGTGGTCTGGGTGGCGCTGATCATGGGCGGGGTTTTCGGTCTGCTGATCGTCTACCCGTTCCTGGAGAAGCGGTTCAGCGGTGACTACGCGCACCACAACCTGCTGCAGCGCCCGCGCGACGTGCCGGTGCGCACGTCGATCGGGGCCATGGCGATCGCGTTCTACATGTTGCTGACGCTGTGCGCGATGAACGACATCATCGCGTTCAAGTTCGACATCTCGCTGAACGCGACGACATGGATCGGGCGCATCGGCATGGTGATCGTCCCGCCGGTGGTCTACTTCATCACCTATCGGTGGTGCATCGGACTGCAGCGCAGCGACCGCGCGGTGCTCGAGCACGGCATCGAGACCGGCATCATCAAGCGGCTGCCGCACGGCGCCTACATCGAGCTGCACCAGCCGCTGGGCCCGGTCGACGACCACGGCCACCCGCTGCCGCTGGCGTACCAGGGTGCGCCCCTGCCCAAGAAGATGAACAAGCTGGGCTCGGGCGGATCCCCGGGTAGCGGTAGCTTCCTGTTCGCCGACCCGCTGTCCGAGGACGCGGCCCTGCGGGAGGCGGCGCACGGCTCCGAGCAACGCGCCCTGACCGCGCTGCGCGAATACCAGGACGGCCTCAACGGTTCGACGAACGGTTCCACCAACGGCGAGCACTAGCGGATAGCCCGGATAGCCCGGCTCCTCATCGGCCCCACGCGGCCGGCGAAGGAGCCGGGCTATTTCGTGCCTGGGGCCCGCTGGAGCCGGGCGTAACCGCGAGACATAAACCACTGCGACGACGCACGGGGCGTGTCGTCGCAGTGGTTTATGTGTCGACGGCATCGTCACGCAGAGTGCATGCGGTGCGACCCCGCGCTCCCCCGGTTCCCGGTACTGGCTATTGGTCGGCGACGACGCTGCGCAGCTGGCGAATGTGCAGCCACTCGACCACCGGCATCGCCGCGGTGATGAGGCCGGCGAACCCGTAGCCCACCCACGACGCGCCGTCGTGACCGACCGCCATCAGGTAGGTCGCCGTCGCGACCGCGATTAATGCCGCGCCCATGGTGCCGGTCAGTATCACGGTGCCGCGCAACCACACTCGGTCGACCGCCTCGCCCGACCACTCGGCGCCGGAGGCCGCCGGCGCCGACGTGTGCAGCGTGGCGGTCCCCAGCCGCATCGGAGGTCGTGACGGCCCGCGCGTCGGCGCGGTCATCGCCTGAGCGGCGGGTTCGGACTGCGACATCCGGCGGGCCCGCAGCAGGATCGGGATCGCGCCCGCGATGATCAGCGCCGAGACGATGATGACGGCATACAACACCCAGGTGGTGTGCGGGCTGCTGGCCGCCTTGTGAAAGCCCCTGCCCAGATCCGCCAGGGCGACGGCGGCCGCCACGCTGACACCGAGCAGCACCAGGTAAATCGCGGCGCAGGCGCCGATCAGTATGCGGTCGACGACCTCGGGCGCAATCGTGTCGTCGCCCAGCCCACGCCGATAAGCCGAATATCTGCTGACCATCAGCAGCTCGTCTGCGGCGAGTCGTTGCTGTTCGACGAGAGCACGGTTCCGTCGCTGGTGGTGATCGAGCAATTGAGCCTGCTGACCCGGAACAGGCTGGACGCCTCCACCGAGCCCACGTCGGACTGCGAGATCGGGGTGACGGTCATCGACCAGGGGATGTACACGTTGTGCTGCGTGCGGCGCCGGCCGGACGCGTCGACGTAGGTCACCGAAATGATGTCGCCCGGGGCTTTGGTGCCGGTCACGGAGTAGGTGACCTGCCGCGGACCCGTCGGCGTCGTGGGCGGCGGGGGCGCGGCCGCCGTGGACGTCGCCGGCGGCGGCGCCGGTGCGGGGGCGGGCGGGGGCGGCGGTGCCGGAGAAGGCGTCACCGTCACAGTCTGGGTCTCCGTTGCTGTCGGGGGCGGCGGCGGTTCGGTCGTCGGTGGCGGGGGCGGTGGCTTGGTGGTCGTGATCTCGTCCTGCAGTGGCGGCGTGGACGGCGCGGTGGTGGTTCCGGGGTTGGCGAGCTTGGTGGTATCGGTCCGGGCGAACAACAGCGATACGGAGACGACGAGCGCGATCGCGGCGACGATTGCGGCGACCCCGACCACCCACGGCCAGCGCGCGGTGCTGCGCTCGTCGTCGCCGGCGGCGGCCTCGTCGAAGTCGTCGTATTCGTAGAGCCGCAGATCGGCAGGCAGGTAGGGCCCGCTGGTGAAGTGCTCGGATTCCGGAGCCGAGTAGGCCCGCGAGTACGCGTCGGTCTCATCGGTCTGGTTCGCGGCGGGCAGTTCGGCGCTGTCCTCGAAGGGTTCCGGCTCACCCGCGACGTCGCCGTGCGCGCCGGGTTCCAGCTCGTCGGCCGGCTCGCCGCCGGGCTCTGGTTCGTGGCTGATCGGGTCGGCAGGGTCGGGTGCGTCAGGATCCCATTCCGGGGGTCTCGACCCGCTCATCTCTGCCTTTGCCTACCCTGTTCGACTGCCTCACCTGCGCCCAAGACTCCGCGATCACATCGACGCGGGCGCGCTGGGAAACTCCTCGTTTGCCTGGGCAAAACACTACCGAACCCCAAAGGGGCAAAACGGTCGTGGCGAACGGCGCAGGCGATCACGTGATCTGATTGTGACCTTTATGCCGCGAATCAGTGCTTCTCGGGACCGATGTAGTACTCGAAGACCAAACCGGCCACCGACGTCAGGATGAACATCACCCCGGCGGCGATCAGCCACGGCAGCCACAGCGCGATGCCGACCGCGGTCACCGAGCCCGACAGCGCGACCAGGATCGGCCACCAGCTGTGCGGGCTGAAGAAGCCCAATTCGCCTGCTCCGTCGCTGATCTCGGCACCCTCGTAGTCCTCGGGCCGGGTGTCCAGGCGCCGCGCGACGAACCGGAAGAACGTCGCCGTGATCAACGCCAGGCCGCCGGTCAGCACCAGCGCGGTGGTGCCCGCCCACTCCACGCCCCCGGTGGCGAAGATCGCCGTCAGCACCCCGTAGAGCACGGCAACCACAATGAAAAACCCGGCGATGAACTCGAATAGCCTGGCTTCGATATGCATTTGGTGTCCTAACCTACTGGCTTCCGGCCAATTGACCGCGCTTGGTGTCGAACGGATGGGTGGTCACCGCGAGTGGCGGCTGCCCGATCGCCTGCAACGCCTCGGCGTTGCTCTTTCCGTCCATCCGCTGCTGCAGGTAGGCCTTGAAGTCGTTGGGCGCCACCACCCGAACCTCGAAGTTCATCATCGAGTGATACGTGCCACAGAACTCCGCGCAGTGGCCCACGAACGCGCCCGGCTGCTGGATCTCCTCGGTCTGGAAGACGTGCACCGAGTTGTTCGCGTCGGCGTTGGGGATCACGTCGCGCTTGAACAGGAACTCCGGCACCCAGAACGTGTGCACCACGTCCGCGGAGGCCAGGTCGAACTCGATGCGCTTGCCGGTCGGCAGCACCAGCACCGGGATTTCCTCGCTCGAGCCCAGCGTCTCGACCTTGTCGAAGTTCAGGTACTGCCGGTCAGAGGTGTTGAAGCCGCGCACGGCGCCGACGCGCTCCTCACCGTGGGCGTCCTTGCCCTCCGGCTTGGACAGCATCGCCTTCTTGCGCGCCTGGTCCGTCCCGTCGTAGTTCAGGGTGCCGTCCTTGAAGGCCACGCGCTGATAGCCGAACTTCCAGTTCCACTGGAAGGCGGTGACATCGATGACCACCTCGGGATCCTTGGCCAGGTGCAGCATCTTCTCCTGCACCACGACGGTGAAGTAGAACAGCACCGAGATGATGAGGAACGGTGTCACCGTGAGCACCAGCTCCAGCGGCATGTTGTAGCCGAACTGCCGCGGCAGCTCGGTGTCGGTCGCCTTCTTGCGGTGGAAGGCCGAGGCCCAGAAGATGAGCCCGAACACGATGCCGCCGACCACCAGCGAGGCGATCACCGCGCCGATCCACAGTTCCCGGTTGAGGTGGGCCTCCGGCGTGATGCCGCGCGGCCAGCCCAATGCCAGCGCGTCCGCCCAGCTGCTGCACCCGCTCAGGAACAGCGCCAGCACACCCAACGTCATGGCCAGCGCGAACGGCCGAAGACGACGGGAAACGCCCCTCGCCCGGCTTCCGGAGCCCGCGGAATGGCGCCGAAACCTGCCCTGCGACAAACGTTGCGAACGGTCCTGCTCGCGAGGGGTCACGTTAGCGCCTCCTGCTCGGATATCGAATACTACGCAGCGTAGACCACGCGCCTGAGCCGGGCGACGAAACCCCGGCCCACCGGCTTGTCAGGCCATGGACGACGTGCCAGGGTGCGACATCCACGCATGTCCTCCACGTGCGGCATACTGGGGCGCCGTGTGTGGTCTGCTGGCGTTCGTCGCCGCCCCCGAGGGCCTGGAACCCGGCGCGGCCGCCCGCGCCGACGGGGCCATCGCTCGTGCGTCGCATTCGATGCGCCATCGCGGGCCCGACGAACCGGGCACCTGGGTGGACCCGGACACCGACGGCTCGGTCGTGTTCGGCTTCAACCGGCTGTCGATCATCGACATCGCCCATTCGCACCAGCCGCTGCGCTGGGGGCCGCCCGAGGCGCCCGACCGCTACGTGCTGGTGTTCAACGGCGAGATCTACAACTACCTCGAGCTGCGCGACGAACTGGCCACCCGGCACGACGTCACCTTCGCCACCGACGGAGACGGCGAGCCCATCGTCGCCGGCTACCACTACTGGGGCACCGACGTCTTGACCCGGCTGCGCGGCATGTTCGCGTTCGCGCTGTGGGACACCGTGACCCGCGAATTGCTTTGCGCCCGAGACCCTTTCGGCATCAAGCCGCTGTTCATGGCGACAGGGACAGGCGGTACCGCGGTGGCCAGCGAAAAGAAGTGCCTGCTGGATCTGGCCGAGCTCGTCGGGTTCGACACCGGAATCGACGAGCGCGCCGTGCAGCACTACACCGTCCTGCAGTACGTGCCGGAGCCGGAGACGCTGCACCGCGGGGTGCGGCGGCTGGAATCGGGCTGCTACGCCCGCATCCGCCCCGACCGCCTGCAACCGGAGGTCACCCGGTATTTCGTGCCGCGGTTCGCCGCGGTGCCGATCACCCGGGACACCGAACAGGCCCGCTACGACGAGATCACCGCGGTGCTCGAGGACTCGGTGGCCAAGCACATGCGCGCCGACGTCACCGTCGGCGCGTTTCTGTCCGGGGGAATCGACTCCACCGCCATCGCCGCGCTGGCCATCCGGCACAACCCCCGGTTGATCACATTCACCACCGGCTTCGAGCGCGAGGGATTCTCCGAGATCGACGTCGCGGTGGCCTCGGCCGAGGCGATCGGTGCGCGCCACATCGCCAAGGTGGTCAGCCCCGAGGAGTTCGTCGCCGCCCTGCCCGAGATCGTCTGGTACCTCGACGAGCCGGTGGCCGACCCGGCGCTGGTGCCGCTGTTCTTCGTCGCCCGCGAGGCCCGCAAGCACGTGAAGGTGGTGCTGTCCGGCGAGGGCGCCGACGAGTTGTTCGGCGGTTACACCATCTATCGGGAGCCGTTGTCGCTCAAGCCTTTCGACTATCTGCCGCGGCCGCTGCGGCGGTCCATGGGCAAGGTGTCCAAGCCGTTGCCGGAGGGGATGCGGGGCAAGAGCCTGCTGCACCGCGGCTCCCTGACGCTCGAGGAGCGCTACTACGGCAACGCCCGCAGCTTCTCCGACGCGCAGCTGCGCGACGTGCTGCCCGGCTTCCGCGAGGAGTGGACCCACACCGACGTCACCGCCGCGGTGTATGCCGAATCGGCGGGCTGGGATCCGGTGGCCCGCATGCAGCACGTCGACCTGTTCACCTGGCTGCGCGGCGACATCCTGGTCAAGGCCGACAAGATGACCATGGCCAACTCGCTGGAGCTACGGGTCCCGTTCCTGGATCCCGAGGTGTTCGCCGTCGCCTCCCGGTTGCCCGTCGAGGCGAAGATCACCCGCACCACCACGAAGTACGCGCTGCGGCGCGCGCTGGAGCCGATCGTGCCCGCGCACGTGCTACACCGGCCCAAGCTGGGCTTCCCGGTGCCGATCCGGCACTGGCTGCGCGCCGGTGAGCTGCTCGAGTGGGCGTACGCGATGGTGAACTCGTCACAAGCCGGCCACCTCGTCGACCTGGCCGCCGTGCGCCGGATGCTCGACGAGCACCGCAACGGCGCCAGCGATCACAGCCGCCGGCTCTGGACGGTGCTGATCTTCATGCTCTGGCACGCGATCTTCGTCGAGGGCAGCGTGGTGCCGCAGATCAGCGAGCCGGTGTACCCGGTGCAGCTCTAGGAGCCGACGGCGAATCCGCGGCCTCGCGTGTGAAGCCAGGGCGTTGCGTGTGAAGCCACGGCGTTGCATGTCGGCGTGTCGCCGCCCTCAGCTCACACTCGACGCCGGGACTTCACACTCGAGGCGCGAGGCCCGAGGCCCGAGGCCCGAGCCCGAGGCGTGATGCCCGAGCCCGAGGCCGAGGCCCGAGGCGCAGGCTCTAGCACTGGCCCGCGAGGCTTAGGCGAGCACCGCGGCGATCTCGTCGGCCGCCTCGTCGCCGTAGGCGTCGGCCAGCCGGGTCTTGGCCACGGCCGCGTCCCACGTCCACTCCTGGGTTCCGGTGGACTCCAGCACCAGCACGGCGACCAGCGAGCCCAGCTGAGCCGAACGCTCGAGGTTGAGCCCCGCGCTGCGACCGGTCAGGAAGCCGGCCCGGAACGCGTCGCCGACGCCGGTGGGATCGGTCTGGCTGGTCTCGGGCACCACACCGACGTGGGTGGTGGTCCCGTCGCGCTCGACGATGTCGACGCCCTTGGCGCCCAGCGTGGTCACCCGCAGCTCGACCTTCTTCTGCACGTCGGCCTCGGACCAGCCGGTCTTGGAGAGCAGCAACTCCCACTCGTAGTCGTTGGTGAACAGGTAGGCCGCGCCGTCGACGAGCTTGTCGATCTCGGCGCCGGACAGGCGGGGCAGCTGCTGCGAGGGGTCGGCGGCGAACGGCAGGCCGAGCTCGCGGCACTCCTCGGTGTGCACCACCATCGCGTCGGGGTCGTTGGCCCCCACGATGACCAGGTCCGGGCGGCCCACCGACGACACGACGTCGGCGAGCTTGATGTTGCGCGCCTCCGACATGGCCCCCGGGTAGAACGACGCGATCTGGGCCATGTCCTCGTCGGTGGTGCAGGTGAACCGGGCGGTCTTCGCGGTCTGCGAGATCAGCACGTTCTCGCAATTGACGCCGTGGGACTGCAGCCACTGGCGGTAGTCGTCGAAGTCGTCGCCGGCCGCGCCGACCAGCGCCACGTCACCGCCCAGCACGCCGATGGCGAACGCGATGTTGCCGGCCACGCCGCCGCGGTGAATCACCAGGTCGTCGACCAGAAAACTCAGGGACACCTTTTGCAGGTGCTCGGCCAGCAGGTGCTCGGAGAACTTGCCGGGGAAACGCATCAGGTTGTCGGTCGCAATCGAACCTGTCACCGCGATCGTCACGAAAACTCCATCCTTCGTTAGTAAGGTTATCTAGCTTACGCACGCGTCTCGACCGTCGCTGTGTGCACGGGGGGCGTGAGGTCGTGCGCTAGCCTCCCTAGGGAACTCACTCAAGTCGCCGGGATCACATGCTCGGGCCGCAACCCGATTGCAGTCCCGTCTACCACCGTAGGAGAACCACGATGGCAGGTCCGCACTCGCCGAACCACACCGTCGGCGGCGGCAGCGGCGGACCGGGCGGACACCAGCCCCCAGGCGAATCCGAGCCACTCGAGTTCCCCGACGACCCCCACACCGGTGGCCCCGGCTTCGCCGCAGCTCCGCAGGCCGATTATGCCGGGCAACCGGCGCCGGTGCCCTACCCGCCGCAACGCTCCAAGCGGCGGCTCGTCGTGGGCATCCTGCTGGCCATCGCGCTCGTCGCGGTGTTGACGGTGGCCATCGTGTACGGGGTCCGCACCAACGGGGCCACCACCGGCGCCACGTTCTCCGAGGGCGCGGCGAAGACGGCCATCCAGGGCTATCTCGACGCGCTCGAGCACCGCGACATCGACGAGATCGCCCGCAACGCGCTGTGCGGCCTGTACGACGGCGTGCAGGACAAGCGCTCCGACCAGGCGCTGGCCAAGCTCAGCAGCGACGCGTTCCGCAAGCAGTTCTCCGCGGTCGAGCTGACCTCGATCGACAAGATCGTCTACCTGTCGCAGTACCAGGCTCAGGCGTTGTTCACGATGAAGGTCACGCCGGTGAGCGGGGGCCCGATGCACGGGCAGGTGCAGGGCATCGCGCAGCTGCTGTTCCAGCGCGGTCAGATCATGGTCTGCTCGTACGTCCTGCGCACCGGCGGCTCGTACTAAGCGCGATCCGCCAGCCGGGACAGCCCGGCTGATGGATTCGGCGGGATCAATCGATCAGTTGAACGAGTCGCCGCAGGCGCACGAGCCGGTGGCGTTGGGGTTGTCGATGGTGAAGCCCTGCTTCTCGATGGTGTCGACGAAGTCGATGGACGCGCCTTCGACGTAGGGCGCGCTCATCCGGTCCACCGTCAGCGTCACACCCCCGAACTCCGCGGTCAGGTCGCCGTCCAGCGTCCGGTCGTCGAAGAAGAGGTTGTAGCGCAGGCCGGCGCACCCACCCGGCTGCACGGCGATGCGCAGCGCCAGGTCGTCGCGGCCCTCCTGGTCCAGCAGGGACTTTGCCTTGGTGGCGGCGGCCTCGGTCAGGATCACGCCGTGGGTCGTCGTGGCGTTCGACTCGTTTTGCACCGTCATTGCTTCTCCTACATGCCTCATCGTTGGGTGGGTCCGATCAGGCCCGATATCGCCGGCTCACGCCGGGCGATCCGGACCGCGCGAAAGTCCACTTCTTCAACGGTACCTTGACGGACCGCTATTCCCGAGTCGCGCCGCCACAACCGACGCCAGACCCATGAGCTGGTTGGCGGCGTCGGCCTGCGCCAACCGCACCGATCCGGCGTGCTCGGCGATGGATAACGCGGCCATGATGCCCGACGAACGCACCGTCGCGTTGTCCAGGTCGACCTGGCCGGCCAGCACGACCACCGGGATCCCCCGCGGCCGAGCCGCGTCGGCCAGAAATCCCACCACCTTGCCGTGTAGGGACTGCTCGTCGAACCGGCCCTCGCCGGTCACGATCAGCTCCGCGGTGTCCAGGTCGTCGGACAACCGGGTGTGCTCGGCGATGATGGCCGCCCCGGACTGACAGCGGCCGCCGAGCGCCAGCAGCCCGGCGCCGATGCCGCCGGCGGCCGCCGCGCCCGGCTCGGCGCTCACATCGCGCCCGGCCACCGCTTCCAGGATCAGCGCCCACGCCTGCAGGCGAACCTCCAGCGCGGCGACGGTGGCCGTGTCGGCGCCCTTCTGCGGCCCGAACACCCGGGCCGCCCCCCACGGGCCCAGCAACGGATATTCGGTGTCGGAGGCGGCGATCAGCTCGACGTTGCCCAGCTGCCGGCGGGCGGTGTCCAGGCCGCCGAGTTCGGCGATCATGCCCTGCCCGCCGTCGGTGCAGGCGCTGCCGCCCAAACCCACCACGATCCGCGTCGCCCCCACCCGCAGCGCCTCGGCGATCAGCTGGCCCACGCCTTTGCTGTGGGCGGCCATCGCGGTCTCCGGGGTGGGTGGTCCGCCAATCAGAGCCAGACCGCAGGCCTGGGCGCACTCCAGGTAGGCGGTGGCCGACTCGCTGTCGAACACCCAATTGGCTTCGACCATGGCTTTCAGCGGTCCCGAGACCCTCAGGCGCCGCGTCTGCCCCAGCCGGGTGGCGAGCACCTCGACGAAGCCGGGGCCGCCGTCGGATTGGGGGGCGACGATGAACCGGTCCCCGGGACGCGACCGGGTCCAGCCGGTCGCGATGGCGGCGGAAGCCTCCAGCGCCGACATGCTGTCGGCGTAGCAGTCCGGGGCGACCAGAACTTGCATCGCGGGCAACTGCAGGCGGCCAGGGGCCAGGCCGGGACCATCATCATCCGAGGCCATCGACCCGTCGTCCATCAAAGGCAGCCGTTCATCACGTGTAAGAGTAGGGCCAAGTGCGCCACTAACGCAGGTCTAATAGCAAGGCATTCCAGGCGAATTCCGGCGCGAGTCGCGCGCGAAGTAACCTGGCCACTGTGAAGCTGTTGGGCCGTAAGAAAGGCCAGGACACCGACCTCGACGAAAACGCGGCCGCCGCGGCCGTCGCCGGCGTTGCTGGCGCCTCGGGCGACGCGACCCGCGAGGCGCAGCGGACGGGCCCCAAAGGGCGCCCCACGCCCAAGCGCAACGAAGCGCGGCGCAGTGGGCGCAAGGGTCCGGTCGCGCCCGCACCCATGACCGCCGCCGAGGCGCGGGCCCGCCGCAAATCGCTGGCCGGCCCCAAGCTCAGCCGCGAGGAGCGCCGGGCCGCCAAGGCCGCCGGCCGCGCCGGCATGTCGGAACGCCGGGCAAAGATGATGGCCGGCGAAGAGGGTTACCTGCTGCCCCGCGACCAGGGCCCCATCCGCCGCTACGTCCGCGACGTGGTGGATTCGCGGCGCAACCTGCTGGGTCTGTTCATGCCGTCGACGCTGTTCCTGATGTTCGTCATGTTCGGCGTCCCCCAGCTGCAGCTGTGGGTGTCGCCGGCGATGCTGGTGCTGATGGCCGTGATGAGCGTCGACGGGCTGATCCTGGGCCGCAAGGTCAGCAGGCTGGTCGACGTGAAGTTCCCCAACAACACCGAAAGCCGTTGGAAGCTAGGCCTTTACGCCGCCGGCCGAGCGTCTCAGATGCGCCGGCTGCGGGCGCCCCGGCCCCAGGTCAAGCACGGCGCCAGTGTCGATTAAAGCTCGCCGGAAGGCCGGCTGACACCGGTGCGCACGCTGGTGCTCGGCGGGATCAGGTCAGGCAAGTCGCAGTGGGCGGAGGAAGCCATCACCGACGGGTTGCCGGCCGGGCAGGCGGTTCATTACCTGGCGCCCGGGCCGGCCGGACACGACGACGCGGCCTGGGCGCAGCGGATCGCCCGGCACCGCGCCTGCCGGCCCGCGCACTGGTCGACGATCGAAACCGGCGACATCGCAACGCAATTGCGCCAGTCCCCCGACGCCCCGACGCTCATCGACGATCTCGGCACCTGGCTGACCGGCGCGCTGGACCGCAACAACGCCTGGGACGGCGGCTCGGTGGCGGCCGCCGTCGATGACGTGCTGGCCGCCGTCGGTGAGTTCGCCTCCCCACTGGTGCTGGTCAGCCCGGAGGTCGGGCTGACGGTCGTGCCCGCCACCGCCGCCGGACGCCGGTTCGCCGACGAGCTCGGCGGCCTCAACCAGCGCCTGGCCGCATTGTGCGACCGGGTGGTGTTGGTGGTGGCCGGCCAGCCGGTCCCGATCAAACCCTTGGGGGTCTGATGCAGTTCGCCGCCATCTCACCGCCCGATCTGGACGCCGCCGCCGCGGCCCGTGCCCGCCAGGACACCCTGACCAAGCCCCGCGGGGCGCTGGGCCGGCTCGAGGACCTGTCGGTGTGGGTCGCGTCGTGTCAGGGGCATTGCCCCCCAAGGCAATTCGAGCGTGCCCGGGTGGTGGTGTTCGCCGGTGACCACGGTGTCGCCCACTCGGGGGTGTCGGCCTACCCGCCGGAGGTGACGGCGCAGATGGTCGCCAACTTCGACGCCGGCGGCGCCGCGATCAACGCCCTGGCGGACGTCGCCGGGGCGACGGTCCGGGTCGCGGACCTGGCCGTCGACGCCGACCCGCTGACCGAACGGATCGGCGCCCACAAGGTGCGCCGCGCCAGCGGCGACATCAGGGTGCAGGACGCGTTGAGCGACGACGAGACCTCCAGGGCGCTCGCGGCGGGCGCGGCCATCGCCGACGAGGAGGTCGACGCCGGCGCCGACCTGCTGATCGCCGGCGATATGGGCATCGGAAACACCACGGCCGCAACGGTTTTAGTGGCGGCCTTGACGAACGCCGAGCCGGTTGCGGCGGTGGGTTTCGGCACCGGGATCGACGACGCCGGGTGGGCGCGCAAGACGGCCGCGGTGCGCGACGCCCTGTTTCGCGCGCGGCAGGTGTTGCCCGATCCGGTCGCGCTGCTGCGCTGCGCCGGCGGCGCCGACCTGGCGGCGCTGGCGGGCTTTTGCGCGCAGGCCGCGGTCCGGCGCACGCCGCTGTTGCTCGACGGCATGGCGGTGACGGCGGCCGCGCTGGTCGCCGAGCACCTGGCGCCGGGCGCCCGGCTGTGGTGGCAGGCCGGTCACCGGTCCACCGAGCCCGCGCATGCGCTCGCGCTGACGGCGCTGGATCTCGAGCCGATCCTCGACCTGCGGATGCGGCTGGGCGAGGGCACCGGCGCCGCCCTCGCGGTTCCGGTGCTGCGCGCCGCGGTGGCCGCCCTGTCGTCGATGGCCACCTTCACCCAGGCCGGGGTGTCCGACCGCGTCGAGGGCCCCGCCCCGGCCGCTCCTGCGCCGTGATCCGTTCGCTCGCAACGGCTTTCGCGTTCGGGACGGTGCTACCCGTGCCGGGCGGCGGGCACGCGCCGATGGGCCGCGCCGCCATGACCGCGCTGCCGGTGGTGGGCGCCGTGCTGGGGGCCCTGGCCGCGGCCGTGACCTGGGGCGGCGTGCACGTGTTCGGGCCGTCCGGGGCGCTGCCCGGCCTGCTCGCGGTCGCGGTGCTGCTGCTGGTCACGCGTGGCCTGCACGTCGACGGCGTCGCCGACACGGCCGACGGCCTGGGCTGCTACGGGCCGCCGCAACGGGCCCTGGCGGTGATGCGCGAGGGATCGACCGGCCCGTTCGGCGTCGCCGCCGTCGTCGTCGTGCTCATGCTGCAGGCCCTGGCGTATTCGGCCTTGGGGGCCACCGGCCGGGTGTTCCCCGGCGTGGCGGGTATCGCCGTCGCCGTGTTCGCGGGACGGGTGACCGCGGTGCTGGCCGGGCACCGGTCGGTGCCCGCGGCCGAGGGCAGCGCCCTGGGCATCCGCGTCGCCGCCAGCCAGCCGACTGCGGTCGTGGCGGCCTGGGTCGCGGTGCTGCTCGCCGTTTCGCTGCTGGCCGGGACGCGGCCCTGGCAGGGCCCGGTGGCGGTGTCGGCGGGGCTGGGCTGCGGGGCGATCCTGGTGCGGCACTGCGTGCGCCGATTCGGCGGCATCACCGGTGACGTGCTGGGCGCGGCGATCGAGCTGACCACGACGGTGAGCGCCGTGGTGCTCGCTGGCCTGGTGCGGTTCTGAGCGCGAGCAGCTAGCCGAGCCGGGCCATCCAGCCGTGGGTGTCGGCGAAGGTGCCACGCTGGATCCCGGTCAGCGTGTCGCGCAGCGCCATGGTCACCTCGCCGGGTTGGCCGTCGGCGATGGTGAACTCGGCATCGCCGTACTTCACGTGCGAGACCGGGGTGATGACCGCGGCGGTGCCGCAGGCGAACACCTCGGTGATCTCGCCGGCGGCGGCCTTCTTCTGCCACTCGTCGATATCGATCTTGCGTTCCTCGACGGAGAACCCTGCGTCAATGGCCAACTGCAGCAAGGAATCTCGTGTGATCCCGGGCAGCAGCGAGCCGGACAGCTCCGGGGTGACCAGCCGGGCCGATCCGCCGCTGCCGAACACGAAAAACAGGTTCATCCCGCCCATCTCTTCGATGAAGCGTCGTTCGACCGCGTCCAGCCACACCACCTGGTCGCAGTTGTTGGCCGAGGCCTCGGCCTGGGCCGAGAGCGACGCGGCGTAGTTGCCGCCGAACTTGGCCGCGCCGGTGCCGCCGGGGCTGGCCCGCACGTACTCTGTCGACACCCAGACGGTGACCGGGCTGATGCCGCCCTTGAAATAGGCGCCGGCCGGCGACGCGATCAGCAGGTAGCGGTAACGCTTGGACGGGCGCACCCCCAGCCCCGGTTCGGTGGCGATGACGAACGGGCGCAGATACAGCGCCTCCTCGCCCCCGGCCGCCGGAACCCAGGCGCTGTCGACCGCGATCAGCTGGCGCAGCGACTCCATGAACAGCTCTTCGGACAGTTCCGGGATGGCCAGCCGCCGGGCCGAGGACCGCAACCGCGCGGCGTTGGCCTCGGCGCGAAACGACACGATCGAGCCGTCCGCCCACCGGTACGCCTTGAGCCCCTCGAAGATCTCCTGCGCGTAGTGCAGCACGATCGACGACGGGTCCAGCTCGATGGGGCCGTAGGGGATGACGCGCGCGTCGTGCCAACCGTCGCCGGTCTCGTCGTAGTCGATCGACACCATGTGATCGGTGAAGTACTTGCCGAAACCCGGCTCGGCCAGGATGGTTTCGCGTTCGGCATCGGTCGCCGGAGTTGCCGAGCGCGAAACCGTGAACTCGAGGGAGCCACTGGTCATTCGCCGATTGTATATCCGCCTACCGAATCGGATTTCGCCCGCGCACGCGGCGCCGCTAGCGCGTTTTCACCGCGACGAAGGGCGGGCGCACCACCTCGCATGCGGCGGCACGACCCCGGACGTCGACGGTGATCTGTTGACCGTCCTCGACGCCGGCGTCGGTGTCGATCAGCGCCAGCGCGATGCCGGCCTGCAGCGTCGGCGAGAACGTGCCCGACGTGGTGACCCCCACCGGGGTGTCGCCCGCGAGCACCGTCAGCCCGGCGCGCAGCACGCCGCGGCCCACCATCCGCAGCCCGCGCAGCAGCCGACGCGGGCCCGCCTCCTTCTCGGCCAGCAGGGCCTCGCGGCCGAAGAACGCGTCCTTCTTCCAGCCGATCGCCCACCCGCAGCGGGCCTGCAGCGGGGAGATGTCCAGCGCCAGTTCGTGACCGTGCAGCGGATAGCCCATCTCGGTGCGCAGGGTGTCCCGGGCGCCCAGGCCGGCCGGCTCACCGCCGGCCGCGCTGACCGCCTCGGCCAGGGCGTCGAACACCACACCCGCGGAGTCCCACGGGGGCAGCAGCTCGTAGCCGTGTTCGCCGGTGTAGCCGGTGCGGCAGACCCGCACCGGCACGCCGGAGAACGACGTGTCGGCATAGGCCATGTAATCCATGTCGGTGGGCAGGCCCAGCCGGCCGAGCACGTCGGCCGACCGCGGCCCCTGCACGGCCAGCACCGCGAAGGACCGGTGCTCGTTGGTAATGGTCAGCCCGGCCCCTGCGGCGGCCTGCAGCGCCTCGACCACCGCGGCCGTGTTGGCGGCGTTGGGCACCAGGAAGATCTCGTCGTCGTCGACGTAGTAGGCGATCAGGTCGTCGATGACGCCGCCGGATTCGGTGCAGCACAACGTGTATTGCGCCTTGCCCGGACCGATGCGGCCCAGGTCGTTGGTCAGCGCGGAGTTGACGAACTGCGCGGCCCCCGGCCCGCGGACCGACGCCTTGCCCAGGTGGCTGACGTCGAACAGGCCGACCGCGTTGCGTGTCGCGTTGTGTTCGCTGACGGTGCCGGCATAGGACACCGGCATCAGCCAGCCGCCGAACTCGGCGAAACTGGCGCCCAAGCTCCGGTGACGCGCTTCCAGGGGTCCGTGCACAAGGTCGGCTGCATCGCTCACGACTCTTCACCCTAATCAGCGGCGACGGATGGACCGTTAGGGTGATGCGGATGAGCACAGAACCCGGTTACGCCTCCCCCGCTGTAAGTGTCGCCTCCTCGCTGCCACGGCGCGCCGCCGCGTCGACCGTGCTGATCGTGCCCGTCGTCTCGACCGGCGAGGACGACAAGCCGGGCGCGGCCGTCGCGGCCGCCGAGCCGTTCCTGTCCTCCGACGCGGTGGCCGAGATCGAGTCGGGCCTGCGGGCGCTGGAGGCCACCGGCGCCGCCGAGCAGGTGCACCGGCTGGTGGTGGGATCGGTGCCGGTGTCCAGCGTGCTGACGGTCGGCCTGGGCAAACCGCGGTCCGAGTGGCCGGCCGACACCATCCGCCGCGCCGCCGGGGTGGCCGCGCGTTCGCTCGGCAAGACCGAGTCGGTGCTCACCACGCTGGCCGAGCTGCCCGGCGAGGGCATCGCCGCGGCCGCCGTCGAGGGCCTGATCCTGGGCAGCTACCGGTTCACCGAGTTCCGCAGCGCCAAGACGGCGCCCAAAGACCAAGGGCTGGGCAAGATCACGGTGCTGGCCACCGCCAAGGACGCCAAGAACGACGCCGCGCACGGCGCCGCCGTCGCCACCGCCGTCGCCACCGCCCGCGACTTCGTCAACACCCCGCCCAGCCACCTCTTTCCGGCCGAATTCGCCAAGCGCGCAAGGGCTTTGGGTGAATCCGTCGGTCTCGAGGTGGAGGTGCTCGACGACAAGACGCTGCAGAAGGGCGGCTACGGCGGCATCATCGGTGTGGGACAGGGCTCATCGCGCCCGCCCCGGCTGGTGCGCCTGATCCACCGCGGTTCCAAGCTGGCCAAGCGTTCCAAGCAGGCCAAGAAGGTCGCGCTGGTCGGCAAGGGCGTCACGTTCGACACCGGCGGCATCTCGATCAAGCCCGCCGCGGGGATGCACCACATGACCTCGGACATGGGCGGTGCCGCCGCGGTGATCGCGACCGTCGCGCTGGCCGCGCAGTTGCGACTTCCGATCGACGTGATCGCCACCGTGCCGATGGCCGAGAACATGCCCTCGGCCACCGCGCAGCGCCCGGGCGACGTGCTGACGCAATACGGCGGAATCACGGTCGAGGTGCAGAACACCGACGCCGAGGGCCGGCTCATCCTGGCCGACGCCATCGTGCGGGCGTGCGAGGACAACCCGGATTACCTGATTGAGACGTCTACGCTGACCGGCGCGCAGACGGTCGCGCTGGGCGCCCGCATCCCCGGGGTGATGGGCAGCGACGAATTCCGCGACCGCGTCGCGGCGATCTCGCAGCGCGTGGGCGAGAACGGCTGGCCGATGCCGCTGCCCGACGAGCTCAAGGAAGACCTGAAGTCCACGGTGGCCGACCTGTCCAACATCAGCGGGCAACGCTTCGCCGGCATGCTGGTGGCGGGGGTGTTCCTGCGCGAGTTCGTCGCCGACGGCGTGAGCTGGGCGCACATCGATGTGGCCGGGCCCGCCTACAACACCGGCAGCCCGTGGGGCTACTCGCCAAAGGGCTCCACCGGCGTGCCGACGCGGACCATGTTCGCCGTCCTGGAGGACATCGCCGAAAACGGCTAGCGGGTCAGCCTTGTGATCACGGCGCGCCCCAGCTTGCGGCGCGGCCAGCCGGTCGCGCCGTCGGCGGCCAGCGCGGCGTTGGCCGCGTTGCGCCCGCACGCGCCGTGCACCGAGCCGCCCGGCGTCGCCGACGCGCTGCCCAAATAGAGCCGCTCGATGGGTGTTTCGGCCCGGCCCATGCCCGGCGCCGGGCGGAACACCAGCATCTGCTGCAGCTGGGCGGTTCCGCCGTTGAGCGCCCCGAGGTGCAAGTTGGCGTCGCTGGCCTCGAGATCCGACGGCCGTTGCACGAACCGGTCGATCACCGCCGAGCCGAACCCCGGTGCATGCTCTTCGATGACCCGGTCCACCGCCGCGGCCAGGCGGTCCGCCGAGGCGTCGTCGGACACGTTGCGCGGCAGATGCGTGTAGGCCCAAACACTTTCGGTGCCGGCGGGCGATCTGCTGGGGTCCGCCGTGGTGGTCTGGCCCAGCAACATGAACGGATGCTCGGGAATCACGCGGGTGTTCAGGTCGGCCATCCAGCGGACCAGCCCGTCCCCGTCGGCGCCCAAGTGCACGGTGCCCACCGACCGCAGGTTTTTCGCCCGCCACGGGATCGGGGTTGCCAGCGCATAATTCACCTTCACCACCGGCGGATCCCACTCGTAGTGTTGCAGGTCGCGGCGCAACGCTGCCGGCACCGCGTCCGCGGGCAGCATGTCGCAGAACAATCGCGGCGCCGTGACGTCGGCCACCACCGCGCGGCGAGCGGTCACCGTTCGTCCCTCCGCGGTGGTCACTCCCACCGCCCGGCCGCCGCGCACGTCGATGCGAGACACGTTCTGGTGACATTCGATTCGCGCACCGGCCGAGCGGGCGCGATTGACCAGCGCCGCGGTGAGTTGCCCCGATCCGCCGACCGGCACCGGCCAGCCGTGATCCTGCGCCAGCATCGTCATCAGGAAGCCCATGGCACCGCTGATCGGCGCGTCCGGGGGGACGTCGGCGTGCATTGCGTTGCCCAGCAACAACACTCGTGGTGCCTCACCCTCGAACAGCGTAGCTGCCATGGCGTTGGCCGGTTGCACCAGCAGGCGGGCGACCCGGATCGCTTCGGGCGTGCCGAGTTTGCGCAGCAACCGCAGCAACGGACGCACCGGCGGGAAGGGCGCCAGCATGGCGTCGAGCAGCGGCGCCTTGATCTTGTTCCACAACTCCACCAGACGCCACCAGTTGTCGCCGTCGGCGTGCGTGCGCCGCGCGAATTCCGCTGCCGTGCGGGCGGGATCGTGATACACGATGGGCGGGTCGTCGTCGGCGGCGCTGCGCGGGTGGCCGACCACCGTCGGCGCATGCGACCACCGCAGCCCGTGATCCTCCAGCCGCAGCGCCGCGATCGCCGGAGACGCCACCGTCATCGGGTAGTAGGAGCTGAACAAGTCGGTGATGTAGCCCGGTGTCAGCTCGGCGCTGCGCACCGCGCCCCCCGGCTCGGGCTGAGCTTCCAGCACCAGCACATCCCAGCCCGCGTCGGCCAGCATCGACGCCGCGACCAGCCCGTGGTGCCCCGCCCCGATCACGACGGCATCGACGGTGTCGCGCACGGTCACTTCACCTGGCTCGGCTCCAGGCGCTCCGCCAGCGCCGCCAGCCGCCACAGGCACTCCTTGTTGCGCGGGTACGCCGCGGCCAGCGCGAGGGAATCGGGAACGGCCCCCATCGGCCCCTCCACCGGCACTTCGATCATCTCGATGCGGCACCCCTGCGGAATTTCGTGCAGGAGCATGGTGATTCGCGCGGCACCCAGCGGGCCCAGCCGGGCGCGCAGCACCAGCTTGTGCGGGGGTTCGCTCTCCTCCACGATGGTCGCGTCGTTGATCACCAACGGCCAGATCCCGATCGAGTGCCGGATCGAGGAGCCGGGTTCCGGCCAGTTGGGATCGACGGCCCGCATCCGGCTGTTGCCCACCACCCACTGGGTGTAGGTCCAGCCCTGGGCGAGCACCTCCCACACCCGCTCACACGACTCGGGCACCTCCCGCGTTGCAGTGATCACGTGCACACCCCTTCATGTCCTGAGTTACCGCGGGCGGATACCCGGCAATCGACGGGTTATTCGGCGTCAACGCCGGGTTTACCGGCGCAGCACTGCGGTTAATCTCCCAGCGGTCGAAATCCCCACGAGGAAAGGCGAGACCATGACGGTGCGACGGATAGTCCTCGCGCTGGGCGCGGTACTGCTGATAGCCGGTGTGATCGGGCTGTTGGTGCCGGTGTCCATCACCGACGGCAACGGCAATTCGATCGGGTGCGGCAACGCGCTGGTGGCCAACACGCAGAGCGCCCGCGATGCGATGCAGCAAACCAATAATCAGACCGGTGCCAACATCCCCGTCGTGGGCTCCTTCGTCCCGCACTCCCCGGACTATGTCGCGCAGTGCCAGTCCTCGGTGGGCGGCCGGCGCGCATGGGCGATCCCGCTGGCCGTGCTGGGGATCATCGCGATCGGGGCGACGTTGCTGACCGGACGCCGTGGGGCGGCGACGGGCGCTTAGCGCCTCAAATCACCCGGATCCGCGCGGCGTTGCGCAGGCCCTGCGGCGCGACACGCGAAAGCCCGTACAGCGCATAGGCTTCCGGCGCCACCGGACGAATCGGCTTCTTCTTCTGGACCGACGACAGGATCGCGTTGGCGACCTTGTCGGGACCGTAGCGTCGCAGCGCGAACATCTTGCCCAGCTGGCCGCGGCGGCCGTCGACCGCGGCGGCCTGCTTGCCGGCGGGCGCATCGAACCTCGTGGTGTTGATGATGTTGGTGTCGATGACGCCCGGGCAGATGGTGGTCAGCCCCACCCCGGCGGCGTCGAGTTCGGCGCGCAGGCAGTCGGAGAACATGTAGGTCGCCGCCTTCGAGGTGCAGTAGGCGCTCAGCGACTGCAACGGGGCGTAGGCCGCCATCGACGACACGTTGACGATGTACCCGCCGGTGCCGCGCTCCACCATCCGCCGCGCGAACGCCCGGCACCCGTTGACCACACCGCCCAGATTGACGTCAAGCACCCGGTCGAACTGCTCGGCCGGGGTGTCTAAGAAGCCGCCCGCGTGCCCGATGCCGGCGTTGTTGACGACGATGTCGGGGACGCCGTGCTCGCTGCTGACCCGCTCGGCGAACGACTCCACCGCCTGCGCGTCCGACACGTCGAGCACGTAGGCGTGCGCGACCCCGCCGCGGGTGGCGATCTCGGCCGCGGTGGCCTTGACGGCCGCCTCGTCGATGTCGCTGATGACCAGCTCGGCGCCTTCGCGCGCGAAGGCGAACGCGGTCTCGCGGCCGATGCCGCTGCCGGCACCGGTGACCGACACCAGGGTGTCGCCGAACGACCCGCGGGGCCGCCCCACCTGCGCGCGCAGCAGCGCGCGGCTGGGCTGCTTGCCCTCGGCCTGGTCGGTGAACTCGTGCACCGCCGCCGCCATCACCTGCGGGTGCGACATCGGCGAGAAGTGACCGGCCTGGATGTCGCGGCGCCACAGCCGCGGCACGAAGCGCGGGGTGTGGTCGTAGCCGTAGGGCCGCACGCATTTGTCTTTGGTGTTGACGATGAGCTGCACCGGCACGTCGATGACCGCGACGCCCTGCTTGCGACCGGAGAAGGACCGAAAGTAGTTGGCGGGATAGGTTTTCACCGACCGGGCGGCGTCGGAGGCCAGTTTGTCGGAATGGTGGATCTGTTCGACGGGGATGTTGTCGACGGCGTTGCGGCGCAGCGCCGGGACCGACAGCGTCAGCCGCAGCAACAGCGGCGCGAGCACCGGTATCGAGAAGAAGATCATGTAGCTCAGCCGCAGGGCCTGGCTGATCGCCCGGACGAAGGTGCGCGGCTTCCAGGGCGCCCGCAGCCCGCTGAAGATGTAGTCGACCAGTTGGTCCTGAGCGGGTCCGGACACCGACGTGAATGTGGCGACCCGGTCGCTGGCGCCGGGACGTTTCAGGTAGTGCCACACCCCCACCGAGCCCCAGTCGTGGGCCAGCACGTGCACGGGACGGCCCGGGCTCAGCTCAGCGGTCACCGCGGCGAAGTCGTCGGCGAAGCGGTCCATGCGGTACGCCGACACCGGCTTGGGGGCCGCGGACATGCCGACGCCGCGGTTGTCGTAGCGGATGATCCGGAACCGCTCGGCCAGCAGCGGGACGACCCCGTCCCACAGCACGTGGGAGTCCGGGAAGCCGTGCACCAACACGACGGTGGGGCCGTCGGGATTGCCCTCTTCGTAGACCGCGATGCGGGTGCCGTCGGCGCTGTCGACGAAATGCTGCGGTAGTTGTGGTGTTGGCGGCATCGAGACCTCCCCGCTCTGGCTGCAGTGGCCACACCGTAGCAAGCGTGATCGGTGTCACCCGCCCGACGCGGGGTATCTGCCCTGGATGTGTGCCGGCGAGGGCGCAGTGACAGGATAGTTTTGGATTGCGACTTCGCCTTCCGCAAGCGCGCTGATCGACCCGCCCCGACCCACGAGCGATCGAGGAGTCAGAAACGATGGCCTTCTTTGTCCAGATGCCGGCACTCGGTGAGAGCGTCACCGAGGGGACGGTCACCCGCTGGCTCAAGCAGGAAGGCGACACGGTCGAGCTCGACGAACCGCTCGTCGAGGTGTCGACCGACAAGGTCGACACCGAGATCCCGTCGCCGGCCGCGGGTGTGCTGACCAAGATCGTCGCCCAGGAGGACGACACCGTCGAGGTGGGCGGCGAGCTCGCCGTCATCGGCGACGCCTCCGAGGGTGGCGGGGCAGGTGGCGACTCGCAGCCGGCCGCGCAGGCCCCGAGCCAGGCGGAGCCGCAGGCGCCGAGCCAGCCGGAGCCGCAGGCGCAGTCCGCGCCGCCTCCCCAGCCCGAGCCCCAGCCCCAGGCCCAGCCGGAGCCGGCGCCCGCCCAGCAGGGTTCCGGCGGCGGCGACGCCACCCCGGTGTTGATGCCCGAGCTCGGCGAGTCGGTGACCGAGGGCACGGTGACCCGCTGGCTCAAGAGGGTCGGCGACTCGGTCCAGGTCGATGACGCGCTGGTCGAAGTGTCCACCGACAAGGTCGACACCGAGATCCCGTCGCCGGTGGCCGGCGTCCTGCTCAGCATCACCGCCGAGGAAGACGCGACCGTGCCCGTCGGCGGCGAGCTGGCCCGCATCGGCGCGGGTTCGCCGGCCCCCGCGCCCGAGGCACCCGCGGCTCCCCAGCCGCCGCCCGCGCCCAAGCCCGAACCGGAACCCGCGCCCCAGCCCCAGGCGCAGCCCAAGCCCGAACCGAAGCCCGAACCCGCGCCGCAGCCCACGCCCGCGCCGCAGCCCAAAGCCCAACCGGCGCAGGCCCAGCCGGCCAGCCCGGGTGGCGACGGCGCGCCGTACGTGACGCCGCTGGTGCGAAAGCTGGCCGCCGAGAACAACATCGACCTGAACTCGGTCACCGGCACCGGGGTCGGCGGGCGCATCCGCAAGCAAGACGTGCTGGCCGCCGCCGAAGCGAAGAAGGCGCCGGCCCCGGCCGCCGCTGCTCCCGCCGCCGCACCCGCGGCGGCCCCCGCGGCCGCGGCGCCCACGCCGGCGCTGGCGCACCTGCGGGGCACCACCCAGAAGGCCAGCCGGATCCGTCAGATCACCGCGAACAAAACCCGCGAATCCCTGCAGGCCACAGCGCAACTCACCCAGACCCACGAGGTCGACATGACCAAACTGGTCGGGCTGCGGGCCAGGGCCAAGGCGGCGTTCGCCGAGCGCGAGGGCGTGAACCTGACATTCCTGCCGTTCATCGCCCGGGCGGTGATCGACGCGCTGAAGATCCACCCCAACGTCAACGCGAGCTACAACGAGGACACCAAGGAGATCACCTACTACGACGCCGAACACCTCGGCTTCGCGGTGGACACCGAACAGGGCCTGCTCTCTCCCGTCGTGCACAACGCAGGCGACCTGTCGCTGGCCGGGCTGGCCAGGGCGATCGCCGACATCGCCGCGCGCGCCCGCTCGGGCAACCTCAAACCCGACGAGCTGTCCGGCGGCACCTTCACGATCACCAACATCGGCAGCCAGGGTGCGCTGTTCGACACGCCGATCCTGGTGCCGCCGCAGGCCGCCATGCTGGGCACCGGCGCCATCGTCAAGCGGCCGCGGGTGATCGTCGACGAGTTCGGCAACGAATCGATCGGTGTCCGCTCGATCTGCTACCTGCCGCTGACCTATGACCACCGGCTGATCGACGGCGCCGACGCGGGCCGCTTCCTCACCACCATCAAGCACCGTCTCGAAGAGGGCGCGTTCGAGGCCGACCTCGGCCTGTAACGAAGGACTTCCGAACGTGGCTCGCGCTGGCCAGCAGGCCGTCATCGCCATTGCGGGTTCGTCCGGCCTGATCGGTTCGGCCCTGGCGGCGGCCCTGCGCGCCGCCGATCACCGGGTGTTGCGCATCGTGCGCCGGGCGCCGGCGAACGCCGACGAGCTGCACTGGAACCCCGAGAGCGGCGATCTGGATCCCGACACGCTGACCGACGTCGACGCCGTCGTCAACCTGTGCGGCGTCAACATCGGCAAGCGGCGGTGGTCGGGCGCCTTCAAGCAGAGCCTGCGCGACAGCCGCATCGCCCCCACCGAGGTGCTGGCGCACGCCGTGGCCGACGCGGGCGTGGCGACCATGGTCAACGCCAGCGCGGTCGGCTTCTACGGCAACACCAAGGATCGCGTGGTCGACGAAAACGACCGCGCGGGAACGGGTTTCCTGGCGCGGCTGTGCGAGGACTGGGAGGCCGCCACGCTGCCCGCCCAGTACGGCGGCGCCCGGGTGGTGCTGGCCCGCACCGGGCTGGTGTTCTCCCCCGCGGGCGGCGCGCTGGGCCGGTTGCGGCCGTTGTTCCGCGCCGGCCTCGGCGCCCGCCTGGGCGGCGGACGGCAATACATGTCATGGATCACGCTCGAGGACGAAGTGCGCGCGCTGTTGTTCGCGATCTTCAACCCCGACCTGTCCGGCCCGGTGAACATGACCGGGCCCGCGCCGGTCACCAACGCCGAATTCACCACCGCGTTCGGGCGGGCGGTCAATCGCCCAACACCGTTGATGGTGCCCGGTTTTGCCCTGCGGGCCGCGCTGGGCGAGTTCGCCGACGAGGGCCTGCTGACGGGGCAGCGGGCCATCCCGTCCGCGCTGGAGCGCGCCGGTTTCGTCTTCCACCACAACACCGTGGGCGAGGCCCTGGCCTACGCCACCGCCAGCCGCGAGCACGACTAGCGCCACCGGACTGGGCCCGTCCGGCCCGAGCCGAGTACCGTCGCGAACGTGATCGATTCCATCCGGTCCAGCCAGGCCCTGATCGACGTCCGCCGGCTCGGCATCGTCGACTACCGCGTGGCCTGGCAGCAGCAACGCGATCTCGCCGACGCCCGCGTGGCCGGCGGCAGCGACACCCTGCTGCTGCTCGAGCACCCCGCGGTCTACACGGCGGGCCGGCGCACCGAATCGCACGAGCGGCCGGTGGATGGCACTCCCGTCGTCGACACCGACCGCGGCGGCAAGATCACCTGGCATGGTCCGGGCCAGCTGGTCGGGTATCCGATCATCGGCCTGGCCGAACCGCTCGACGTGGTGAACTACGTGCGGCGGTTGGAGGAGGCGCTGCTCAAGGTCTGTGCCGATCTGGGGGTGGACGCGATCCGGGTGCCGGGCCGGTCCGGGGTGTGGGTGCCGGGCATCGACGGTCGCCCCGACCGCAAGGTCGCCGCAATCGGCGTGCGGGTGTCGCGCGCGACCACCCTGCACGGGTTCGCCCTCAACTGCGACTGCGACCTGGATGCGTTCGGCGCCATCGTGCCGTGCGGCATCACCGACGCCGAGGTGACGTCTTTGTCGGCCGAGCTGCGCCGGACGGTGTCGGTCGAGGATGTCACGACCGCGGTCGCCGACGCCGTCTGCGACGCCCTGGACGGGGTGCTGCCGGTGCAGGACCACGCTGCGGCCGCGCGCGTAGCATCGGCGCTGTGACTGTCGCACCGGAAGGACGCAAACTGCTGCGCCTGGAAGTGCGCAACGCCGAGACCCCCATCGAACGCAAGCCGCCGTGGATCAGGGTGCGGGCCAAGATGGGCCCGGAGTACACCCAACTCAAGAGCCTGGTCCGGCGCGAGGGTCTGCACACCGTCTGCGAAGAGGCCGGCTGCCCGAACATCTTCGAATGCTGGGAGGACCGCGAGGCCACCTTCCTGATCGGCGGTGACCAGTGCACCCGGCGCTGCGACTTCTGCCAGATCGACACCGGCAAGCCCGCCGCACTGGATCGCGACGAGCCGCGGCGGGTCGCCGACAGCGTGCGCACGATGGGCCTGCGCTACGCCACGGTCACCGGGGTAGCCCGCGACGACCTGCCCGACGGCGGGGCCTGGCTGTACGCCGAGACGGTGCGCGCGATCAAGGAACTCAACCCCTCGACCGGCGTCGAGCTGCTCATCCCCGACTTCAACGGCGAGCCCACCCGGCTGGCCGAGGTGTTCGGGTCACGCCCGGAAGTGTTGGCGCACAACGTCGAAACCGTGCCGCGCATCTTCAAGCGGATCCGGCCCGCCTTCACCTACCGGCGCAGCCTCGACGTGCTGACCGCGGCGCGCGATGCCGGGCTGGTCACCAAAAGCAACCTCATCCTCGGCATGGGTGAGACCCCCGACGAGGTGCGCACCGCCCTGGCCGACCTGCACGACGCGGGCTGCGACATCATCACCATCACCCAGTACCTGCGCCCGTCGGCGCGCCACCACCCCGTCGAACGCTGGGTCAAGCCGGAGGAATTCGTCGAGTTCGCCCGGTACGCCGAGGAGCTGGGCTTCGCCGGCGTGCTCGCCGGACCGCTGGTGCGTTCGTCCTACCGCGCCGGGCGGCTCTACGCGCAGGCCGCCCGCAGCCGCGCCTGACGCCCGGTGGCGGCGCGGGCCCGTCGCGGCCCTACGTATTCTTTGACTATGGCTAAATCCCGCACCGCCGCGCAGAACAAGGCCGCCCGAGCGGAGGCGCAGGCCGCCCGCAAGGCCGCCGCGCGGGAGCGCCGCACCCAGCTGTGGCAGGCGTTCAACCTTCAGCGCCAGGAGGACAAGCGCCTCCTGCCGTACATGATCGGCGCCTTCGTGCTGATCGTGGGCATCTCGGTGGCGGTCGGTCTGTGGGCCGGTGGGTTGACGATGATCACCCTGATCCCGTTGGGCGTGGTGCTGGGCGGGCTGGTCGCCTTCATCGTGTTCGGCCGCCGCGCCCAGAAGTCGGTCTACCGCAAGGCCGAAGGCCAAACCGGGGCCGCCGCATGGGCTTTGGACAACCTGCGGGGCAAGTGGCGGGTGACCCCGGGGGTCGCCGCGACCGGGCACTTCGACGCCGTGCACCGGGTGATCGGCCGGCCCGGCGTCATCCTGGTCGGCGAGGGAGCTCCGACGCGGGTGCGCCCGCTGCTGGCGCAGGAAAAGAAGCGCACCGCCCGCCTGATCGGCGACGTGCCGATCTACGACCTCGTCGTCGGCAACGGCGACGACGAGGTGCCGCTGGCCAAGCTGGAGCGCCACCTCACCCGGCTGCCGGCCAACATCACCGTCAAGCAGATGGACACGTTGGAGTCGCGGCTGGCCGCCCTGGGGTCGCGCGCCGGCGCCGCCGTCCTGCCCAAGGGGCCGCTGCCCAACTCGGGCAAGATGCGCGGGGTGCAGCGCACCGTGCGCCGCAAATAGCTCGGCACCGCTCGGGCTTCGTCAGCGGCGCACCACGGCCGTCGCGGTCAGGCGGTCCTGCATGCCGCGGCCGTCGAAATCGGTGAACAGCGCCGGGACGACGGTGCCGACCAGCACCCCGCGCACCACCGCCCGGCCCAGGCCGACCAGGCCGCGTCCGTCCACCGTCACCACCTGCAGGCGCAGCGCCAGCTGGCCGGGGGTGAAGCCGAACAATCGCACGAAAACCACGCCGAGCACGAACCAGATCACCAGGACCGCGGTGGCCAGCACCGGTTGCGCGAACAGGCCGAAGCGCATGGCCAACCCGGCCAGCCCGTAAGCGATCAACCAGTCGATCATCAGCGCGCCCAGCCGGCGGCCCATGGGCGCCAGCGACCCCGGACCGCTTTCCGGCAGGCCCAGCTTTTCACCCGGATATGCGGATCGCGATTCGGCCATCATCGGCGCGGACCGCAGTCCGAATGATCCTTCGGACCGGCCAGATGCGGAGGGCGGACGGTGCGCCCGGCCACCAGAAAAGATACGATCTTGCGATCCATGGCCCCACAATAGAACCCGCCGCCCAAGCGGCCACTTTTAGCGTGTGGCATGGTCACGTAACGTGCGCGCAACATCGGGTTGACTGACGGGCAACATCTGCTCCATAGCGTCAGGCCGCGGATCTCACCAAGTAAAGGAGCACTCTGTGACGGAAAAGACGCCCGACGACGTCTTCAAACTCGCGAAGGACGAGAACGTCGAGTTTGTCGACGTGCGGTTCTGTGATTTGCCCGGCATCATGCAGCACTTCACCATTCCGATTTCGTTTTTCGACGAGAGCGTTTTTGAGGACGGCCTGGCTTTCGACGGCTCGTCCATTCGCGGATTCCAGTCCATTCACGAATCCGACATGTTGCTCCTGCCCGACCCCGCGACGGCGCAGATCGACCTGTTCCGCGAAGCCAAGACGCTGAATCTGAACTTCTTCGTGCACGACCCCTTCACCCTCGAGCCGTACTCGCGCGACCCGCGCAACATCGCCCGTAAGGCCGAGAACTACCTGATCAGCACGGGCGTGGCCGACACCGCGTACTTCGGCGCCGAGGCGGAGTTCTACATCTTCGACTCGGTGAGCTTCGACTCACGCACCAACGGCTCGTTCTACGAGATCGACGCCATCTCGGGCTGGTGGAACACCGGTTCGCCCAACGAGCTCGACGGCAGCCCCAACCGCGGCTACAAGGTCCGCCCCAAGGGTGGCTACTTCCCCGTCGCCCCCGTCGACCACTATGTCGACCTGCGCGACAAGATGCTGTCCAACCTGATCACCGCCGGCTTCAGCCTGGAGAAGGGCCACCACGAGGTGGGCACCGGCGGCCAGGCCGAGATCAACTACAAGTTCAACACCCTGCTGCACGCGGCCGACGACATGATGCTCTACAAGTACATCGTCAAGAACACGGCCTGGCAGAACGGCAAGACCGTCACGTTCATGCCCAAGCCGCTGTTCGGTGACAACGGCTCCGGCATGCACACCCACCAGTCGCTGTGGAAGGACGGCAGCCCGCTGATGTACGACGAGACCGGCTACGCCGGCCTGTCGGACACCGCCCGCCACTACATCGGCGGCCTGCTGCACCACGCGCCGTCGCTGCTGGCGTTCACCAACCCCACGGTGAACTCCTACAAGCGCCTGGTGCCCGGCTACGAGGCCCCGATCAACCTGGTCTACAGCCAGCGCAACCGGTCGGCGTGTGTGCGCATCCCGATCACCGGTACCAACCCGAAGGCCAAGCGCCTCGAGTTCCGTTGCCCCGACTCGTCGGGCAACCCGTACCTGGCGTTCTCGGCCATGCTGATGGCCGGCCTGGACGGCATCAAGAACAAGATCGAGCCGCAGGCCCCGGTCGACAAGGACCTCTACGAGCTGCCGCCCGAGGAGGCCGCCAACATCCCGCAGGCGCCCACCCAGCTGTCCGCGGTGATCGACCGGCTCGAAGAAGACCACGAATACCTCACCGAGGGCGGCGTGTTCACGCCCGACCTCATCGAGACGTGGATCAACTTCAAGCGCGAGAACGAGATCCTGCCGGTCCAAATCCGGCCGCACCCTTACGAATTCGCGCTGTACTACGACGTCTAAGTCGGCATGACGAAACCACCCGCGTGGAGATTGCCGCGCGGGTGGTTTCGCATTTGCGACGGGCGCACCGGATTCGGCGCACTGCCGCGAAACTTAAACTATGGCGA